>JANTHP010000055.1 GCA_024762395.1 Anaerolineae bacterium | reverse complement strand
TCAATGCGCTGCTGCTGCGTATGCGGTTGGTGGCAGTCCACACAGGCAATCGGATCGCCTTCAACCTTTGCATGGCCGCTGTGTTCCCAATCGCGGAACTCATCCAGATGGCAGGCCCCGCATAAATTGGCGTCTTTATTGACTGTGTAAGCGACGGCCGGATGTTGGCTAACGCCTTCGCCGGCGCCGGCGGCAGGGTCATTTCCATCCAGCGTATGGCAGGCGACACACCCTACGCCGTTTTCGCCGTGGGCGCTTTCTGTCCATGAGTGATAATTTTCCTCGTGGCATTCGGAGCAGCGTGTAGGCGAGTTATCGGGCGCGTTGAGCACCTCAATGGAAAGGGTGGGCGGGAAGTGAGTCAGCCGCTTAGCTGCCGCTTCGTCATAGCCCAGGGCAATGAAATCAAGGCGGCCGCCTTCTTCTGTGTGGCAGTCGTTGCATTCCAGCGCGTTCTCGGCCGGAGCCACCATGTGGGTGATGGGCCAATACATGCGTGTATGAACGAAATCGTACGAACCGCTGTAGGGTACGCCGCGATAAGCCATGCCTGTTTCAATGGCCGGCCCCCATTCAAAATTTTTCCAATAAGCGGTGTCGTCTTTACCGAAGAGGTGAGGGACAACCAAATTGTTATTGACGCTGTCGTAAGGCTGGGTCCCTTCAAAAACCTTCATCGGCCAGATGCGGGCATTAGGATCGCTGATGCTGCCTTGCGGTGGATTGACAACAACGACTTCGTTCGGGTCAAATTTTTGCTCGATGAGTGTGTAATCCACCTGGCCGTTGAACCAGATATATTGCGGCACAACATTTTCGCCGTATTCAAATTCGCCTTTGCGGGAATCGTAAACGGCGTGGCCGGTTTCTTCATCTTTGATGATTTTGATGGAACCGTCTTCGTTGAGGTCACCGGCTTTGGACCAGTCCCACCACATTTTTGTGGGGACGCCGCCGCGCGCGTATTCGGGAATGTGGCAAGTTTGACAGGCGATGCGGTCTATGTGGTCGTTGAGTAGTTTTTCTTGATGAGGTTCGGCTGTATGACAGCTTTCGCAGGTTTCTTTGTCGGTGGAGTTCATGCTGTAGCGGCTGCCTTCAACGGCGTGCCCGTTTGATTGGTGGCAGTCGGTGCAGGCGAAGTTTTCACCGGCGGCGTCCATGTGCACATCTAGTTCGCGGTCGGGGTTGGCGAGCGAGGAGTCCATGTCGCCGTGTTTGACGGCGTCGCCGCCGCCGCCATAGAAGTGGCAGGCGCCGCAGGTTTCGCGGCTGCTCAGGCCGACGTTTTGGGCCACGAAGGTTAAGTCGGGTGGTTCCCAGATGTTGCCGCTTCCGGGAGGGAATTCTTTGGGTTCGTAGGCCGGGTGGCCGGCGGCAGTGGGGAATTTTTTGTAGGTTCCGGTGGTGTCGTGGCAGACGAGGCAGTCTACGGCTTGTTCGTTGCTGAAGTCGAAGGTGTTGTCTGTCCATCCGTAGCCGGCGTGACAGCTTGTGCAGCGCGGTTCATTGGAATCTATAGCGATGCAGAAGTTGTTGATGACGTGTTTTTTGCCCAAGGTTTGGCCGGTGTCGGGATGTTCGAATTCCCATGTCCAGTGGGTGGTGGACATGATTTCTTTGGCCGAATCCACATGGCAGGATAGGCAAGCGGCCGTAACTTCGGGACCGGTGGCGAATTCTTGCTGCAATTCTACGAATTGGCTGTGGTCGGTGGGGACGAAGGGGGCGTCGCCTTCGCTGTCCGCATCTGCGCCGCCGCCATCTTGCGCCAGGGGAGCAGCGTCTGGGTTTTGAGCTGGCTCTGCGGCTGCCTGGACGTCGCCTTCCCAGAGCAGCCCCGCGGCTGCTAAAACGACTGCGATGAGCAGTCCCATGATGTACAGTTGGTTTTTACGCATTCCATCCTCCTGTGATGAGTTTTGATGGGGTTGCTTGATGGCCGGTGACGGCCGTTTTTCAAGTAAAAAGGTAATGAGCGCAGTCCGCCCATGTATGCTGCTGTATTGTGCAATAAGTTACAATAGCCTGCAATAGACTTTGGGTGTGATTTGGATGAGTGGTGACATTTGTCATGCGGGGCAAGATGACGAATGTCACGCTCATAATTCGTTAAGGAAAGATGGCGACACGGTGAAGCGGAGCGGGCATAAAAGCCAAATGTGAGGGTTTTTACCTCGTATTTGGCTTTTTTGATGATAAAATTTCCAAATGATTTACGACGATGTTGTTTATGGGGCGATAGAAATTGACGAACCGGTTTTGTTGGCTTTGCTGGAAACGGACGCTCTTCAGCGGTTGAAAGGCGTTTTACAGCATGGCATTACCGGGCTGATTGGTATTACTGACAAAACAACCCGCTTTGACCATTCGGTGGGGGCGATGATTTTGGTGCGGCAGTTGGGCGCGTCGGTGGAGGAGCAAATTGCCGCCTTGCTGCATGACGTAAGCCACACGGCGTTTAGCCATGTGATTGATTATGTGTTTGACGACCACGACGGCCAAAGTTATCACGATGAAAAGAAAGAGGCGTTTGTGGCGACAACCGATCTTCCGGTAACGCTGGCTCGATTTGGCTATGATTGGCGCGATTTTTTGGAGGAGGAGAATTTCCCGCTGTTGGAGCAGCCATCGCCCCGGTTGTGCGCTGACCGGCTGGATTATTTTTTGCGGGATGCGGGATCGTTGGGATTAGCGGTGCAGGCGGAGATTGATTTGGCGTTGGCGAGTCTGGTTGTGGCCGACGGCCGTATCGCGGTCAACAACCTCCAGGCCGCCCAATGGCTGGCTTACACCTTCATCGCTGCCGACGACGCCAGTTGGTCAAACTTTGACGAGGTGGGGCTGTATGAATTGACGGCGCGGGCTATCAAGACCGGATTTCGTGTAGGCGCCATTAGCCAGGACGATATTTGGGGGATGGATGAGCCGGCCTGGGCTAAATTGCACGCCCATCCCGACCCGGATTTGCAGGCGCAGTTGGCACGTATTGTCCCCGAAACCCGTTTTGTGTGGGATGAACAAAGCCCAACTTTTTGGGTGAGCACCAAACTGCGTTCGATTGATCCGGATGTGGCGGTGGGTGGGGCATTACGGCCGTTATCCACCCTTGACTCCGATTTTGCCAGACACCGTCAAGATTACCTGGCGCGCAAAAATGGCAAATGGCCGATGCGGGTCATTTGAGCCGGTGTTCCAAATGCGCCCAAAACCAGGTCATCACCGTTTGCGATACCCCTTTGCGCGCGCCAAACATCAATTTACGGCCAACGGGGTCAAGCGGGTAAACCGTCACATCTACCTGACTTTCGCCGTTGGCGGCAGATAGATCAATTTCTATTTGAGTGCGGTCGCCCAACACTTTGCCCAGTATTTTCTTGTCGAACTTGGCCTCAATGTGATTTTCGCTCTGTTTTAGAACTTTCCCTTCCAGGCCGTCAATCGCGCCCAGCGCGGCCGTCTTTACATCTTCAAGGGATTGACTGTAGGTTTTGGTTTGGTTGACATCAAAAGACATGATATTTCTCCTGTGATGCGTGATGCGTGAAAATTCACGTTTTATGTTTCATGTTGTTTGCTTCGATCTGTTTAACCAGGGTTTCGACTAATTGGCGCGAGCCAACGGCCGTTCCCTTCATACTCGCCGTCGCCGCCCCGCAGGCAATCCCCCAGCGCAAAGCCTCGGCCACTTCCATGCCCTGGCTCAAACCCCAGGTCAAACCGCCCACCATCGAATCGCCCGCGCCGATGGGGTTGGCTTCCTTAATGGCAGGGCTGGCGACAATCGTTGTTTGTTGGCCGTCGGCCAGCATCGCGCCAGCTTTGCCCAGGGAAATGACGACGTTGCTTACGCCCGCTGCCTGAACGGCTTGGGCGGCAGCAGCGATTTGGGTGCGATTTTGCACGGGCAGGCCGGTGAGTTGTCCCGCTTCAACATCGTTGGGTTTGGCCAGAAACGGCCGTGCCTGACACCCCTCTTTTAATGCTGCCCCGCTGGTGTCCAGGATGGCTTTCGCACCCGCGTCATGCAAAATGGCGATGATGTCGGCATAAAACGTCGCCGGAACGCCGGGCGGCAAACTGCCCGCCAGCACCCACCAGTCGCCCGCCCGCGACAGCCGCCGGATTTGCGCCAGCAGCTTTTCCTGGTCATCGGCGGAAATGGTGGGACCGGGTTCGTTGGCTTTGATGTAACGGCCGTCTGCCTGACTCACAATACTCACATTCGTCCGCGTCTCGCCCGCCACCCAGACGAAATCCGTCTGGATACCCAGCGACTCCAGCCCATCGCGCAGCAGTTCGCCGCTGCGCCCGCCCACAAAGCCCAGCGCCGTACTTGCCGCTTCCAAAGAGCGCAGCATCCGCGAGACGTTGAACCCTTTGCCGCCAAAATCCACGCGCCACTCGCTGGCCCGTAGCACAGTATCAAATTCAATCGCCGGGACGGTCAGTTCCCTGTCCACGGCCGGATTAAGGGTAAGTGTGTAAATCATAATTTTTAGACTGGCGTGAAACGTGATGCGCCTCTGGACACGTTTTACGCTTCACGTTTCACGGCTTGTCAGCCCCATGAGTTCCCAAAGAGCCATCATTCCTTACCGATTGCCGCTGTTTGCCGGTTTTGGTCATAAGCGAACCACAGCCCGGTCGCCGCGCCCATGATGACGGTGAAGATGGTAACGGCCGTTGCGGATGGCAGCCGTCCGACCCCACCCCAGTCATACACCAGATGCCGCCCTTCCAGCAGCAACAGCGCCAGCGCCGCTTTGACAAAGGTGATGGCAAAATAGGCGGGCAGAGTGGAGAGAGACGGCCGTTCCCGCCACCCATGCAGCCCCGTCATCACCACCGCCACCAACAGCGCCAAACCCAGCGCGTAGCCAAAATTTGCCCCCCGCGTTGGCCGGAAAAACAGGCCAAAATACAAGCCAATCGCACCGCCGGTCAGGGCGTAACGGGTTAAGAGGGAGGGTGGTTTGCTTTTCTTCATCATAAAAACCTTTGGCTTGGAGATTAGGGGATTAAGAGATTAGGAGACTGGAAAATCTCTCAATCTCCCAATCTCCCAATCTCTAATTCCCTTCCCAATACTTCTCGATGAGTGCCGCTTCCGTCTCATTCGTCCAAAAACCATCCTCATCCAACTTGGCGGCAACGTCAGGCAGCTTTTCAGCCAATTCATCCAGTCCCATCAAGGGCAGGTCGGGGATTTGGGGGAAGATGACGATTTTGCCGGGAAAACGGCCGTCCATCACCGCTTGCATCGCTTCCGGGGCCACATTCATCCCCCCAATGGCCGCCACCGAGCGTCCTGGCGACAGCGAGCCGTCCAGCGCCCGCTCCATCACCAGACGCTGGTCAGCCAACGTCAAGCCGGAGGTGCCGGTGAATTGGGCGTTATTCAGATACACGTCGCTCATATCCATCGGCGCGTAAGTTCCGTTGGGCACGCCGGCAAAAAAGACCAGCATCCCGTTGGCATTCGTCGTCGTCGCCGCTTCGGCCATGATCGATGCCACGGGGACGCTCACCACCACGTCATCGGCGCCCATATTGTCGGTGGCTTGCATGACAAAATCGTAAAGCGATTCATCACTGGTCATGGGATTGTAGGTGAGTAGGGTACGGCCGTTTTTCTCTGCCAGCGGGCCAAAACGTTCCTGGACGGCCGTCAGCCGCATGTCGTTGATTTCCGTCGCAATCACCAGTTTCGGGCCGTCAGGCAGTTCGATGGCCCGCTGCACGTGCATTTGCCCCATCGGCCCTCCCGCGCCAATCACGACGACCGAGCCGTGCGGGTGCAGTTCGCAGCGATTCCGTTCTTCGCCATAGGAAGCGGCGATGTCTGGACCGCGATTGCCGACGTAAGCCGTGTAATCGTAGTGCATCCGGCCCATGTCAATTTGACACAAGCCGTCCAGCCGCGTTTCGCCGACCATGTTAAACGTGCCGCGCCGGGCGATGAGTTTGGCCGCTTCGCTAACCATCTCCGCCGAACGTGGGTCAAGAACCACGATATCGTCAAAGCCTGCGCCGCCGGTTAGTTCGGCCGAAAAGTCGCCGTAGTCGGCGGGCAGCAAGCCATCGCGGGTGATGATGTCGGCGTTGGTTTGGGCGACCAAAGTTTGCACGGAGGCAGGTACATCAGTCAAAACAATGGTCGCCGGCGCCTCCAATCCCTTTGTAAACCGGTACTCGCGCTCGTCGCCGGGACGACCCACAATCCACATCGTGCCGCCCGCTTTCGGCTCCAGCCGCCGCCTTTGGGTGTAAGAGGCCATCACACAGCCCCAGGGTTCCATCAGCGACGATTCGGCATAGCCCAGGTCGCCCTCCAACGGCAGGAGGCAGGCCCCTTCGTCCGTTTCCAGCACTTCGGGGCCAATCAGATGGTATTGGATGAGGCCGCCGGGGACGGTGTAACCGTAGGCGGTGCTTTTACCCTGCTGGTAGATGTCGGGCTGGACGGCCAGCCGCTGGCCCGGTTGGTAGCGGTCTTGCAAATTTTTGCCCACTTTGATGAGGGTGATGGCGACTTCGTGACCTAATCGCGTGGGATCGTTGGCCAAATCGCGGTTGTACAGTTTGGGATGGCTGCCGCCCTGCTTGATGAGTTTCACGTCGGAGAAGCACATGCCCACGCTGTCCACGCGCACCAGCAGTTGGTCGTCGCCCGGTTCGGGGATGGGGAATAGTTCCGGGTTCCCGTTTCTGCCAATATTTTCCACACCCGGCCCATACATATTCCAGGCCCAGGTTTTGTCCGGCAGGGAATAACTGGCCGAGCGGTAAAGCTCGTATTTTGATGTCATAATTGTCCTCTTGGCGATTTACGGATCGCCTTATTGTCCTGGGGACGTGAAACGTGAAGCGTGAAGCGTGAATAAAGAGCCATTACGTTTCACGTTTTACGTTTCACGCCAATGCTCTTACCTCTTGCGCCGTCGCACAATTTAACGCCTTTTCGGCGAGAGATTTCGTTTCTTCCAGTTTTAACGAACGCACCTGCGCCTTCACCGTCGGAATCGCCGGGACGCTGACGCTCAATTCATCCACGCCCAGCCCGATGAGAATAGGCACGGCTTGGGGATCGGCTCCCAGTTCGCCACAAACGCCAGTCCATTTTCCGGCGGCGTGCGCGGCTTCCACCGTACGCCCAATGAGGCGCAGGACGGCCGGATGCAGCCCATCCGATTTTCCCGCCAGCGAGGGGTGCATCCGATCCATTGCCAGCGTGTACTGGGTCAAGTCGTTGGTCCCCACCGAGAAAAAGTCCACTTCCGGCGCGAAGGCATCGGCCATCAATGCCGCTGACGGCACCTCGATCATGATGCCCAGTTCAACGGAAGGCGCATTCAATTCGGCTCGGATTTCTTCGACAATGGCTCGTGCGGCTCGCCATTCGGCGATGTCGGCGACCATGGGGAACATGATACGCAGCTTGCCAAATTCGGCGGCGCGCAGGATGGCGCGAAGCTGTTCGCGCAGCAGTTCCGGCCGGTTCAGACACAGCCGGATGCCGCGCTCGCCGAGGAAGGGGTTGGCTTCCGGCAGCACTTCGATGTAGGGCAGCGGTTTGTCGCCGCCGATGTCCAGGGTGCGAATGATGACCGGCTGGCCTTGCATGGCCTGGGCCACATCGCGGTAAACGGTGAATTGTTCGTCCTCGGTAGGCGCTTCGGCCCGATCCAGGAATAGAAATTCGGTGCGCAGCAGGCCCACGCCTTCGGCGCCGGACTGCATGGCTTCTTGCGCGTCGGTCAGCCCGCCGATGTTGGCGGCGATTTCGACGCGGTGGCCGTCTTGGGTGACGGCCGGTTGGGCGGCGGATTTTTCGGCGGCGTCGCGTTGGGCCTGCCACTGCCGCCGGGCGGATTTGGCCTGGGAAACGGCCGTTTCATCCGGCGCAATCGTCAACAACCCATTCGAGCCATTCACAATCACAACCGTGCCATCCTCAATTTCCAACGCCTTCTCCCCGGCGCTGACAATGGCTGGCAGGCTGAGGGCGCGGGCGATGATGGCGGAATGGGCGGTGGGGCCGCCAACGGCCGTACAAAATCCCAACACTTTATCTTTATCCAGCGAAGCCGTATCCGACGGCGACAAATCATGGGCCAGGATGACGACGGGATGATCGGGCAGTTTGGCGCCTTGATTTTCGGCGCCCACCAGCAGGCGCAGCACGCGATAGCCCACGTCATGCAGGTCGGCCGAGCGGGCCGCCAGCAGCGGGTCATCCAACCCGGCGACGAGCTTGGCGCGGGCGTCAATCGTGGCCTGCCATGCTTGCGCTGCGCTTTGCTTGGCGTTGATTTTGGCCAGGACGCCGTCCAAAAGTTCGGGATCGTCCAGAATTTCCAGATGCACGTCGAAGATGTCAGCTTCGGCTTCGGCAGCGCGGGCAATCATTTGTTTGCGCAAGGTGACAAGCTGCCCCCGCGCCCGTTCAATCGCTTCTTGCAGCCGCGTTTGTTCCTCTGAACTGCCCGCGAAGGTTTCTTCAATTGCCAGTTCGGATTGTTTAAATTGGTAAACCGGCCCGATGGCGATGCCCGGCGCGGCAGCGATGCCTTGAATTTGGTTATTAGTTATTGGTTGCTGGTTACTGGTGGTTGGTTGTTTTTCGTTGGTTGTTTTTTGTTTTCCGTTATTTTCGATGTGTTCGCTTTCGCCGAGACCGGAGCGAACGGCCGTTTCCAACACTTGCAGCGCCTCATCCTCATCCGCGCCGTCAACCAGAATGCGAATTTCACTCCCCGTTTCCACCCCAAGCGTGAGCATGGAAATCAAACTTTTGGCATTGGCCTTCTTCGCGCCATGCTGCACGCGAATATCCGACTTGAACTTTTTTGCAGTGTTGACAAATATCTTAGCCGGACGGGCATGGAGTCCAGTCGGGTTTTGGATAGTGATGTCGAGTTGTCTCATTTTTACATGCCCTCTTTTTCAGTAATCCGTAATCGGTATTCAGTAATCGGACAACTGGTTACCGATAACTGATCACTGATTACTGGTTACTGTTCTTCAACTTGCTCTTTCCCCAACTCGGCCAAAATCACAGCCGGATCGGTGGTGTGGATGAGTTTGTGGGTTATCTCTTCATCTTCAATCGCTTCAGCCAGGTTGGCTAGAACGCCAACATGCTCATCGGCCGAGGCGGCGATGCCAATGATTAAATGCGCTTTTTCGCCATCTTCCCACTCAATACCTTCCGGCAGTTGCAAAACTGAAATGCCGGTTTGGATGATTTGGGCGCGGTTGTCAAATTGACCATGCGGGATGGCAACGCCTTCGCCTAAATAGGTGGACATTGTTTCTTCACGGGCTAACATGCCGTCTACGTAGCCGGGTTCGACACAGCCGCCCTGGACAAGTAATTGCCCTGCCTGGCGGATGGCGTCGGCTTTGGAAACGGCCGTTGCCCCCAATCGAATGCGTTCTGCGGATAAAATCGCCATAATTTACCCCGCCGTATCTACAATCTCGCCATTTTCCGTGAAGGCATTCACCACGCGGTCAAAGGCAGGATCATTCAAAAATTGGCTGAAGGTGACAACAACCGCTTCTGGCGCCTTTTTGCGAACGACTTTGGCCAACCCTTTATGAACGATGACAATCTTCGCATCGGCGGGAATCGCGCGAGCCGCTTTATGGACAACTGTGACGCCGCTTACTTTCGCTTTTTTTAACTTCTTTTTGAGGGCGTTGACGCTCATTAAACTGGAACCCATGCCGGCTTCACAGGCCAGGACAATGGTTTTTACTTCAGAGGCTGAGATGGAACGGGACATTTTCTGCTCCTTGAGATTGGAGACTGGAGATTGGAGACTCTTCAATCTCCAATCTCTAGTCTCGTTTTATTGAATGATTAGGCCAATCCAGGCACACCGGCGGCTTCGGCTTCCATTTCTTCCACGTCTTCCGTCTCTTTGACCGGGCGAACCCGAAGGATAAAAATACCCACAGCGGCGGAAACGACCGCGCCAATCAAAACGCCGGTCAAAACGGCGAAATGCTGCCCTCTGGGGATGACGGCCAGGTAAGCAAAGATGGAGCCGGGGGACGGGGTGGCCACCAGTCCGGCGTCTAAAATTGTGAACCACAAGTCGGCGGCAAACCCGCCGGCAATCATGGGGATAATCATGATGGGATGCGCTAACACGTAGGGGAAGTAGATTTCGTGAATCCCGCCCAAAAAGTGTATAATCATCGCGCCCGGTGCTGACTCCTTCAGAAGACCTTTACCCGCAACGTAGTAGGCGATCAGAAGGCCAAGCCCGGGCCCTGGATCTGTTTCCAGCAGGAAGTGTATTGCTTTCCCCGATTCTTCCACAGCCGCAACGCCCAACGGAGCCAAAACGCCATGATTGAGCGCATTGTTCAAGAACAAGACTTTTGCCGGTTCAATGACGATGGCGGCCAATGGCAGCAGCCGGGCATTCACCAGCCAGTCAACCAGCGAGCCGGCGGCATCGCTAAAAGCGGTAACGATGGGGCCAATGACGATATTGCCAAATAGAACGAGGATGACGGCCAGAATACCGGCGGAGAAGTTATTGATGAGCATCTCGAAACCAACCGGAATTTTGTCTTCCAGGGCATCGTCTACTTTCTTCATGACCCAGCCGCCTAACGGCCCCATAATCATTGCACCCATGAACATGGGAATGTCGGCGCCGACAACAACGCCCATGGTGGCGGTTGCTCCGACAACACCGCCGCGAACGCCATGAATCATCTTGCCGCCTGTGTAACCAATCAATACTGGCAGCAGATACAAGATCATTGGGCCGACCAACTCGCCGAATGTATCATTGGGGGTCCACCCTGTGGGGATGAATAAGGCCGTAATCAAACCCCAGGCGATGAATGCGCCGATGTTGGGAATGATCATCCCGGCCAAAAAGCCGCCAAACTGTTGAATTCTTTCTCTCATTTTTTTCTCCTTTTCAATAAATTAATTGAGATTTTTCTTGCGGATGTGTCCGCGCCTATAAATTACAAGTAACGGTCGGAGCGTTACGGTGTAAATGAATTTGGTTGAGATTGGAGACTGGAAATTAGGTCAGTCTACGGTCTCAAGTCTCCAATCTTCATGCCAGCCATTGGGTGATGGTCTGCACGTCTTCCGGCAGCAGCAGGGGGTGTACCTGGATGACTTTTGCCTGGCTGCTGATGTTGGCGGGCAGGGGGACGGTGGCGATGATGAGTTCGACGGATTTTAATCGAGCCGGATGCAGTTCACGCATGGAAACGACTTTGAGCGTGCCCAAACGTGGGAACCGCGCTTTCAGGCGAGCCACGAGCAGCTGCGCGGTGGCCATGCCGCTGGGACAGACGACGATGACTTCTTGGCGTGGGTACGGCCGTTCCCGAATAAAGGCGGCGCGCAGCAGCAGGGCGATGTTGTTAATTTCGCTGTGCGGCAGGTGAACGGCCGTATGCTTTTCAATGATTCCAGTTAAATTGCGGGCTAATTGATGTTCAAAAACGTATTTTTCAGACAATGTTGTCATGGGCTGCGGCGAAGGCAGCCATAGATTAAAGCGGTGACGCAGGCAGGCCGGGATGATGTGATTGACGATGCCATCGCGCAGGGTTACGTCTTCCTTTAGGCCTGGCATTTTATAGGCTGCGCTGATAGCTTCCATGATGTCGTCAACCAAATCGGAAAACGAACGATCAATTTCCAGATCGCCGGGCCATCTTTCATTGCGCGGTGCGGCCAGGATGTGCATGGCGATGCCGGCGGTTTCTGCTTCGGGCCAATGATTGCCGTGCCCCCAGCTCAACCGCCTGCCAATTTGGGCGGCTACATGCCACACAGGGAGGGTTTGCAGCCAGGCGATAGTTTGGCTGTCAATGTCAAGGATGTGGCCGTTTTGGATGCGATCTGTCTGAATGGCCATCATCAGAGCCAGGTGGAGGACGGCATCATCGGTGAAACGGCCGTCTAACTGTACTTCAGCCCAGGCCACATGTCCGAACGAGCGTTTCATTTCCCATTGGCTGATGATCTGACTGGCTTTTTGGACGACGGGCAGTAAATCGGCGTCGTCGTGCATGATGAAAACCAACCCATTGGCGTGAGTCATCTCGGTGAGCGGTTGACCTAATGAGGTCTCGCCCCACAACCAGGCGGCCAGCGCTTGACGCCGCGCTTGTTCAGAGCCTTCTATCCAGATGCCATAATTTGGGCGCCGTTCCAAAGTTAAGCGATGTTGGCTCAGCCAATCATCCAGAGCGTCTAAATCTTTTAGAACCGTCGTTCGTGAGACTTGGGTGAGTTGTTGTAGTTGATAAAGGATAAAGGGTTCATTGGCGACCAGCAGGATAAGGGCGAGGAGTTGTTGGCGCTGCACGGCCGTTAATATCAATTGAAAGTGCGATTCTGCCGCCAATTCTTCTGTGAGATTATCAAATTGATCCGGGGTACAATCGAGCGTAACGCCTACGCCGGGAGTCGTGCTGAGGTTGATGTCGTGCCTGTCCAGCCATTTTTTCAGACCACTCAGGCCGTAGCTTACTTGACGCGGGGTTAGCTGCATTTGAGCGGCCAGGTCAGCTGCGCCCAGGGGGGCTTTGGCATCAAGCAATAAGGCTAACAAATCGCGCTGACGGGTGGTAAGCATTGACATTACAAAATCGGAAAACTACAGGTTTTTTTTCATCCTCTTCTCATTCATCAATGTTTGTCATTATATGATAGGTTTATCTAAATTGAACAACTGATTGTTATCATTTTTTGTACATTTGTAATGACAAAAGTGGATTAGTTGTGCTGTGAGCATTCACCTTCTCATTCACTTTCTTGTTGGCGCCCCGGTAATATTGTAGGCCGCTTACTTACTATTCGCGCTCATAAATTTGTAAAGAAGGTGATTTCGATTCTGAACCATGCCGTCGCAGCAAATTATGGAGGTGGGTGATTCAAAAGTTTCCGGCGGGGCTAAATAACAAAACTGGATGTATTGAAATATTGAAAAAAATTTTCTAATTTTCTATAATTAGTTTGGAATAGAAACTTTGGGTATTAGCTGGCGCTGCGATGTTATAGGAAGTGACTGTCATCTTAACGTGGTGATTTATGAATCTTGACGATATTGACCGGGAAATTTTACGATATTTGCAGGAGGATGCGCGTATTACCAACGCTGAACTGGCGCGGCGGGTGGCGTTATCGCCGCCAGGCTTACAAAAACGCATTCGCAAATTGGAGGAAGCGGGTGTCATTAAACAATACACGACGTTGATTGACCGCGAAAAAGTTGGATATGATATGCTTTGTTTTGTCCAGGTGTCGCTGGCGCGGCACGTGGAAGAGGCTCTCAATACGTTTAAGCAAATGTTGATGCAAATGCCGGAGGTGTTGGAAAGCTATCATCTTACGGGGGAGTATGATTATTTGTTGAAGGTTGTCGTGCGGAATCGTAAGCATTTGGAGGAGTTTATTTTGGAAACGCTGACGCCGCTGCCGGGGATGGATCGGGTGCGTACCAGTTTGGTGCTGAGCGAGATTAAGGTGACGACGGCCGTTCCATTATAGATTGGGAAGATTGGATTATGAAAATGATAGGGGCTGTACTGATTGTTGTGTTGTTGGTTGTGTTAGGCATGGGCGTGCTAACGGCCGTTGCCCTGGCCTGGTCGTTAGGGGTTGGGTGGCTGCTGACGCTTATCGTGCCTTTCACCTGGTTTGAAGCGTCGTTATTAACCATCATCGCTTCCATTGTTGCCGCCTATATCGGAACCTACTTGCTGCAAGCATTGCTGCAGCCTGATGAACAGTTCAAGATGGGCAGCGACGTAAGCGGATTGTTTGAATCGCCTATTCCCGTCTCGCGCTTTTATGAAGAGGGGGAGATTCATCAGCGGGCCGAAGTTTGGTTTCGCCACGAAATTGCTAATGACCTTTTCTGGGAATTTCAAGATACGCCCAGCATTATGCGCTTCATGGAAGAAACCGAGGCGAAGGAAATGGCTGTTCGACTCACAGATATTGTTGTGGGGCTGTTAAAACAGCGCACAAGCCGCGCGCGGCAGGTGAAGATAACAAAAAAGCAGCTTGTAAAGCAAATGGAAGCTATCGGGCAACGGCCGTATGACGACGACATTCTGCTTGCCACCGTTCGCTCCGTCAATATGAGCCTCGCCGCCAACAGCGATCTGGCAGACATTGTTCGCCGCGCCAGTTGGGATGAGACTGAGATGGATTGGTAGGCGTTTTGTAACCGTTCAGCCCAGAGGGGATGCGCCTTTTCAGTAAAAACAATCAAGCTGAGCGGCTGAGCGCTTGCCTTTCGTAGTAAGCATGTAAGGCATTTTGTAAGGGAGGGGAGCGATTATTTAAGCGTGTCGAAATATTACGCTGTGTTAAGGAATGCCTTATGTTAGCTCAAGCTCCGGTGGTAAATACCCCTATGCAGTTTGCCGATTGGACGCATTCAATATCACGTTCTGTGCTGCGCCAGATGATGGCGGTGGTGTCTCGCCCCGGTATTCTCTCATTTGCCGGCGGGCTGCCCGCGCCGGAATTATTCCCCACGGCTGATTATGCCGAGGCATTGACGCATGTGTTGGCTACCGACGGCCGTTCCCTCCAATATGCGCCCCCGCACCAGCAGTTAAAAGCGCACATCGTTGAACTTATGGCGCAGCGCGGCGTGACGTGTACTCAGGAGCAAGTATTTTTAACCACCGGCGCCCAGCAGGGGTTGGATGTGTTGACGACAATGTTCTTGAATCAAGGCGGCCAGGTCATGTTTGAGGATCTGGTTTATACGGGCGTGCAGCAGGTTGTCGCACCCTTGCGGCCTCAAATTCTCTCTGTTTCTACCGATTTAGACACAGGGATGGATGTGGATGCGGTAGAGGCGTACCTGGCTGATGGCGCGCGGCCCGCATATATTTACGTCATTCCCGATGCCCACAATCCGTTGGGCGTCAGTATCAGTTTGGAAAAACGAAAGCGGTTGGTCGCATTGGCTCGTCACTATGGCGTCCCCATTATTGAGGATGATCCGTATGGGTTTTTGTATTATGACGGGGATTTGGAACGGCCGTTACGCGCCCTGGACGATGAATGGGTGTTTTACCTCGGCTCCTTTTCCAAAATTTTGGCCCCGGCCCTCCGTTTGGGGTGGATGATTGCCCCCGAAGCGCTTATTCCCAAACTAACCGTCATCAAAGAGGCCGGCGATTTGGAATCCTCGGCGTTAACGCAGCGGGCTGTGGCTGCTTATTTGGATAATGGGCATTTACCGGGGCATTTGGCAACGCTGCGGCAGGCATACGGCCGTCGCCGCGATACCATGCTGGCAGCCCTCAGCCAACACTTCCCGGCCGAAGCCCGCTGGACACAGCCGAACGGCGGCATGTTTATCTGGGTGGAATTGCCGGAACAATTTAATACGGCTCAACTGCTCCCCATCGCCGTAGAGGAAGAAAAAGTCGCCTTCATTCCCGGTTATGCTTTTGCCGTTCTGGGGCATCATGTTAATAACTGCCTGCGTTTGAATTTCTCCAACTGCACGCCGGAGATGATTCAGGAAGGCGTGCGGCGGTTAGGGCGTGTTCTGCAGCGAGTATAGGCGCGTCTACAACTCTTCCAATATCAATTCCAGGTCAAATTTGTCAAAAACATAGCGCTCATGGCAGAAATGGCAGTCAATCACGGCCTGCCCTTCATTTTCCAGCAGCGCCGCTATTTCTTCCTTCCCCAGAGAAATCAGGGCTTGTTCCGATCGTTCGCGGCTGCAACTGCAGTGGAATTGGATGGGGCGTTTTTCCAAGAGATCGTATGCCATCCCTTCAAACAGCAAGGCCATGATCTCTTCCGGCGTTTTTTTGCTTTGGAGCAGATCTTCAACTGGCGGTAGTTCCAAAATACGACTAGCCATTTGATGGATGATGTTTTCGTCGTAGGGGGGGATGGCCTGAACGAGGATGCCGCCGGACACGGCCGCTTTCCCTTCTTTGTCGAGCTTGTGTCCAATTGCCACAACGGTTGGGATTTGCTCCGATTGGTTGAAATAGGCGTTTAGATCGGTGTCGGTTTCCCCGCTGGCTAACGGGGTGACGCTTTCAGTTAATTTGGGCAGCCCTACATCTTTGACAACGGTGAGCAGCCCGGCCCGGCCTATGGCAGAGGTGATGTCATGACGGCCGTTTTTCAGCGGCACGTCTACATCCGGCACACCCACATAGCCGCGCACCTTGCCGTAACTATCGGCCTCTACGATCACTTTTTGGATTGGGCCCGTTCCTTCCAGCTTAAGGGCGACCCGATGCTGTATCTTGAGCAGTGCGCCCATCAAGGCTCCACCGGTTAACGCCCGGCCAAGAACGGCCGTTGCCGTTGGCGACGTTTTATGGCGGTGGGCAACATTATTCACCAAATTCGTCGTTACACAGACAATCCCGCGGACGCCCGCTTTTTTTGCAATGGCGCGTACCAAATAATCTTCCATCAAAAAAACCTCGATCTATGATTTTGTATCCGCAAATGCACTGATAATTATTGCCGAGTAGTGTAAGAAAATCATCAAAAATTTGAAGTGACTGTCACTGTTGCGTTTGGGGTGATAAGGTGGCCTGGTAAACGGCCGTAACCCCTCCAGTCAACACAACATCCCAATCATCGCTGATTGTTACCTGGGCTGTCCCTCCGGCCATGCGTACTTCTACCGGGCTTTGGCAGTGGTTCAGGCGGACGGCCGTTCCCGTCGCCGCGCTGGCCGAGGTGCCGGAAGCCAGTGTATAGCCCGCGCCGCGTTCCCAAATTTCGATTTGGATTGTGTGGTTGTCAATAATGCGAACCATCTGCACATTGGTGCGGTTGGGGAAGGAAGGCGCGTTTTCGATAACGGGACCAATGCGGTGGATTTCCTCCAGGTCGTCTGTAATGATGACGAAATGGGGGTTGCCGATGGAAACGGCCGTGCCCCGCACTCTTTCAGCGCCAATTACCAACTCCTCATCCACCCCATCAAAAAACAGCCGGCCCATCCCCAAACTGATCTTCTCAGCCGTTTCATCCAATACATGCACCGGCACAAGCTCATCGTTAATGCTAATGGCGTATGATTTTCCCGCCACATAGCCGGCATCCCACAAATAACGGGCAAAAATCCGCAGCCCATTACCGCTTTTCTCCGCCTCGCTGCCATCCGGATTAAAAAAACGCATCGTAAACCGATGAGGACGGTCAGGCAGCGGGCCATAACAAATGCCATCCGCCCCTGCGCCAACATGCCGGGCGCAAACCCGTTGAATCAGTTCCGCTGTCAGCGGCGGCGAAAACGAGGCCGGGTCAATAACAATCATGTCATTGCCTGCCGCCTGATATTTGAAAAATTGAGCGCTCATTCCGTCACATATGGGTTTGTAATTTGAATACTGTTGATGATGCGGTCAAAAATCGGCCGCATTGTCCCGGCCGTTGGCTCCAGCGATGCGGCCGAAATTAACGCCATATAATCATCATCCATGATAACGCCCAGAATCGTAATCAACGGCGTCCCGTCTTCCTCAGAACGCGCGACCATTACCGCTGCCGGCAGCCCTTCGATAGTTATTTTCTGCGGCGGTTCGATGCCGACATATGTTTGTCCCTCGCGTTCCAACAATTGCTTGTAGACGTTTAGAACCTGTACGACATCCTCCTTACCAAACGATTGCCCCGTCTGCTTATTAAAAAGGCCTAACTCGCCGGGGATGACGAGGACGAAGCCATTATCGCCCAAATCGGCTAATGACTCCCCGTCAATCGCTTCCTGGCTGGAGGCAACGGTTAAGCCGCCGAATCCGCCAGACGTTACCCATTCTTCGGGATACGCCAATGTAACGCCTAACTCTTCATCAGAATAAGAGATGTAATTGATATCCGGTTCAGATGTTTCCTCCTGGCTCTTACAAGCGGTTAACGGGAGTAGAAAAATAAAAGCGATGATAACAGGTACTAATTTTGTAACTATGCCGGTGACAGTCACTCTTTTCGGCGGTATCAGCCGAAGCGATGACGTTGGTAAGTGGCTGTTACGTTTGGCGGCCATATATCTGCCTGATTTTTTTTGATTGATATGCTGCATGTGTGATTCCTTCCTTGTGCTTTTTGCGTCTTTGGGCTTGCCCATTTTCGCTATTGTCCCTGCGAAAAATGGTTCTGGCAACATCCGTAGTAACTATACAGCTACCAGAGGTGACAGTCACTTTCCAACATCGTGGCTTCGGCTAATACCTCTGGACAAAGTGACTGTCACCTGTGTAGTTACCATCCGTATTGCATTTGGGTGTACGAACGCCATGCCAGGGATTGCCACTCCTGACACGGCGTTTGCACGCTCATTTTGCGCTTCGGTTGACCATTCCCCGGCCCTGCTTTATAATTTTTTTCTAACCCCATACGTTGGGACAGGTGGAAAATTATAAAGATGCCCCACATAGAATTTAGGTAACTATACAGCTACCAGAGGTGACAGTCACTTATTAAACATCGTGGCTTTGGCTAATACCTCTGGAAAAAGTGATTGTCACCTGTATAGTTACGAATTTAGTAAGTTGAATATCAATACGTCTGCCTATTACAAATGGATATTTTGGACTGGTTTGCCTGGAAACATCGGAGGCGCATGCGTTGATTGAACTCAATTCAGAGCCTCCTGACCCTGACCGGCAAACATCTCGCACGAAAAGTCCCCTTTCACGTTTTGCAATTGTTTGGTTAACTGACCTATCTGAAATGATAGGCGTTTTTGCTTGTTAATATGTCTTTACTAATTGTTATGATTGCTACGGTTGCGTTGATGATTTTTATCAATGCGCTTTATGTAGCGGCTGAATTTGCGACGGTTTCGTCGCGCCGCACCCGTATTAGCCAATTGGCCGGGGAAGGCAACCGGATGGCGCAGATGCTGCTTCCTATTATGGAAGATGGCAAGGCTTTGGATAATTACGTGGCGGCCTGTCAGGTCGGTATTACGATTTCGTCGCTGGTTGTGGGGGCGTATGGACAAAATGTGATCGCGGCGTGGCTGGCTGGCCCGTTGGCCTCGTTTATGACGTGGCTGAATTTGATTTTGGCGCGCGCCGGCGCAGCGGCCGATACGGCCGTGTCCAACACCGCCGCCGAATCCATTGCCGCCATCATCGTCCTCATTTTCATCACCATTTTACAGGTTATCATGGGTGAGTTGTTCCCCAAATCCATCGCTATTCAATTCCCGGAGCGGTTGGCTTTGGCTGTTGTTGTGCCAATGAAATGGTCGTTGGTGGTGTTACGGCCGTTCATCGCCCTGTTCAATGGCAGCGGCCGTCTCATCTTACGTTTCATTGGGCATCCGGCCGGCGAAAAACACGGCCAGGCCCATTCCCCTGAAGAAATCGAACTGCTCGTCACCGAAAGCCACGAAGTCGGCCTGCTGGAAGACAGCGAGCGGCAAATGCTGCGCAACGCCTTTCGCTTGCGTGATTTAACCGCCCGGCAAGTTATGATTCATCGTACCCGCATGTTGGCCGTTTCCGAAGACAGCGACATTCTGGAAATCATAGAAAAAGCCATCGAAGCCGGCTATTCGCGCATCCCCATCTACCGTAAAACCGTTGACGACATCATCGGTTTTGTCCACATTAAAGATTTATTTCGCTTGCATGTTCAGGAGCGTGACGATTTGGCTTCCATCATTCGCAAAGTTGATTTCGTGCCGGAAATGATGCCCGCCTCCGATGTGTGGGAAAAACTCAGCGTCAGCGGCGAATACTTAACCATTGTTTTCGATGAGCATGGCGGCACAAGCGGCCTTATCACCCTGGAGGACCTTATCGAGGAGATTTTCGGGGAACTTCAGGATGAGTTTGACGACGAAATGGCCCTCATTGCCCGCGACAAGCAGGGCCGCATCTACCTGCGCGGTGATTTGCTTATTGCCGATGTAAACGAATACCTTGATCTACATTTGCCGGAAGATGACGCGGACACCTTGAGCGGCCTTGTTTTCAACGAAATCGGCCGTCCGCCCCAAAACGGCGAAGAAGTAACCGTAAACGGCGTGGATATGCGGGTTGAAGCGATGGCTGATTTGGGTGTTTCTGAAATCTCTTTGCAGTTACCGCCATCCGATGGCGCCCTGACATTTAGTGAGTGGGAGGTAGCAGATCATGATTAAAC
>JANTHP010000054.1 GCA_024762395.1 Anaerolineae bacterium | reverse complement strand
CTTGAGTTGGATTATCGGCTGGGTATCAGTATCGCTATGAGTAACAAGGGCAGTGTTTACTTGGCTCAGGGTAATCATTCGGATGCGCTTGCTGCTTTTAGAGATTGTCTTCATGTTGCTGTTGAGATTGGCGATCAACAGGGAGTGGAGATCGCAGTGGGGAATATGGGGGAGGTGTATGCTAAACAAGGCGTGCATCGTTCTTCATTGGCTTGCTATCGTTATAATTTGGCGGTTGCTTTGGAAATTGGGGATCGGTTGGGGGTTGGTTTTGCGATTATAGGGATGGTGAAGGCATATGTGGAGCAGGGGTATTGGGAAACGGCCGTTACCCTTCTCAACCAAGCTGTCACCATAGGCCGCATACTCAACGTTCCGTATGAATTGTGCGAATATCTGTACACTCAGGCTGATTTACTGATGCGGTTGGAGAAATACGAAGCAGCGCAGACGGCTAATGAAGAGGCGCTGCAAATTGCGGCCGATGTGGGGCATCCGCAAACTCAATTTAACGCGAGGCTTTTGCAGCAGCGGCTCCGTTTGGCGACTGGGGAAAGCGGGGTGAGCGATGTTACGGCCGCATTCACCCGCATGTTAGATGATGATCTGGATGAGGCGGAGAAAGCGGCCGTCTTATTTGAGTTGTGGCGGTTAAATGGGCAAGGTGGGGAGGAAACGGCCGTTCTCTACCAAACCCTCTACCAACAAACGCCCGACATCAAATACAAACGCCGCTACGAAACCATCACCGGCGCTGCCTTGCCGCCGCCGCCCGCGCTGCTGCCGCTGCCGCCCATCGTCGTCAATTTCACGACCGCGCTCGATGTGTTATTGCAACAAGTAGACGCTTTTATTCGGGAGCTGCAAAATTAAGGCATGAAATATAAACGCTTTTTTTCGCTGCGCCAGGACATAAGCCTGCAACTGTTAATGTTGTACGGGCTGTTCGTCGCCGTTGTATTTGTGGGGGCGATTGTATTTGGCAGACGGCTTGGCGAACGGCTGGAAGCGGATGTGAAATCGGCCGATTTGGCCCTGGCCCGCGCCATCGCCCAGGAAACGAACGCCGCCATGACCAGTTCTTTAGAGGCGGTGCGCCAATTGGGGGCGTACACGGCCGTTATCGAACCCGATCCCGCGCAAATGGAACCGATTTTTAGCACCGTTTTGCGCGGAAGAACCGACATCAACCTCATCTACCGCCTCGACAGCGACGGCACAATGCTGTTCCACGTCCCCGTCGGCCCGGAGTCTACCGTTGGCCGCGATTTTTCCTTCCGCGATTATTTCCAGGCCGCCTTAACCTCACGCGCGCCGCTGGTATCCAAAGGGCGCATCTCGCCCACAACCAACCAGCCGGTGGCGACGACGGTGATGCCTTTGTGGGAAGACGGCCGTTTCCTCGGCTTAGTCGGCACCAACATCAAACTGCAATCCCTCAGCCATACCCTGTCCAGCATTGCTGGCGAATATCCGCCGGAAGAAGGACTGCAAATTTTCATCGTAGACGCCGCCGGGCAAATCATCGCCCATTCCAACCCGGACAAGTTATTACAAGATGCCAATGAAACAATACCGGATGTGGTAACGGCCGTTCTCTCGCAAAAAGCCGAAACCCAAACCCTTACCGGCCCCGATGGTCAAGACCGCCTCTACAGCTACGTCCCCATCTTCAGCGTAGGCTGGGGCGCCATCGTCAGCCATCCGAACGCCGCCGCCTTCGCCACCCCGCGCGCCCTACAGCGCAGCATTTTAATCGCTGGAGCCGTTTTCCTCATCGGCGGCGTCCTGTATTGGCTTACCCTGTTACAGCGAGTCATCCGCCCCTTAGCCCAATTAACCGCCTTCAGCCAGCGCATTGGGCAGGATGGCAGTTGGCAGGAAGCGCCGGAAACCGACTTAACCCGCATTGCCCGCCGCTCTGACCAGATGGGGCATTTAGCCCGCAGCCTCATGCGGATGCAGCGCGCCATTACCGCCCGTCTAAACGAACTGTCCACCCTGCTCACAACCAGTGCGGCCGTCGTCTCCAGTCTCGATTCCCCTACCGTGCTTGACCGCATTTTGGAGCAGGTTGAGCGGCTGCTGGACATACAAATGAGCGCCATTTTTGCCCTGGACGAAAACCAGAATCAATTTCGCGTTCAAGCCAGCCGCGGGCTTTCCCAATGGTACATCGAACACACCATTATTGACCCCCAAGAACCGGGTTCCGTGACCATGCGTGCCATCCGCAGCGGGCATCCCATCCAGATTAGCGATACGGAAACCAACCCCGCCTTTATTTTTCACCGTCCTCGCGCCCGCATTGCCGGGTTCCGCTCAGTTTTAGCCGTGCCGCTGCACTTGCAGCATACGCCTCCGGCCGCTTTGCTGGTATTTCGCCCCGATGCGCACGAATTTTCCGGCCGGGAGATGAACTTGCTGGCAAACTTTGCCAACCATGCGGCGATGGCGATTGAAAATGCCGCCCTGTTTGCCCGCAGCGACATTCAACTGCAAGAGCAAACGCAGCGCCTGGAAGCGCTCATTCAATCTATGCAAGACGGCCTTATCCTGGAAGATTTGCATGGGCGCGTGTTGTACGCCAACCGGCGCGTGTATGATTTTGTCGGGGCGCAGCCGGATACGCTGCCGGTTGACAATGTTGCCGTGTTGATGGAGCGTTTGCTGGCGTTTACGGAAAATAAGGAGGCGGTTTGCGATGCGGTTGCAATGGCTGTGGAGGGAACGGGCCGCCGCCGCGTTGAATTTGCCGTTAATCGTTTGGATATGGCGCAGTATATCCGTTTGCGCGTGTTTGATGTGATGGATGCGCGCGGCGAGTTGATTGGCCGCGGCCGTATTTTGCAAGATGTGACCCAGCGGTATGAAGTGGATCGGATGAAATCCAGCCTGATTTCGACGGTTTCTCATGAACTGCGGACGCCTTTAGCGGCGATTAAGGGGTATGCCACGACGCTGTTGGCGGATGATGTGAACTGGGACGCGCAGAGCGAGCGCGAATTTTTGGGTATTATTTCGTCGGAAACGGATCGGTTGAGCGCGTTAGTGAATGATTTGTTGGATATGTCGCGGATTGAAGCGGGCAATTTGACGGTGTCGCGTTCGTTGTGCGATTTGTCTGAACTGGTGCATCAGGCGGTTTTGCATGCCCATCCGTCTCCAGGCGGGCGTTTGCGTGTTGCGCTGCCGCCTGATTTGCCGCCGGTTGAGGCGGATGCGCGGCGGATTGAGGCGGCGCTGCGGAATTTGCTGGAGAATGCGGCTAAGTACAGCGATGAGGGATTGATTTTGTTGAGCGCGGAGGTAGATGACGGCCGTCTTATTGTGAAGGTTGAAGACGAAGGCCCCGGTATTCCCGTTGAACAAAGCGAGCGGATTTTTAGCAGTTTTTACCGGGGCGAAAACGGATTGACACGCAGCACGCCCGGCGCCGGTTTAGGGTTGGCGATCTCACGCGGCTTTGTCAACGCGCACGGCGGCGAAATCTGGGTGGAGCCGCGTGAAAAGGGAACCTGTGTGGCCTTTTCGCTGCCTTTGCGGACAGAGGCGATGCAGAAGGGATGAAACAAATCGGGCAAACGATTCGCCAAATCGTTCGCCGGTTATAAATGAAAATTGGACGCGGATTAACACGGACGAACACGGATTTTCTCTTTTTTCTCTCCGCGAATCTCCGCCCCTCTGCGAATCTCCGCGTCCTATTTTCTCAGGAGCGCCACGAATGAATGAAAATAGCATGTTGTCGTAGGTCAAGTTTGCAAACTTGACCTACATTTACACAGGAGACGATGACGGGAATGAAAACGGCCGTTTTAGTGGTAGACGATGAAAAATCATTGCGGAATTTTGTGCGCCGCAATTTGGAAATTCGCGGATTTCAAGCATTTGCCGCCGCTAACGGGCTGGAAGCGTTAGCTATTTTTAATACCGAAGCGATTGATCTGGTCATTTTAGATTTGATGATGCCGCATATGAACGGCATGGAAACCATTCGTCGTATCCGGCAAGAGTCGCTGACGCCTATCATCGTTTTGTCCGCTTTGGGTGAAGAGGATGATAAGGTGCAGGCGCTTAACCTGGGCGCAGACGATTATTTGACCAAACCGTTTGGCGTGGGTGAGTTGATGGCGCGGGTTCAGGCCGTTTTGCGCCGCTCGCAGTGGACGCCGACGCCTTCTGCAGACGGCCGTCTTGTGCGCGGCGACCTGGTTGCAGATTTGGACCGTCATGTGATTACCCAAAACGGCCGTGCCTTAAAATTGACCCCTACCGAATTCAATTTACTCGTTTACTTCATGGAAAACAGCGGCAAGGCACTCACGCACCGCGCGATTTTACAGCGCGTTTGGGGGCCGGAGTATGGACAAGAAGCGGAGTACCTGCGCGTTTACATCGGCCGTTTACGCCAGAAAATTGAGACCGATCCCGCACACCCGCGTCTTCTTCTCACCGAAAGGGGGATCGGCTACTCCTTTGTAAGTAGTTAGTCAATTTGAGTAACTACTAAGCCTTAGAGGTGACAGTCACTTAATACAGCGATTTGTCATGACCATTGCCTCTGGAGAAAGTGACTGTCACCTTAGTAGTTACCAATTTGAACATAATTGGCCCGATATATTTATACATTTTTTATATTTGAGCCGGAAACTTTATTCAAAATTTTCGCTTCATGACTAAACTGAATAAAAGGTGCTAACCCCACCTTTTTACTGTTTTCCATTACCTTCTTAGGAGGAAGAGTCATGAAACGATCAATTACCCTTTTACTCGTTTTGCTCCTGGCTATGGGAGCGCTGCTAACCGCTTGCGGCGGTTCGGCCGACACGCCCGCTGAAGAGCCGGCGCCGGCAGCCGATACCTCTGCCGACACCTCTGCCGACACGACGGCGGAAGAACCGGCAGCCGCAGAACCGGCGGCGGAAGAAGTGACGTTGACAATTGGCTTCACCGCGTCGCAAACAGGTAAGCAAAATGTATCCTCAACCCGTCAGGTGAATGGCCTGAATTTGTGGATGAAGGATGTGAATGACGCCGGCGGCTTGGTTTTGAGCGATGGCACGGTTGTTAAATTTACGGCCGTTACCTACGACGACGAAAGCAACACCGACCGCGTACAGGAACTCTATACCCGCATAGCGACAGAGGACAATGCCGACTTTCTCATCAGCCCCTACTCCAGCGGCCTGACAGCGGCTGCGGCCGTCATCGCCGAGCAGTACGGCAAAGTGATGATCACCACCGGTGCCGCCTCCGATTCCGCTTACAAGCAGGGCTACACCCAGGTTTACCAGGCCTACACCCCCGCCAGCCGCTACCTGACCGGCGCTGTTGACCTGTTAGCCAGCCTCGATCCCGACGCCAAGAAAGTCGCCTTCGTCTACGAAAATAGCAAATTCTCCACCTCCGTTGTGGAAGCGGCCAAAGCCTACGCCGAAGAACAGGGCTACGATGTGGTTCTGTTTGAAGGGTATGACCCGGAAACAACCGACTTCGGCCCCTTCATCAACAAAATCGAAGACGCGGCCCCGGACGCCATTTTGGGCGGCGGCCATTTCCAGGATGGCAGCACCTTTGCCCGCCAGATCAACGAGAAGAACATTGATGTTAAATTCTTCACCCTGCTGGTCGCTCCGCCGGAACCGGACTTTGCCGACTTGGGCGACGCCGCGTTGGGCGTCATTGGTCCCAGCCAGTGGGAACCGTTGGCCGCCTTCACGCCGGATTCAGCTAAAGAGGCCGGGTTGGATTGGTATGGGCCTTTGGGCGATGAATTTGTATCCCGTTACGAAGCTGCCTACGATGGCGAAGAACCTTCCTATCATTCGGCGGGCGGTTATGCGGCCGGTCTGATTTTGGAAAAGGCAATTCTGGACGCCGATTCTGTTGATCCGGAAGCGGTGCATGCCGTGCTGGAGAATATGGACTTGCTGCTCTTCTTCGGGCACATCAAATTTGACACCAGCCCCGAAGCGCATGGGCTGCAGATTGGTCACTCGATGGTTTACATTCAATGGCAAGATGATGGCAGTGGCAATTTGGCAAAACAGGTTGTCTGGCCTATGGAAGGCGCAACAGCCGATACACTCTATCCCAAACCGTAACATCATTCTGAATATTTCCCGCATCCCTGCCGGCGTTCGCGTCTGCGGGGATGCGTCTATTAACGGCCGTCACACGGTTGTGGAAGGAGGAGAACCGGATGGATTTTTTGTTTGCATCAATTATTGACGGGCTTTTGCTGGGCTTTGTGTATGGCATTGCCGCGATGGGCCTGACGCTTATCTGGGGCGTGATGAATGTGATCAATCTGGCGCATGGCCCGATTATCGCCCTGGGTATGTTTGGCGTTTATTTGATTTTTACCGGGCTGGGGGTAAATCCCTATATCGGTGTGGTGTTGGTTGCCGTTTTGGGGCTGCTGCTGGGGATGTTGATCTATTACATCGCCGTTCATCGCGTGATTAACGCGCCTCATTTGTCAACCCTGCTGGCGACATTTTCGATTAACATGATTATTATCGGCTTGGGAACGGCCGTTTTCTCCGCTTCCCCGCGTAATGTGGACTTCTCACTGGGCAGCATGACCCTGGGGCCAATCACCCTGCTTGGCAGCCGGGTCGTCGCCGCTGTCGCCTCCCTGCTCATTACCGGCGGCCTGTACGCCTTCTTGTACAAAACGCGGCAGGGACGCTACATCCGCGCCGTCGCCAACAACCGCGACGCCGCTGAACTGATGGGCGTCCCCTCCACCAAAATTTTAGCCCTCAGCTTTGGCCTGGGAACCATGCTGGCCTCCGTTGCCGGGGCGCTCATCGCCACCTTCTTCCCCTTCACCATCTTGGCCGGCGGCGTATACGAACTAAAAAGCTTTGTCATCGGCGTGTTGGGCGGGTTGGGCAACCCCATTGGCGCGTTGTTTGGCGGCCTGATTTTGGGCGTTTTGGAAGGCATCATTCCCACCTTTATGCCCACAACCTGGGTTCCGGTACTTGAGTTCGTCTTGTTCGTTCTCATTCTTTTAGTACGGCCGCAAGGCATCTTTGGAGCGAAAAAATGAGCGGCATACGTAAATATCTCGGTTTAATCCTGGCTATCGTTGTCGTTTTAGCAATGGCAGCCTGGCCAGTCATTAACGGCAAAGACATCACCCGCGAGGTGGTCTTTACCATGCTCTTATCCGTTGGGTTGGCCTCCAGTTTGAACATTTTGTTAGGCTATACCGGCTACGTCAGCTTCGGCCACGTCGTCTTCTTCGGCCTGGGCGGTTACGTTGGCTTTTATTTGATGGCGGTACACGATTGGTCGTTGTGGACGGCGATGATTGCCGGCGGTTTGGCGTCGGCTGCATTGGCTTTTTTGCTGGGTAAAGCGATTTTGCGACTGCGCGGTGGTTATTTTGCGCTGGCGACGATTGGCGTCAACGAGGCTGTACGCGCCTTCATCAACAATTTCGATCCGTTTGGCGGCCCGGTAGGCATGTCCTTAAACTTCCAAGTGTACAAGAATTATGGCGGCGGCGCACGCGAGGCGCTGTGGATGAGTTTTTACATTCTGGTAGCGCTGACGCTGTTAATTACGGTTGTGACTTACATGGTGCGCTCCTCCAAATTTGGGTTAGGGCTGCTGGCAATCCGCGAAGATGAGGATGCGGCCGAGGTGATGGGGGTGATTGCACCGAATGCCAAGACATGGGCGTATGTGTTATCGGCCGTTTTTCCCGGTATTTTGGGCGTGCTGTTCTTTTTCAAAAATGGCAATATCGAACCGGCGCCGGCGTTTCGCTTGCAAATGTCCATTGAGATGATTGTGATGGTGATGTTAGGCGGGCAGGGGACGGTGCTTGGCCCCATTTTGGGCGGGGCCGGCTACCAACGGCTGCGCGGCTTTTTGTTGACCAATCCGCTCTTTAAGAATATCCAATTGGCTGTGGCCGGCGTACTGCTGCTGGTGATTGTGCTGTTTGTTCCGGCTGGCGTTGTGGGGTGGGTGCGTCAGCGCTTCCCGAAACTGCGGAGGGTGTTGCAATGACGATGATTTTACAAGTGGAAGGCGTGGGCAAGGTGTTTGGCGGCTTGCAGGCGCTGAGCGATGTGACTTTTGATTTGCCCCAGGGACAGATTTTGGGCTTAATCGGCCCCAACGGCGCGGGGAAGACGACGTTGTTTAATGTGATCAACGGCGTTTATCCGCCTAATGGGGGCCGGGTGATTTTTAACGGCGAGGATGTGACCGGTTCCAAGACGTACCACATGGCCCATCGGGGCCTGGCGCGGACGCATCAGATTGTACGGCCGTTAAACGAGCTAACTGTGCGCGAAAACGTCATCGTCGGGGCCTGCTTTGGCCGCGAAGGGCACGGTTTAGGCCAGGCGGGCAAAGTGGCCGACGAAGTCATGGAATTTGTCGGGCTGGCTGTCCGCGCCGACCAGTTGGCTGGCAGCCTGAATGTTGGTCAGAAGAAGCGGTTGGAGATGGCGCGGGCTTTGGCGGCACGGCCGTATCTCCTCCTGCTCGATGAAGTATTGGCCGGGCTGAACCCCTCCGAAATCGCCGGTATGGTCGAAATCGTCCGCAAAATCCGCGAACGCGGCATCACCATCATCATGATCGAACACGTCATGCACGCCGTTATGAACGTATCCGACCGGATGATTGTGCTTGATTACGGCCAGCAGTTGGCCGAGGGCACGCCGGAAGAAGTTGCCAACAACCCCAAAGTAATCGAAGCTTATTTGGGCGACCCCGAATTGGCCGAACGCCTGATGCGCGATTCGGATGAGGAGTAAGCGAGGAAAGAGCAATGGCGATATTAGAAATTCGTGACGTGGCCTCAGGCTACGGGGAAGTGCAAATCTTGTGGGGAGCCAAAATGGGCCTGGAAAAAGGGCAGCTAACCTCTTTGGTGGGGGCTAACGGGGCCGGTAAAACGACCATGCTGCGCACCGTGATGGGCTTGATCAAGCCCTGGGAAGGCTCCGTCTGGTTTGACGGCAAAGACATCAGCCATCTGCCTGCGCACGCCAAAGCGGAATTGGGCGTTGTTCTGGTTCCCGAAGGCCGCCAGTTGTTTACCGACATGAGCGTGGAAGAGAACCTGGAAATGGGCGCGTCGCCGGTGCGGGCGCGGCCGCACATCAAGCGTAATTTGGAGAAGGTGTACGAAATGTTCCCGCGGTTGAAGGAGCGGCGGGCGCAAAAAGGGGGGACGCTTAGCGGCGGCGAGCAGCAGATGCTGGCCGTAGCCCGCGGCATCATGGCTGAGCCGGTGGTGTTGATGATTGATGAGCTTTCATTGGGTCTGGCGCCGGTGTTGGTACTGGGTTTGTTTGAGAGTTTGCAGCAGTTGAAGCGGGAAGGGATTACGCTGCTGCTGGTGGAGCAGAATGTGCAGATGGCGCTGGCGGTGAGTGATTACGGGTATGTGCTGGCGCACGGAAAAGTGGAATTACAAGGTCCCAGCCGTGAATTGGCGCGGGACGATCATGTCCGGGCGGCTTATTTAGGCATGTGAGCGATTGAACTTGACAGGCGGTTAGAGGGAATCTATCATCTGCAAATGAAAATGATGTGCCGTTGTAGGTCAAGTTTGCAAACTTGACCTACATTCGCGCCACGAACGAATGAAAACCGCAGCCCGATTGATAAATGGGGCGTTTATAAAGGAGTGTAAACAATGAAACATCTTTTGGTAAAGGATTGGATGACTAAAGTGGTGGTCACGGCATCGCCAGATACACGTATGCTGGACGCCCACAAATTAATGCGCGAGAACAAAATTCGTCGTATGCCAGTGTGCAAAAATGACAAAGTTATCGGCATTGTGACCAAAAGCGATGTGCGCCAGGCTCAGCCATCAGAGGCAACAACGTTAAATGTATGGGAGATCAATTATCTGCTGGCAAAACTGGAAGTGAAAGACATTATGACGCGCGATGTCACGACGATTAAGGATGACGCCACGATCAAAGATGCGGCAACGCTGATGTATCAAAAACGGATTGGCGCGCTGCCGGTGGTTGATGCTGATGATAAGTTGGTTGGTATTATCACGGAATCGGATATTTTCCGGATTTTGATTGCCTGGTTTAATGAGGAAGTTGGTTTAACGAGGTAGCAAAGGGGCCGTTTTTTAGGCTTTTGCCGGAAGAGGTGAAATCCACGCTGGTTACGAAAAATCAGCGTGGATTTTTTTTGTGCAGGTGACGGTCGCTTAGGCGTGAGAATTTAGCAGCGTGCAAGAGATTGGAGACTGGAGGCTGGAGATTAGAGATTTGTCCAGTCTCTAGTCTCTAGTCTTCAGTCTTTCTTTAGTCTTTAGTCTCCAGTCTCTAATCTCCAGTCTCAGTTCCGTAGTCATTTATTTAATATGGCGATCTGTCATGACTGTTGCTTCTGGAGAAAGTGACTGTCACCTTATAGTACATGGGTTCGCAGTAGGGTGGATTTTTGTACGGCCGTTACCCTAAACTCGCCCATCGCCGCCGGAAGCAGGGTGAACTGTACGGCCGTTAATCCCACTTCATTTACCATTACTTCGCCCGCAATGACGCCCCAAATTTCTAATGTTGAGCCGTCGCAACGGCCGTTAAACACAGCCCCTGCCGCCATTTCCACCCGTTCCGTGACAAAATAACGATTTTGGCATAGTTGGTAACGAGCGACGCCGTTGGCCGATTCGATCGGTAGGGGAGAGCATAAGCCGGGTTCTACCTGGTTGAAGTTGATAACATCGAGCGCTTTATTGATGTGTAACGGCCGTGCCTTCCCATCCGTCCCCACCCGATTCCAGTCATACACCCGATACGTCGTATTTGAGTTTTGCTGAATTTCAGCAATGATCTGGCCGCCCAGAATTGCGTGCAGCGACCCGGCGGGCACGCAAATCACATCGCCTGCCTTGACCGGAATGCGGTGCAGGTATTTCTCCAAATCGCCGCGGCCGATGGCCTGGCGGAATTTGTCGGGCGTCGCGCCGGGTTTGACGCCTAAAATGATGGCTGCATTTGGTTCAGCGCGTAGGACGACCCACATTTCCGTTTTGCCCAGCTCATTGCCTTCATGCGCCAGCGCGTAATTGTCGTCGGGATGTACCTGGACGGAGAGGGGGCGATTGGCGTCCAGCAGTTTGACGAGCAGAGGAAATTTGCCCCGCTCTTGCGCCCAGGCGTTGTTGGTTCCGATTAAATCCAGTCCTAATTCTTGGTGCAGGTCGGTTAATAATTTGCCGGAGAAGGGGCCGTTGTTGATAACGGCCGTGCCATCCTCATGCGCTGCAATCTCCCAACTTTCAGCAATAATGCCGGAAGGAAGTTCTCGTCCCAATTTTTCCAAATTGCGCCCGCCCCAAATATAGTCCTTCAAAACCGGCGTAAAAGTTAATGGATACAGCGTGTCTTTTTGCATGACATACCTTCGATTTGCCCATGAAAAACCATTGATGTGTCTAACCTTGATAGCTGAACGGTTGCGAATAATATACAATTTTGAGAAATAGTCCAAGAGTGTTTGATGTTATGCTTGGGAGGTAACAATGAAATTTTTCAAGAGAGCATTCTTTTGGTTGTTATTGCTACATGCGTGCCAGGCAGAACGGCCGTTAGAGTTAGCAGATCATCCAGAAACATCAACGCCAGTTCTGGCAACCCAATCTACCGACATATCCTTATCGCCTGTATTTATACCTGTACCACAATCAACTTTCGCGCCCGTTTTGCCTACAACCACGCCCGTCTCACCAACAACCATGCCTTTCTTACAACCAACTGCCACAGCGCTGACACCCAGAGCGCCACGTCCCACACCAGATCCTGAATCATGGGGGAATTGGGTTCAATGGGACTGTGTGGATAGCGACAGTTACGACCCTTGCCAACGGCCGATATTTGACATTGATATGTTATCCCGTAATGAGGGTTGGATCGTGGGCGGTGGCGGCGCGATTTTTTATTGGGACGGAAACGAATGGCGAGAACAAGATAGCCCGACAACCGCCACTCTCCAAATTGTCAAAGCCCTAAATCCCCAAAATGTATGGGCCGCCGGCTACCGGAGCGTTGAGGACGATATGTACGGCGTATTTATTCATTGGGATGGCAATGCCTGGGAAAACTTCCCCATCTCTGAAACTTTTACTTGGATCACAGACATATCGTTTGTTGATGAAAATAATGGCTGGGCTGTTGTGGAGGAAAGGGTTGGCGATTATGTTGAGACGTATTTGATGCATTGGGATGGTGTTACCTGGACCAAAAATACCCAAGCCAAAAGAATTAAAACCGTCTACATGATCTCGGCCAATGAAGGATGGGCGGCTGGAGGTGGAATCTTGCATCGTTGGGATGGACAATCATGGGAAATTGTGGACGAGTCTATATTAGGCGAAGAGGCGGCTAACTTTGGACAATCAGCGCATATGGTTTTTACTTCTCAGAACGATGGTTGGTTGGTAGGAGATCGGGGTACGACTATTCGTTGGGATGGAAGCCAATGGAATTCTTATGGGCAACTCCCCATCTCAAATGTAAGAGATACCGCTCTCCTTGAACAACAGAGTTGGTTATTAGGATTTGGGAATGACATGATTTATCTTCTCCATGAGGATGGTGAAAACTGGTCTTTCATTGACACGCCTTCACCGGAACCTAGAGGACGCTTTGAAGGGTTAGCTGTATTAAGCGAGGATGACATTTGGGTTGTTGGACACAACAGTACATACAAATACCCATATATATGGCATTGGGATGGCAGTGTGTGGGTTCCTTTTCATGTTGCACCATCAATTTTGCCCATCAATGCGTTTGCACTAACTGACGAGAATGAAGCATGGAGCGTAGGCGATGGTGGGTACATGAGTCATTGGGATGGACAACAATGGAATGAATACTCTGGTCCAACAACTAATGATTTGCATGATGTGGATTTTATATCGCCCGATAATGGTTGGGCTGTGGGGAAACACGCGACCATGTTGCATTGGGATGGGAAAAACTGGTCATTGATCAAGGAATCGAACGATTCGATTTATAAAACCCTGGAACTTCAAGATATAGCCATTATCAGCTCAACTGAAGTGTGGGCGGCGGGCGGCGTTAATACCGAAAGCGGATTGGGGCCTTTGCTTATACATTTGCAATGGGATGGACAAACCTGGCAAGAATTGGAGCCACACACTCCTTATTACAGGTGTTATTTTACTGCTATTGCAATGCTATCAGCTAATGAGGGTTGGGCTGTGGGCGGCGGGGAGGGCGCCGGTACTATTTACTGGGATGGCGCAACCTGGCAAATTGTATCTAATCCAAGTAAAGATGATCATGGCGTTTGGTTGCGATCTGTCATTGCGTTATCTTCTGATGCAGTTTGGGCCAGAGGGCCAAGCGCGGGTATGATCTATTGGGACGGAGCTAAATGGATTGAGGATGGAGCAATGCTCACACCGAACCCACTGCCGCCGATGCCAACCAGCGAGGAATGGTTGAAGGGTAAATGGAACATAGCCGGTTATTTCTGGAATGGAGAAGCGTGGATTTCAATTCGCAACTCAACAACTCACAGAATTATAAATGCTGATGTAACGCCTTCTGGAAAAATTATGGCCTTAACTGATGTTGGTATATGGTTGCGCTTGGAAGAATAGTGTTTTGTGTTCATCGGGCGAATTCCTCGTTTCTATGGTTTATACGAAGCAGAACGGGCTAAGGAACTTGGGTTAAGAAAATGATGCCTAACGGCGGCAGCGTCAGTTGAATTGAATGCGGTTGGTCTTGCCAGGGAGTGGGAATACTGTAAATAGGCTGTTCATTGACAACGCCGCTGCCCCCGTAAATGGCAGCATCACTGTTTAACAACTCCGTGTACACGCCCGCTTTGGGCGCGCCAATTCGATACCCATGCCGCACAACCGGCGTGAAGTTGCAAACAACCAGGATATTGTCTCCATTGGCGGCGTGCCGGGCAAAAGCCAAAATGCTTTGCTGCGCATTACGAAAATCCAGCCAGGTAAATCCTTCCCAAGAGTGATCTCTTTCGTATAGAGGGGGGCTGTTTTGGTAAAGCCGGTTCAAATCGCGCATGAACTGCTGCAGCCCGCGATGTTTTTCGTCGCCGTCTAACAAATCCCAATCCAGGCTGCGGGCTTCGCTCCATTCCCGCCATTGGCCGAATTCGCCCCCCATAAAGAGCAGTTTTTTGCCGGGATGCGCCCATTGGTAGCCGTAAAGCAGGCGTAGATTGGCAAATTTTTGCCATAAGTCGCCGGGCATTTTGTCCAACATGCTCTTTTTTAGATGGACGACTTCATCATGGGAGAAGGGCAGGAGGAATTTTTCGCTGAAGGCGTAGAGCAGGGAGAAGGTGAGTTCGCCCTGGTGGTAGGCGCGATGGATGGGTTCGTTGCTGATGTATTTCAGCGTATCGTGCATCCAGCCCATGTTCCATTTCAGGTCGAAGCCGAGACCGTTTTCTGCGGTGGGACGGGTGACGCCCCCCCAGGAGGTGGATTCTTCGGCGATGGTTAACACATCGGGGAAGACGTCATGAACACGGTTGTTGAAGGCGCGGATGAATTCGATGGCTTCCAGGTTTTCGCGCCCGCCGTATCGGTTGGGCAGCCATTCGCCTTCCTGGCGGGAAAAGTCCAGGTAGAGCATGGAGGCGACGGCGTCTACGCGCAGGCCGTCTATGTGGTATTTGTCTAACCAGAATAAGGCGTTGCTGATGAGGAATTGGCGGACTTCGTAACGGCCGTAATTAAAAATCAACGTTCCCCAATCAGGGTGCGCGCCCTGGCGGGGGTCTTCATGTTCGTATAGGTGTGTGCCATCGAAGAAACTCAGCCCATGTTGGTCGGTGGGGAAATGGGCCGGAACCCAATCCAAAATCACGCCGATGCCAGCTTGATGGCAGGCGTCTACAAAAGCCATGAACTCGTCCGGTGTGCCAAAGCGGCTGGTGGGAGCAAAGTAGCCGGTCACCTGGTAGCCCCATGAGCCGTCAAAGGGATGTTCGGCGATGGGGAGTAGTTCAATATGCGTGTAGCCCATTTCCTTAACGTAGGGGATGAGCTGTTCGGCTAATTCGCTGTAGGTGAGCCATTCCCAGCCGTTTTTGAGCCGCCAGGAACCGAGATGGACTTCATAAACGCTGATGGGGGCGTTTAGCCCGTTGCGTTGGGCGCGCTGCGCCAGCCAATCATTGTCGCTCCAGTTGTATTTGTTAATGTCCCAAACGATGGAGGCGGTTTTAGGCCGCATTTCACTGAAGAAGCCGACGGGATCGGATTTGGCGACTACATATCCCTGGTAGCGGGTTTTAATTTCGTATTTGTACAGTTCGCCTTCGCCTAATCCTGGGATGAATATCTCCCAGATGCCGCTGCCTTGATGGAACCGCATGGGATGGATACGGCCGTCCCACTGATTGAAGCGGCCAATGACGCTGACCCGTAACGCCCCCGGCGCCCAAACGGCGAACAAGACGCCGGTACGGCCGTTCACTTCCCGAATATGCGCTCCCAACTGTTCGTAAATATGCAAATGTGTCCCCTCCGCCATCAGATATTCGTCAAATTCCGTCAACAGGCTGGAGAAAGCGTAGGGGTCATCTGCCATAATTGCGTCGCCGGCGTGGGTGACGATGTGAAACTGGTAGGAAACGGCCGTTTGCCAATCGGAGAAGAAGGCGGCGAAGAACCCTGCGTCATGCAGCCGCTCCATCTGTTCAACTTGTTTGACGGCCGTGACAACCGCGACCGATTTGGCAAAAGGCAGGAAAGCGCGAACGATAACCCCGCCCTCGACGACATGCGGTCCCAGAAAAGCGAAAGGGTCTCCATGGTACCCTTCCACGATGGCTTGAATTTCTTCCGGCGAATTAAGTTGAGCGCGCATATGGTTATGTCCTTGCAAATGAGAAAATATGCCCTCTATTGTACTGAACTTTGGCGATTATGTCCCTTTGGAGAAAGTGGCGGTAGGGCAATTTTGCAAAATTGCCCTACAAATTTTCGCTTGCCGCCCGCCGCTTACCCCTTGCAAACCCGCCTCCTACCGCGTTATGATATTAACGTATCCGGTTTTGTGAGATTACAGGTGGGTGCATGATGGTAAATAATGATAATGAACTAAGTGAAGATGTTGGACAGGTGCTTGTGGCTATCGCCCGGCGCAGTTTGGAAGCGTTTTTGCGCAATCGGTCGTTCTACCTACCCAATTTGGCTGAATTGCCAACGGCCGTTACCCGCCCCGGCTGTACCTTTGTTACTTTAACCAACCAGGGAGCGCTGCGAGGCTGCATTGGCTGCACAGAACCCCGCTGGCCCCTGGCCGAAGACGCAGCCCGCAATGCGGTAGCCGCCGCCAGCCGCGACCCGCGTTTTGTACCGGTAGAACCGGCAGAGTTAGACGACATTCGTCTGGAAGTAACCGTGCTGACGCAGCCGCAAACAGTCGCTTATGCCGATTATGACGACCTTTTGCATCAATTACGAGTGGGAATAGACGGCGTTATCGTCGCCTGGGGGGTACATCGCGGCGTTTTGCTGCCGCAGGTGTGGGACCGCATCCCCGATAAAAATCAATTCTTAACGATTTTGGCGCATAAAGCCGGTATTCCCGCTGCGAAATTACGCCATATTCCTCCTACTGTTGTCGTCCAAACCTTTCAGGCGCAGCATTTTGCCGAACCCGGTTATCGTGAACCGGGTGACTGATTTTCTTGGATGCGTGAAACGTGATGCGTGAAACGTGAAGGTTCTCTGGTCACGCATCACGCATCATGTTTCACGTTTCACGGTTAGTCAAATCGTTCTACGGTTACAGAGGGGAACGGCCGTTTCCAGTCCGCCTTTCCCCTATTAGTGACATTTGTCACATTTAATTGTGGTGTTCATCACTTGATTCTGATAGGCAGATTCATAAATGATTATAAATGAGCTTAATAGCTCATTTATCACCGCTGGAGCCAACATTGTTACCACTTTAGCCTTGTAATTGTTTATTTTACAAAGGATGGAGGGTAGCTTAGTGCCAAACCTGACTCTTGAACTCCCCAGTATGTATGGCGATCATCACGTGACGGAAGTGAGACGCCTTTTGTTGGACCTCCCTGGCGTCGCTGATGTGTACGCCAGTAGCAGTTTTCGCATTGTCGAAGTGCAATTTGACGACGCGGAACTGACCCCCGACCAGATTGAAGCGAAACTGGAAGAAGCCGGTTATTTAGGGGAACTGCCTATGCCGGAGGAAACGGCCGTTCCCGCCACCGAAAGCAACGGCCATTCTTACTTCCGCCACACAGCCGCCTTTGAACAAACCGGCCGATCAGTCGGATTTACCCAGAATGTACCGTATAACGGCCGTCCCCTGTGGCCCTGTCCCGGCATGGGGCCGATCAGAGAAAAATTGACAATTGACAATTGATAATTGCCAATTGTCAATTTTTCAACCGGAGAAAACTCATGGCTAGAAAAAAACGAACCCCCGAAGAACTCAGCATTGACCCCGCCGCCCAGCAGATGCTCATTCGTGCGGAAGGATTGGGCATCGGCACCGCCTTCACCCGTTCAGACGACATGGTTCCCTGTCCCATCGGGGCCGACGGGATGTGCTGCAAAAACTGCGGCATGGGGCCGTGCCGCCTGACTAAAAACGGCTCCGTCGGCATCTGCGGGGCGACCATTGACACTATTCAGGCCCGTAACCTCATCCGGGCGATTGCGTCCGGCGCGGCGGCCCATTCCGATCATGGCCGTGACATGGCCTTCACCCTCAAAGCCGTCGCCAACGACGAAGCCGAAGGCTACGTTATCCGCGATGTAGCAAAACTACGCACCACCGCCCGCCTGTACGACATCCCCATCGAAGGGCGCGCCCCCAAAGAAATCGCCAACGATTTGGCCGATTTGTACATCGCCCAATTCGGGCAGCAAAAAGGGGAAGTGGCGCTGACCAAACGCGCTCCGGCCAAACGGCAGAAAGTTTGGCATGAAACCGGCGTTGTGCCGCGCGGCATTGACCGCGAAGTTGTCGAGAGCCTGCACCGTACCCACATCGGCGACGACCAGGACCCGGAACATATTTTGCAGCACGCCATCCGCACCGCCATCGCCGATGGCTGGGGCGGCAGCCTGCTGGCAACCGACGTCTCCGACATTTTGTTTGGCACGCCGGCGCCCGTTTTAGGGCAGGCCAATTTGGGCGTGCTCAAGGAAAACATGGTCAACGTTGTCGTCCACGGCCACGAGCCGACGCTCAGCGAAATGATTGTGGCCGCTTCGCAAACGCCAGAAATCATTGAATATGCCAAAGAGGCGGGCGCTGAGGGCGTGAACTTGTCCGGCATTTGCTGCACGGCCAACGAAATTTTGATGCGCCAGGGTATTCCGGCGGCGGGTAACTTCTTGCAGCAGGAACTGGCCATCCTCACCGGCGCGGTGGAAGCGATGGTGGTTGATGTGCAGTGCATCATGCAGGCGCTGGTAGGATTGGCTTCCAATTTCCATACCAAAATCATCACCACCTCGCCCAAAGTAAAAATCAAGGGGGCAACACACATTCAGTTTGACGAACACAAGGCATTGACCATTGCCAAACAGATTTTGCGTGAGGCGATTGATAATTACAAAAATCGGGGTGATGTGCAGATTCCCGACGTGCGTGAGGATCTGATTCCCGGTTTTTCGCATGAATACATCAACTATATGCTGGGCGGCAGCTATCGTTCGTCGTTCCGGCCGCTGAATGATGCGGTGATGGCGGGTCGGATTCGTGGCGTGGCGGCCATTGTCGGCTGCAACAATCCGCGCAGCCAGCATGATTATCTACACACCTACGTCACCCGCGAACTACTTAAGAAAGATGTGTTGATCGTAGAGACGGGCTGCGGGGCCATTGCCAGCGCCAAGCTGGGGTTGATGTTGGGCGAGGCCGGATTAGACCAGGTTGGCAGCGGCTTGCGTGAAGTGTGCGAGACGGTAGGGATTCCGCCGGTGCTGCATATGGGTTCCTGCGTGGACAATACGCGCATCTTAACGGTGCTAACGCAAATTGTGGAGGAAGGCGGCCTGGGTGATGATATTGACCAGGTTCCGGCTGTCGGGTTGGCCCCCGAATGGATGAGCGAGAAGGCGCTTTCGATTGGTACGTACTGCGTGGCTTCCGGCGCATATGTCATCTTCGGCGGCACGTCACCGGTGAGTGGTATGCCGGATAAGGTGAGTGACAGCGATGTTGTTTCCCGTTTTATCAGTGAAGGCTGGGAACAGCTTTACGGCGGCAAGATGGAGTTCGTCTCTGATCCAGATGAGATGATTCGCCGTACACTGGCGCATATTGATAAAAAGCGGACGGCACTGGGTTTGCCTGAGTGGCAGCCGGATAAGTACGGCCGTTCCGGCGACGCGCGTATGTTGGAACTGGAAGAGTTGCCCTGGGCCGAGCAGCGTGAAGCGTTGTACGGCGTACCTGCGGATTAGTGGCTGGTGACTAGTGGTTGGTTGCTAGTGGCTAGTGGCTGGTAGCTGGTAGCTGGTAACTGACGACCAGCAACCAACAACCAGCAACCGACAACCAGCAACCGACAACCAGCTACCACTTGGAGGAAACTATGTCTCGATATATTGCAACCCGCGCCATTCGCGGCGCAAACGCACTGGTGATGGAAGCGGAGTTGATGTTGAATAAAGCCATCGCAGAAAAAGGACCGGATACGCCGGTTAGTTTTCCCAACACCGCTTACTACCTACCTTTGATTTATGGGATGACCGGCCAGGAAGTGGAAACGATTGGTCAATTGCAGCCGGTTTTGAGCCACGCGCGCACGCTGCTGCATCCGGTTCCCTCGCAAAAGCATTGGACGCCATATCTGGGCGAGACGTTGGACAGCGGTATGGCGACGCTGCTGGCGGCGGAGACGATTGAAGCGATCCGGTTTGTGTATGGCCTGCAGCCGGAACCGCTGCCTGGCTTCCAATTGGCGGGCGGCACGGCGTTTACCAATCCCGACAATGGGGCTAACGGCGACGGCCATTTGAACGGGCCGATTGATGATATTCAGCTGCGCTCGTGGGGGATTCAGTTGGTAGACGGCCGTATGCCTGGTTTCGCCGCTATTGTGGGGGCGGCCAAGTCGAATGAGGTGGCGGTTAAAATTGTACGGGAGCTGCAGCGGCGTAACATTTTGTGCTTTTTGAGTGG
>JANTHP010000053.1 GCA_024762395.1 Anaerolineae bacterium | reverse complement strand
GGTAATCAGTAATTAGTGGCCGGTAATCAGTAATCGGTGGCCGGTAATCAGTAATTAGTGGCCGGTAATCAGTAATCGGTGGCCGGTAATCAGTAATCAGCCGCCCTGTCCACTTACTGATTACTGATAACTGTTTACTGATAACTGTTTACTGATAATTGTTTACTGATAACTGTTTACTGATTACTGATAACTGTTCACTGATAACTGTTCACCGCCCCCTTTCCCATTTTACAAACCTTTTACAATTCCGTTGCAACTTTCGCACACTCTGCCTGTACGATCCCATAGACAAGCGTGAAGCCCCGCCGATTAGTGTATGCCTACCCGGCCTCCAATTCCGGCGGGGATTCCAATCATTTGAGACTGGAGATTTGAGATTAGAGACCGTAACTATACAGCGCTGCCGAGAAGATTTGTCAAATTTTTGCATGATCAGGCGTTTACCAGACTAAATTTGACAAATCTAAGGGTGCACCTGAATAGTTACTAGAGACCAACGTTTCGTTTCAATCCTCCGTTTTCAAAAGGATGATCAAAATGGCAGACGTATACACAGTTGCACTTTCTTTGATTGGCATTCTATTGAGTTTACCGGCGCTGCTGATTGCCGTAAACCTACTCATGCCCAAGGTGACAAAGCGGGCGCAAACCCGGCTGGAACAGACGCCGGGCAAATCATTTTGGATGGGCGTGCCCATTGTGTCCGCCTTTGCCCTTTTTATTGCCGTAACCAGCCAGGTAAACATAGGCGCAGTTAAGGCGTTGGGCTTTATCGCCGCGATTGTGGGGATGGGGGTAGGCACAGTTGGCGGTGCGGGGTTGGCCCGATTGCTAGGCGACCGCATGCGCCCATTGTCCAATCCGACCTCTGAATTAACCAATCTGGTGCGCGGCGCGGTCATGTATGAATTAGCCGCGCTGGTTCCGATTGTCGGCTGGTTCTTGTTTATTCCGTTCGCCGGCATCACGGTGATGGGCGCTGCCGCCTTCGCTCTGGTGAACTGGCTGCCGCGACCGGCGGAGCAGCCGGTCAGCCGGTCAGCTAGTCAGCCGGTCAGCTAAACGCTGAAATGCTGAAACGCTGAATTGCTGAGGAGCTAACATGCTATCAAGACGCGATTTTCTAAAACTGGGCAGTGTAACGGCCGTTACCGCCACCGCGACCGCCTGTAGTGTGGTGGGACGTGAAGTTGCCCAGCGTGATTTACCGGAATCGTTGTCCGTGCCAACGCCTGAATCGGGGGGAACGGCCGTTAACCCCATCTGGCGCATCCTCAACCGGGCCGGATACGGGCCGCGTCCCGGCGACCTGGAGCGCGTTACAGCAATGGGGATGGCAGCCTATGTAGACGAACAACTCAATCCAGACGCCATTGACGACCCCGCCGCTGACTTGATAGAACGTAATCTAAGTTTGTACCACATGGATATTGGCCAACTGACGGCCCAGGAAGAAAAAGACGCCGCCCGCGAACTCATCGGGTCCACCATCGCCCGCGCTTTGTACTCCAAAAAACAGCTTTATGAGGCGATGGTGGAATTCTGGTCAGACCATTTCAACATTTACCTGCGCAAAAACCAATTCATGCCCTTCCTCAAAATCATTGACGATCGGGACGTCATCCGCCCCCATGCGCTGGGTAAATTCCGCGATTTGCTGACCGCCTCCGCCCACAGCGCGGCCATGCTGGTGTATCTGGACAATGTCCGCAACAGCAAAGAAAGCCCCAACGAAAATTACGCCCGCGAATTGATGGAACTGCACACATTGGGCGTTCATGCCGGATACACGCAGCAGGATGTGCAGGAATTAGCCCGGATTTTGACCGGATGGGGCGTGCGGCCGCGCGGATTACGTGAAGGGCGGGTGTTTTTGAACGAAAACAGGCACGATTTTGGCGAAAAGAAGTTTTTGGACCGGACGTTCCCCGCCGGGCGCGGTCAGGAAGAGATTGATGAGGCCCTGGACCTGCTGGCGGCTCATCCGGCAACGGCCGTCTTCATTGCCACCAAGCTAGTCCGCCGTTTTGTCGCCGACGACCCGCCCGCCAGCCTGGTGGAGCGCGTCGCCCAAACCTTCCGCGACACGGATGGCGACATTAAAGCCATGCTGCGGCTGATTTTTTTGAGTGATGAATTTGCAGCGGCGCCGCTGAAGTTGAAACGGCCGTTCACCTACATGATCTCCGCCCTCCGCGCCATCAACACCGATCTGGGCCGCAGCCGTCAAATCGGCCGTTGGCTGGAAATGCTGGGGCAGCCCATCTTCCTCTGGCCCACGCCCGATGGCTACCCCGATACATCCGACGCCTGGGCGGCTAACCTGCTGCCCCGCTGGAACTTCGCCCTCAATCTGGTGCACAACCAGATTCCGCGGGCGACGCCGCCGCTGGAAAAGTTAGTCGAAGTTGGCGGCGTTGACACAGTTGATGGCATTCTCGACCTGTTTTCCGGGCTGGTAAACGGCCGTTCCCTGGACAGTGAGACCCAAAATCTGTTCACCGCCTACGTAGGCAATGGCCCCATCAGCCAGCCCGAAACCCGCCAGCGCCTGCAAGATGCGGTGGCCTTGATGATAGCCAGTCCGACTTTTCAATGGACATGAGACGGTGCGTAATGCGTGATGCGTAACCTCTTTTCACGCATTACGCATGACGCATTACGAGGAACCAACTATGCAAACCCAAACCTTCTGCGATGAATACGCCCAGGTTAGCCGCCGGGGATTTTTGGCAAGCGGGCTGCAATCTGCGGCTGCGCTGCTGTTTGGCAACCAAATCGCCGCTTTGCCGGACTGGATGCCCCGCTTCGCGCTGGCCGACCCGCACGTTGGGCCGCGCGGCGATACGCTGGTCTGCATCTTCCTGCGCGGCGGGGCCGACGGGTTAAATATCGTCGTGCCGCATGGGGATGAGACCTATTATCAAAAACGCCCCACCATCGGCATTCCCCGCCCCGATGACAACAGCGCCGAGGTCAGAACGGTTGATCTGGATGGCTTTTTTGGCCTGCATCCGGCGCTGGCGCCGCTGGCTGAGATTTATCGCGCCGGGGATATGGCCTTTATTCACGCCACCGGCTCGCCCGATGAGACCCGCTCCCATTTTGAAGCGATGGATTTGATGGAGCGCGGGGCCGTTACGGGCGATTACAGCGGTTGGCTGGCGCGCCATCTGGCGACGCTGGACACGGGTAACGAGTCGGCGCTGCGGGCGGTAGGCGTGGGCGATATGCTGCAAGCCTCCTTGACGGGCGCGGTGTCGGCGACGGCGCTGCAATCTATTGCCGAGTACCATCTGCAAGGACAGGATGAGCGCGTGGGGGAGATGCAGGCGCTTTTGCAGGCGTTGTACGCCCAAAATGAGGATATACTGACGCGGGCGGCGAATCAAACGATGGCGGCGATTGAGATGTTGGGCGGGATTGATACGGAGGGAGGAACGGGAAACGGCCGTGTCTACCCCGAACGCGATTTTGGGCAGGCGCTGCAAATGGTCGCCCACCTCATCAAGGCAGACGTGGGCGTGGAAGTCGCCTGCGTGGATGTGGGCGGCTGGGACACCCATGTGGCGCAGGGCAGCGTCGAAGGCGTGATGGCGCGCAATTTGGATGATGTGGGGCAGGGATTGGCCGCCTTTTATGAAGATTTGGGGCCGCAAATGGACAGCGTAACCGTTGTTGTCATGTCAGAATTTGGGCGGCGGGTGCAAGAAAACGGCGGATTAGGCACGGATCATGGGCATGGTAACATGATGATGGCGATGGGTGGGGGGATTAACGGCGGGAAAGTTTTCGCCAACTGGCCTGGCCTGCACGATGAACAACTGGACGGCCCTGGCGACCTCGCCATCACCACCGATTACCGCGACGTGTTGGGCAGCATTATCCAAAACCGCCTCAACAACCCCCGCCTGACCGATATTTTTCCCAACTACACCGTAAACGATTTAGGCCTGGCACTACCAAATTCGTGAAACACGAAAAGTTCATACAAGATATCGAATACACTCCAGTCATGTAAATCGATTCTTGAGTTTTCATAAGCCCATTGGCTAATTCGTGATTAGCAAACATGGTGTTTTTTGTCCCTCATTCGCTTTATGTTGCATCATGGTTGCTTTTGAGGATGGCGTAGATGCCCAAATCTTCATAAACGCCCCATTTTTGTACATGCTGACGCAGCATTCCCTCTGATTGCATCCCGATTTTTTGCATGACGCGCTCCGAAGCCGGGTTGCGCCGGAAATGGTAGGCGAATATCCGGTTCAGCCCTAAATCCTCAAATCCGTAACGGATGATGGCGCGAGCGGCTTCGGTAGTGTAGCCCTGGTTCCAGTACGGCCGTCCCATCCAATACCCCAATTCAGCCCGATTGTGGGTAGGGTGTGTCACCAAACCAATGGAGCCAACTAATGAGCCATCCGCCAGCAGGGTGATGGCAAAAATAGCGCCCCTCCCGTCCCGAAAGCGGGGCGCGTGGGCGCTGATCCACTTTGCCGCCAGATCGTCCGGGTAGGGGTGGGGGATGTTGAGAGTGGTGTCGGCGATGGCGCGGTCTCTAGCCAGTTGTTGGACAGTGGCGGCGTCTTGGGGGATGAACGGCCGTAACAAAAGCCGCTCCGTTCTCAATTCAGGCTGTTGATTCATATCAATTTATCCTATAAATGTAAGTCAAGTTTGCAAACTTGACTTACGGTTAACAGTATCCTACCAAATCATACCAAAACAGCTAAAATTAACGCGGGAACCAATAACAATATGGAGGCAAAAATGAACTTTAATTTTGATGAAATCATTGACCGAAGAGGAACAGGCAGCGTCAAGTGGGAATTCGTCGTCACCGGCGGCACATGGGCTTACACCGACCACGCCGATCCCCAATATGGCGCTGACCGCGTTTTACCCATGTGGGTGGCCGATATGGACTTTCGCTGCCCGCCAGCCGTCATTGAGGCGTTGGCAAATCGGGTCGAACATGGCATCTTTGGCTACACCGCGCCAACCGCCTCCTATTTTGATGCGGTGATAAATTGGATGAAAAGACGATACGGCCGTACCGTCAAACGCGAATGGATCACCCTTGCCCCCGGCATCGTCCCTGCTGTCAACATGATGGTGCAAGCCTTTGTCTCCCCCGGCGAAAAAGTATTGGTGCAGCCGCCGGTTTACTACCCGTTTTTCTCGGCTGTAGAAAATAATGGGGGTGAGATTGTGTCCAATTCGTTGGTGATAGAAAATGATCATTACCGCATGGATTTCGATGATTTAGCCCGAAAAGCCGCCGATCCGGCCGTAAAAGTGGCAATTTTATGCAGCCCGCACAATCCCGTTGGCCGGGTTTGGACGCGAGAAGAGCTGACCCGCTTCGGCGAAATTTGCCTGGCAAACGACGTTCTGGTCATTTCCGACGAAATCCACTGCGATTTAATCTACGATGGCGTCGAATTCACCTCCTTCGCCAGCATCAACGAAGAATTCGCCCGGAGAAGCATCGTTTGCACCGCCCCCAGCAAAACCTTCAACCTGGCTGGACTAAAAACCTCCAACGTCATCATCCCCGATGAGACCTTGCGCCAAAAATTCGAGCAGGCGCTGTTACGTAATGGCTTAAAAGGCGGCAACACCTTTGGCCTGGCGGCGGCAGAAGCGGCTTACACTCATGGCGAGGCGTGGTTGGATGGCGTGATGGCCTACATTCAGGAAAATTACCGCTTCATGGAAGCCTACATTGCCAAACATCTGCCCCAACTCAAAGTCATCCCGCCCGAAGGCACCTATTTGGTTTGGGTTGATTTTCGAGCGTTAGGGTTGGATCCAAAGGCGCGTAAGGAATTGATGATGAAAACGGCCAAACTGTATTTGGACGAAGGTGAAATGTTTGGCCCGGAAGGGGAAGGGTTTGAGCGGTTCAATATCGCCTGCCCCCGTTCGATTTTGGCAGAGGCGTTGGAAAGGTTGAAAACGGCCGTTTTCTCTGGTTGACGCTATGTTTGGCTTGTGTTATTATTTTGCTGGTATCCGGTCAATTGACCGGATTGTTTGTTCTATTGCATGTTGATATCATCATGCTGGGCAGCCTCAAAATTAGCTGCCATTGGTTAAATTAACTGGAGAAAGACGATACGCAGAAGACGCAGTAAAGCACCCAGAAGGATAAGTTCCGTTCATTACCGTACCAACCGGGGCATTCGTGTCCCAGAGGTGCGGCTAATCGATCATAATGGGACAAATCATGGCGTTGTCCCGACACGCCAGGCGCTTGTAATGGCGCAAGAAGCTGAATTGGATTTGGTGGAAGTGGCCCCCAACGCCAAACCGCCAGTTTGCCGCATTTTAGATTACGGCAAGTTTTCATATGAAAAAACCAAACAGTTGCGCGAAGCGCAGAAAAAGCAGAAGCAAATTGAAATAAAGAAAATCCGATTGACACCCCGTACATCAGATTTTCACCGGGACATTCACGTGAAAAAAGCGCGCGAATGGCTTACGGAAGGCAAAAAAGTCCAGTTCATGGTTCGGTTTAAGGCCAGAGAACGGGATTATCCGGAAATTGGCCGGGAGGCCTTACTAAGCATTGCTGAAGAGTTAAGCGACATTTCAGCGATTGAGCAGCAACCAAAATTTGAGGGTTGGTCTATGACCTTGATGTTAACGCCAGAGGTTTCTTAATAAAAGAGTAATCGTTTAGCCTGAAAGGTGACTGTCACCCGAACGCTTACGTAAAAGAATGGCGCTGGCTTTAACAAGCTAAATGTGAAGGAAGCCCCTCCGGGGGCTTTTTTATGAGGAATAGAAATGCCAAAAGCTAAGACGAAAAAGTTCAAAATGAAGACGTACAAAGCGGCTGCCAAGCGATTCCGCGTGACTGGCACCGGCAAAATTGTACGCACTAAAGGCGGCAAAAGCCATTTGCGCCGGCGCAAGTCCAAGCGCACGAAGGCTTTGTTGTCCAGGATGCTGGTTGTGGAAACGGCCGGAGACCGCCGTCGTATTAAACGAATGGCGCCGTACATGAAAAAGTACAAGGCAAACCCGCCTGCATAGTTAATTGAAATTCATTCCGCTGCCTGGCCGTCGGTCGGTAGCCTACGGTTGTGACAAACTGTAGGTTGTGAGGCTTGAGTGCCCAGGCTCCATAAATGCGAGGTATAAAAAATGAGAGTAAAAGGTGGAACGGTTACACGCCGTCGCCATAAAAAAATACTGAAGATGACAGAAGGCCAGTGGGGAACACGCAGCAAGCTGTTCCGCCGGGCCAATGAAGCGATGATGAAATCGTACTGGTATGCGTACCGGGATCGTCGAAATCGTCGCCGCGACTTCCGCCGCCTGTGGATTGCTCGTATTAACGCGGGTACCCGCGCTAATGGCTTGAGTTACAGTCGGTTTATTCACGGGCTGAAGTTGGCAAATGTAGATTTGGACCGCAAGGTCTTGGCTGATTTGGCAGTTCGTGACGCGGCCGCATTTGCAGCCGTTGTAGATGTTGCCAAGAAGGCGCTTGCCTGATCTTTCTTTTAGACCTCAACCCTCAATTGATGGTAAAACGCCGCGCTCAATCGCGGCGTTTTTCTTTCCCGTGTGGAGGTGTATTGAATGTCAGATGATGTTTCTTTCCGTCGGGCGACAGCGGATGACGGCCGTTCCCTGCACGCAGCCTGTTATCCTGAAAAGAGCTTTACCCAGTTTCGCGCGCATTTCGCCCATTTGTTGGATTGGCAGGCAAACGGCCGTTGCCATTGGCTCGTCGGCATAGACAAAAATAACCAAATCGTCGCCAGCGGTCAGCTTGTCCTTTACCCGCATGGCGCAGAATTAGCCAATTTGTCCGTAACCGCCTCCCGTCGTAATGAAGGGATTGGGGCGGCGTTGATTGAAGCGTTAACGGCCGTTGCCCGCAGCTTTGACTTGTCCGGCCTGGAAATTGGGGTTGCAGAGCGTAACGGCCGTGCCCTGGCCCTCTACCAACGTCTCGGATTCACCGAAGACCGGCGCTTGCTCATTCCCAACGCCGAAACAGCTATCATTTTGCGTAAATCATTGTAGAATGGCAACTATTCAGGTGACAGTCACTTCTTCCAGAGGTATTAGCCGAAGCCATGATGTTGATAAGTGACTGTCACCTCCGGTAGCTGTAAAGTTACGTAGAATGTTTGCAAGTGGCAAGTTGATTGGAGAATGGTATGACCCTCAATAAATCTCATTTTACGGACAAGCAACACCTGTTGTCCCGCAGCTATAAAACGCAAGATAATCTTAGCATCCGTATTGCCACCCACGAACGCTACACGCAGCCTAAAATGGATTTTACCGGCTGGGTGTTGGACCGTATTCACTGGCGGGGTGACGAAACTGTCCTGGATGTGGGCTGCGGGGCCGGCGCATATGTTGACGCCGCCCGCCAGCGCAGTCGTCTTTACGTGGCCGGCGATCTCTCCCTGGGGATGCTGCAAGGGCTGCCCCAACCGGGTTTGCCGCGCCTGAATTTGGACGCGCAGCGCCTGCCTCTGGCTGGCAGCGCGGTTGACGTTGTGTTAGCCAACCACATGCTCTACCATGTCCCTGACAAAGATGCGGCGTTGGCTGAGGTTGTGCGGGTTTTGCGTTCGGACGGCCGTCTCATTGCCGCCACCAACAGCGGTTCCAACATGGCTGAACTGGTTGATTTGCGGCGGCAGGTTTTGGCGCGATTGGGGATCGAAATGCCCCCGGCCTTACAGCGCAGCCCGGTAGCCGATTTATTTTCATTGGAAAACGGCCGTGCCATCCTCGCCCCTCATTTCTCCCACATCGAGCGCCACGACCTACCCAGCGCCCTCGTTTTCCCCGACCACGAACCCATCCTCGCCTATGTTGGCTCCAGCCAGGATTGGTTCGACCTGTTTTTACCAGAAGAGATCTCCGGCGACGACGTTCTGCAAACTTTCCGTGCCATCCTCGAAGAACATTTTGCCCGCCACGATGAATTTCGCATCAACAAATTAAGCGGCGTTTTCGTTTGCCGTCCATAATTGCGCACCCCCGCAACCCCGCATTAGAAAAACGGCCGTTCTATTGCCCACCCCCTAATTCATTGATATAATCCAATTGATTTGATTTATCTAATTTATCGAACGATAAACTTTATCGAATGATAAACTTTATCGAACGATAAACTTTATCGAATGATTTGGCAGGTATGCAGCTCAACAAACTCGATTCCCAGTTTCTCAATTATTTGATTGACGCCCAACTAGCGCCCGGCGCGCGTGTCCCGACCCTGCAAGAAATCGGCGGCGAATTGGGCATCAGCGTTGGCAAATTGCGCGAGCAGCTCGAAGTAGCGCGCAATTTGGGCCTGGTCTCTGTCCGCCCCCGTGTCGGCATTCAGCGCGAACCCCTCGATTTTGCCAAAGCCATCCTGCCCAGCGTCCTGTTCAGCCTGGGAACCGGCGAAGCCACCTTTGCCCAATTCAGCCAACTGCGCCGCGCCATCGAAACCGTATTGTGGCCGGATGCTGTAGCGCTGTTGACCGACGAAGACAAAGCCCGCTTGCGCCAAATCATCAACGACGCCTGGGCTAAATTGCACGGCGAGCCAAAACATGTGCCCAACGGCGAGCATCGTCAATTGCATTTACACATTTTTAGCCGATTAGACAACCCATTTGTGAAAGGACTGCTAGAATCTTATTGGGAGACGTATGAAGCCAGCGAACTAACCCGTTTTGCCAGCTACCAATACTGGCTGGATGTGTGGGCTTACCACGAAAAAATTGTAGACGCCATTTGCGAAGGCGACTTTGATAAAGGGCGTCAACTTCTTATTGAGCATTTTGATTTGTTACCAACATAAATTTAGAGATTGGAGATTGACAAGTCTCTAATCTCTGGTCTCCAATCTCAAGTTTCCAACAACAAGGATTATATTATGACAAAACCAACTCAGACGTTTGAAGAGGTCGAATCCGTCATCATCCGCTTTGCAGGGGATTCGGGCGATGGGATGCAGTTAACCGGAACCCAATTCACCAATGCAGCGGCCGTTTTCGGCAACGACATCAGCACCATGCCCGATTATCCATCGGAAATCCGCGCCCCGGCCGGCACTTTGGCGGGCGTTAGCGGTTTTCAGGTGAATTTGTCTAGTCACGATGTATTGACCCCCGGCGACGCGCCCCAGGTTTTGGTGGCCATGAATCCGGCGGCGCTCAAAGTCAGCCTGCCGGATATGGAATCGGGCGGCATCATCATCGTCAATACCGATGCATTCACCCGCAGTAATCTGAAAAAAGCGGGCTATGAAAGCAATCCGCTGGAGGATGAATCACTGTCGGGTTTTCAAGTTTATCCGATACCGCTCACCACGGTTAATCGGGAGGCGTTAGCCGATATAGAAGGGCTTTCCAGCAAAGAGAAAGACCGCAGCCAAAACTTTTTTGCGTTGGGGATCGTTTTCTGGATGTTTGACCGGCAGATGGAGACAACGACCAATTGGCTGAAGAAAAAATTTGCTAAACGGCCGATCGTCATCGAAGCCAATAGCAAAGCCTTGTTGGCCGGGTATCATCTGGGGGAAACATTAGAAGCGTTCCAGCGCCGTTATCGCATTCGTCCGGCGTCATTGGCAAAAGGTACGTATCGCAAAGTAACCGGCAATCAGGCAACGGCGATGGGGTTGGTAACGGCCGCTCGTAAAATGGGCAAACCGTTGTTCTACGGCACGTATCCCATCACCCCGGCCAGCGATATTTTGCACGCGCTGGCCGCCCTGCGTCACTGCGACGTCCGCACCTTCCAGGCCGAAGATGAGATTGCGGCGATGGGGTCGGTGGTTGGCGCATCCTTTGGCGGCGCGCTGGCCGTAACCGGAACCAGCGGCCCCGGCATTGCGCTGAAGAGCGAGGCGATGAACCTGGGTATCATGTTGGAACTGCCGATGGTGATTGTGGATGTGCAGCGCGGCGGCCCCAGCACAGGCTTGCCCACGAAGGTGGAACAGTCTGATTTGCTGCAGGTGATGTACGGCCGTAACGGAGAAAGCCCCATCGCTGTTTTATCGCCGCAAAGCCCGTCTGACTGCTTCGACATCGCTTACGAGGCGTGTCGTCTGGCTGTGCGGGCCATGTCGCCCGTCGCCATTTTGTCCGACGGCTTCCTGGCCAACAGCTCCGAACCCTGGCTCATCCCCGACGCCGACGACATTGCGCCGATTGAAGTCAACCATCCGCCGGCGCGAACAAACGGCGAAGGGCCATTCTTACCCTACAAGCGCGATCCGGAAACGCTGGCGCGTCCCTGGGCCATCCCCGGCACAAAGGGGCTGGAGCATCGTTTAGGCGGTTTGGCAAAAGCGCCGGAAACAGGCAATGTCTCCTACTTCCCGGAACATCATGAGCAAATGACGGCCGAACGGGCCGGGAAAATCGCACGCCTGGCCGATGCCATCCCGGAACAGGAAGTATTTGGGCCAGAGGAAGGGGAGTTGTTAATGGTTAGTTGGGGTGGGACATATGGCGCGGTGCACACGGCCGTTGCCAATGCCCAGGCAGAAGGCAAATCCGTCGCTCACGCCCATGTCCGTTATCTCAATCCTTTCCCCAAAAACTTTGAAGCTTTGCTGAAGAAGTACAAAAAAGTCGTCGTGGCGGAACTCAACGGCGGCCAATTGGCCTTCCTCATTCGCGGCAAATTCGCGCTAGATGTGCAATCCTTCACCAAAATTCAAGGCCAGCCCTTCAAAATCAGCGAAGTCGCCGCCCAAATTGAGGAGGCGTTGAGCTAGAGTACAGAGCTAGAGTATGGAGCTAGAGGCTTTCCTCTCGCTCTCGCTCTATCCTTTAGCTTCTACCCTCTCGCTTCACGGAGTAAATTATGACAACAGCAAATATCCCCTTAAAACTAACCCGTAAAGATTTTGTTTCCGATCAAACGGTACGTTGGTGCCCTGGCTGCGGCGATTATTCCATCCTGGCCCAAATCCAGAAAACACTGCCCGACATCGGCTACAAAAAAGAAGACATCGTGTTCATTTCCGGCATTGGCTGCTCCAGCCGGTTCCCGTATTACATGGATACGTATGGCATTCACAGCATACACGGCCGTGCCCCCACGCTCGCCAGCGGTCTGGCCATCACCAATCCCAACTTGAGCGTCTGGGTCATCACCGGCGATGGCGACGGATTGTCCATCGGCGGCAACCATTTCATCCACACCATGCGCCGTAACATCAATTTGAACGTCGTTTTGTTCAACAACCGCATTTACGGCCTGACCAAAGGGCAGTACTCGCCCACATCGCGCACCGGAGCCAAAACCAAATCCTCCCCCATGGGGTCCATCGAACAACCCGTCAATCCGGTTGCGCTGGCGCTCTCTTCCGGGGCAACCTTTGTTTCCCGCTCGCTGGACGCCCACACCAAACATCTGGGCGAAACGCTGGCCAAAGCGGCAGCGCACAAAGGCACCTCTTTCGTCGAGGTATTCCAAAACTGCGTCATTTTCAATCCCAATGAATGGGGGCCGTTAGAAGATCGTCGCCAGCGGGACGACCACATTATTTATCTGGAACACGGCAAACCGATGGTCTTCGGTAAAAACCACGACAAAGGCATCCGGCTAAACGGCTTTATGCCGGAAGTGGTGCAGTTGGGTGATGAATTCAGCGTAGACGATCTGATTGTGCATGACGAAACGTCCAAGCAGTTGGCTTATACGTTGAGCAGCCTTGAATATCCCGATTTTCCTGCGTTCATGGGCGTGTTGTACCAGGAAGAGAAACCGACTTACACCGAGGTGTTAATGGACCAAATTCATACGGCGCAAGAGACCAAAGGGGTCGGTGATTTGAATACGCTCTATCGCTCGGCCGATTTGTGGACGGTGGCCTGACGAATAAACGAGTCTGGTAATAGTTTCGTAACTATGCAGCTACCAGAGGTGACAGTCACTTACTAAAATCGTGGCTTTGGCTAATACCTCTGGAAAAAGTGACTGTCACCTGTATAGTCGCATAGTTTCTACATTTTTAGGAGACTGGGGACTAGGGACTGGAGATTTCGAGGTCTCCAGTCTCCAATCTCCAGTCTTTGTTTTTAGGAGTAAATTATGGGTGATCGGGAAACGGCCTCTTCGGCGCAGCTTAGGGCCGATGTACTCAACAACTTCTCCATGGTTGTAGCCACCGTCAACGGAACCGGCAGCCAAACAGCCAATTTAGCAATTTTACGCGCCCTATTCAAGATGGGCATCCCCGTCAACGGCAAAAACATCTTCCCTTCCAACATCGAAGGGCTGCCCACCTGGTATCACATTCGCGTCAGCCGCGATGGCTACATCGCCCGCCGCGAAACCTCCGAGATTGTCGTGGCCTTCAACCAGGCGACCGCGTACCAGGACGTGCAAAACCTGCCGCCCGGCGGCGTCTGCATCTACAACGGCGATTGGCGCGATATGCCGCAGCGGGATGACGTGACCTTTTACGCCATCCCGGTGAAAAAATTTGTGACCGCGACGGGGGCAAAGGGCAAACTGCGCGCATACGTCGCCAACATGGTGTACGTGGGCGCGCTGGCCTTCTTGCTGGACATTCCCCTGAAACAGATTGACGAGGCGTTGGATCATCATTTCAAAGGAAAACGGAAGCTGGCTGCATCCAATATGGGCGTCGTCCAGGCTGCGTTTGAATGGGCGGCGGCGAACTGGACGAAAACAGACCCGTACCGCGTTACCCCGATGGATGAAACGGCCGGAAAAATCGTCATGACCGGCAACGAAGCGGCGGCGTTGGGCTTTGTGTTTGGCGGCGTCACCTTTGCCGCCTGGTATCCCATCACGCCTTCCACCAGCGTGATTGACAGCCTGAATGCCTACCTGAAACAGTTCCGCACCGACCCGGAGACGGGCAAAGCGACGTATGCCGTCGTGCAGGCGGAGGATGAGTTGGCGGCGGCGGGGATGATTTTGGGCGCAGGCTGGGCGGGCGCGCGGGCTGTTACGGCCACATCCGGCCCCGGTATTTCGTTGATGGCCGAGTTTGTGGGGCTGGGCTATTTTGCCGAGGTTCCGGCGGTGTTCTGGAATGTGCAGCGGGTTGGCCCCAGCACAGGTCTGCCCACGCGCACGGGGCAGGGCGACCTGATTTTTACCTATTATCTGGGGCACGGCGATACGAAGAATGTGGTTTTGCTGCCGTCGTCTATCAAGGAATGTTTTGAGTTTGGCGTTACGTCGCTGGATTTGGCGGATGAGCTGCAAACGCCGGTGTTTGTTCTCAGCGATTTGGATTTGGGGATGAATAATTGGATGTCGGAGCCGTTTGAGTATCCGGCGGAGCCGATTAAGCGGGGCAAGGTGTTAAGCGCGGAGGAGGTGGTGAAGGGATACGGCCGTTACAAAGACACCGATGGCGACGGCATCCCCTATCGTACCATTCCAGGCAATACAAACCCGCTGGCCGCCTGGTTTGCGCGCGGCACAGGGCATAATGAGATGGCCGTCTACAGCGAAAATCCGCAAGATTGGGAGCGAAACATGGCCCGCCTGGCGCGCAAATTCGACACGGCACGGGAGATGGTTCCCGCCCCCATCGTAGATGAGATGGATGACGCCAACATCGGCATCATCGCTTACGGCACGACGGAGTACGCCATCGAAGAAGCCCGCGACCGGCTGGCGGCGGACGGCGTCCCCACCAGCTTCATGCGCATCCGCGCCCTGCCGATTAACGACGATGTGGCTGATTTTATCGGCCGTTACGAGCGCATTTACGTCATCGAACTCAACCGCGACGGTCAAATGCGCACGATTCTGGCCTCAGAATTGCCAGAATTGGCGACAAAACTTATCTCGCTGGCTCATTTGGATGGTTTGCCGCTAACGGCTCGTTGGGTAGAAGAGGCATTACGCTGATGTTGCAAGATATTCAGGATTATGACGCTGCGAAAAAGGCTGCTGGAAACGGCGAAGAACTTGTACCCAGCGAAGTTACCTACGCCATTTTGGATGGAGGTAATCCCATCAAAACATGGCGTGATTATCGTAGGCTGACACAACAAGAATTAGCAAGCCGGGCCGGAATCAGCGCATCTTACCTGTCGCAAATCGAATCAGGTAAACGAACTGGCACGACTGCCGCGCTGGCTGCGATTGCTGCTGCACTGAATCTGGCATTAGATGATATTGTAGAGATGGAGTAAACAATGGGTGCAAGACGAACAAATGCGATTGGCTTGACGAAAAATGATTACAAGGCGCAGCCATCCACGCTGTGCAAAGGGTGCGGCCATAATTCGATTGTCAACCAGATTATTCAGGTGGCGTTTGAGTTGAGCATCAAGCCGGATGAGATTTTGCGGTTGAGTGGGATTGGCTGTTCCAGCAAGTCGCCGGCTTACTTTTTGGGGCAGTCGTTTGGCTTTAATTCGCTGCACGGCCGTATGCCCTCCATCGGCACCGGCGCCATCATGGCTAATCATCATCTAAAAGCGATTGGCGTCAGCGGCGACGGGGACACGAGCAGCATCGGCATGGGGCAGTTTAAGCATGTGATGCGGCGCAACGTGCGCATGGTGTATCTGGTGGAAAACAACGGCGTCTACGGTCTGACCAAGGGCCAATTTTCGGCCACAGCCGACGAAGGCCAGACGCTGAAATACGCCGGAACCAACCCGTTCCCGCCGGTGGACATCTGCATGGAGGCGATTGTGGCCGGGGCCGGGTTTGTGGCCCGCTCTTTTTCCGGCGACGCTCACCAGGTGCGGGCGTTGTTAAAAGCGGCGTTGAGTTTTGAGGGCACGGCCGTTCTCGACATCATCAGCCCTTGCGTTGCCTTCAACAACCGAGAAGATTCCACCAAAAGCTACAGCTACGGCAAAGAACACGAGCTCCCGCTGCACGCCATCGGCTTCGTGCCCGCTTTTGAGGAGATTGAAATTGAAGGCCACCAGCCGGGCGAACTGCGGCTGGTGGAGATGCACGACGGCTCCCGCATCCAACTGCGCAAGCTGGAGACGGAGTACGACCCGCTGGACAAGCTGGGCGCGATGCAGCGGCTGCTGCTGGCGCATGAAAAGCGGGAGTTTATCACCGGGCTGATTTACTACGACGATTCCCGTCCCCGGCTGGCGGAAACGGCCAACCTGGGGGAGACGCCGTTGTCGCAGTTGACGAATGAGCAGATACGGCCGTCGCGCGAAACCTTATCTGAGTTGATGGCCGGGTTGATGTAAAAACAAAGAGCCAAACTTATTTAACGGGCTATCAAAAACAAAACAATCGGCAGCGCCAGGCAGAGAGGGATGACGAACAAGGCGACAATCAGGATGACGAGCGCCTTGCGGGGCAGCCCCGCCCGCTGCGCGCGCAGCGTTTGTTCCAATGGCGTGGCAACGGCCGTTTCCTGCGGCGCGGGTAACGATTCGGCCATATCAGCCAGCGCAGCCACATCCTCCACCCACTGCCGCACCTGCGCCGGGTCAATATCCGTACTCAGCAGCCGTTTGCTGCGAAACAGGCGCAGGAAAAATTGCCCCGGCGACAATTGCAACTGCCGCAGCACGAACGGCCCTTCGGACAAAATCAGCCGCCGCAGCAGGGGCGGAACCTGCGGCTGGGCCAGCAGGGAGCGCGCCCACGCTTCATCCAGGGCAAAGACGCGCAGGCCGTCGAACGCCGGATCGTCCAAAGCCAGCGGATGCCGATTTAGCCAACCGGCAACGGCCGTCGTCCCCTTATCCGCCTCATCCACGCTCAACCGGGTGGGCAGCGGCGTACTGAGCGTCACCTCGATGACCGGGCCGCGCCGGTAGTAGGCGCGCGCCTCCCGCCCCCGAATCGTCCCCTGGTAGGCGCGCATGGTGAGTAGAGATTGACGGCCGTTCAACCCCAATGGGTTAAAAATAGCGTCCAACAGCGCCGCCCGGCGGTGGTTCGTCCGCGCCAGAAGGCCAAACCCGCCGCCAAATAACAGCAAAACAAACAAAACCGGCGGCACGCTCATCACCAGCGTAGACATCGTGGGGTCGGCGATGCGGCTGCCAATCGCCAACGGCAGAAATATGAGCAGGCAGCCCAGCGGCAGCACAATGACTACCGCCAGCAGCGCAACAAGGCCGCCCCGCACTTCCGATCTAAACAGGTCGCCAAGTAATTTAGACATGATATTTCACTGGCGTGAAGCGTAAAACTCATCATGTTTCACGCTTCACGCATTACGTTTTTATTTTTCGCCTCTTACTACAAAGAACGCTTCCAGCGAATCCTCGTCGTAGCCGGAGGGGAATTCAATGTCCACCTGGTAGTCGGCCGCGCCGCTGGCGGGGATGTCGTTGTAGATGGCGCTGTAACCGGTGGCGACCAGATCGCCGGTCGCCTTGTCGCGCAGGCCGACGAGGATGTAGGCCCGTTGCACCGCCGCCCCGGAGTCGTTCACAATCTGACCGAAATAAGTTACGCTGTCGCCGTCAAAGCTGGATAAATCATCGGTTGTCGTCAGATCGACCGTTTCCGTTGAAGATGTCCACGTCCAGAACGGGTCCCACCAGATAGTGTAACCGTCCACCTCGTCAAGCAGTCCCGGCGTATTGTCCAACACCGTCCAGACGCCGGTGAAGTCAAAGGGGAGCGCCTCGCCCGGCCGTAAGTCGAGCGGCAGGGAATACACTTCCACGTCCAGCGCATTGCCGTCGGCGTCGTAAAAAGCGGCCAGCAGGTTGGTTGCGACGGTCTCATCGCCGTTGTTGCTCATTTCGCCCACCAGGTGAACCTCGTCGTACTCGTCCAGATAAGCGTGATGGTTTTCCAAGAGAGCCAGCCCGTAATCCGGTTCGGCGGCGGTAACGACGGCGTCTACGTAAATGGTCTGGTTGGCGATGGCGTCGGCGCCGTCGGCCGGGCCGTACATGAAGACGCGGAAGGGGCCGGAATCGTTCGGGTTCAGGTAGCCGATGCCGACGGTGGCGCCTTCGGCGGTCACAACGTCGCCCGCTGCGTCGAATGTGGCGGCGGCTACGCTGTTGATGGCGATGGGTTCGTTGCCATTGTTGACCAGTTCGCCGGTGATGTGGATGTTGCCGCGCTCGTCTACGGTTCGGACAATGCCGGACACGTCAACGGCCGCTCGCTCAAAATCGGCCGAGTTGAAACCGATAACGTCGGCGGTGAAATGGTCAAATCCGGGCAAATCGTCGTAAACCAACAGGCTGAAAGGGGTTGTTTCGCCGGGAGCCAGCCTGTGCAAGGAAATCCAGGCGTCATCCGTTGCCAAAACGGCGCCATCGACGTCGAGGGCGTTGATTTCCACTTCAATCGCTTCCACGCTGCGCGGCGATTGGTTGGTCAGCAAACCGACGGCGTGCCAGGTGTGCCAGACGTCTTCGTAGCCGCCGATGGCTGTCACGGTCAGGTCGCCGTCTGCGGAAACGGGAGCGGGATTGGGGGCGACGGCCGTTTCTCCTTCCGCCGCTATCCCCACTAATTCCACCGCGTCAATTTCCGTCCAGGGCAGCGCCAGGGTAGATTGGTCGAGCGAAATCCGCAGCCCGTCCACGATATAATCCACATTCAGCGGGATGGAAAGGGTGTAAGGGCATTCCGTCCCCAAATCGGTTGGCGTTCCCGTGTAAACTTCGCGGTAGTTGCCGTCGGCGTCGGCCAGTTCCACCTTGACCACCTGATCCGGCGAGTGGGTTTCGATGATGTTGATTTGGGTGGGGATGACGGCCGTGTCATATTCCAATTCCAGCCATTCATCGGCCGAATCGCTGGCGGCGGAGGCCCAGGCGGTGGGCAGATCGGCGCATTCTGTCACCAGCGTGTCTGGCGCGCCGGCTGCCTGCATCGCGTTCCAATCGGAATCGCTGAATTCCGAGCTGGCAGCGGCGAAGGCGGCCCATTGGCGGATTTCGACGGCGTTGGCGGCGGCGGTTGGTTCCGGCGACAGGTTCAGGTCGGCAGCCGCCGGCTCAAAGAAGGAGACGGAGGCCAGCACAGCGTCAAAAACAGGGGCCAGATCGTCCCACTGCGCTTTGGGCGCGGCGCCGACCATGCTGAAGCCCCGCGTGGGGGTAACGAGGACGACGACGAGACGGCCGTTCATCTCTTCCCCGTTCACGACGACGGTAATATCGGCTGCGATCCCCGGCAGGCCGTCAACCGTCGTGTCCGCCTGGTGCGACAGCGCCGCGGGCGGATTCCCCTCGCTGAAATCTTGACGGACGCTCTCAAATAGCGCTTCCAGCGTGGTATCCTCGTCGCTCGCATCGTTGAAAATGGCGACGGCCGGCCCCATATCCGGGTCGGCGCCCGGCGCGAGCATAAGGATGATTTCGTCGTCGTCTTCAAAATCGTAGTCGGGGATGGCGTTGAAGACGATGCCGGCCGTTTCACTGCGGTATTCGTCGCCCAGGCGGACGGACGGGGTGGGGCTGGGCGCGGTTGTCGGGGTGGGAGGGACGGCCGTTGCTGTGGGGGGAACGGCCGTTAGGGTGGGAGGTGGATTGGTGGGGACGGCCGTCGCCTCTTCAGCCGCCGATCCACAGCCAGCCAACAAGCCGCCGGCCAGGACTGCCAACGTCAAAATCAATAGGACGCTACGTAAAAAATGTTTGTGAGTCATTACATCTGCTCCTCAGAAAATTATGAATTATGAAGGATGAATGATGAAAAAACTGCGTTCATATCAGGTTGCATTCAATTTTCATCCTTCGTGGTGGCAGTTGCCCCTGTTGTTTCCTTTGGGGGAACGCCCCCATCTGTCGGCTGCGCCTGTTGGCGCAAAAAGGTCAACAAATCGTCCACGTTGGCGAAATAATGCCGCTCGCCCGTTTGCGGCTTTTGCAACATGCCGCGCCAGACGCCCGGCCCCTCGCGCCAGAGGCGGATGAGATAAGCGATATAAGCGTTGGTATTGGCTGCGGTCATATTTGCACACTATGAGCGTGAAACGTGAGACATGAAACGTGAAACGTGATGCGTGATGTGTGATGCGTTATCAAGCCATTGAATCTTGAACACCGTACAGGTAAAGGATATTGTTACCTTTCATCTTAGGCGGGGGGCGATCCAAGCGCGATCCAAGGTAGGGGCGGGATGAGCGGGCCATGATCTTAGCCAGGCAAATGGCGATCCCTCCCGCCCAACTCGCCCCAGAGACGCATTTTTGCCGGAACGGGGCGAGTTGGCGCGGAGACAAGGCCATTCGTTCAGCCAAGACGAACCCGCGCCATCCCGCCCCTCCCGCCCAACTCGCCCCGGAGACGCATTTTTGCCGGAACGGGGCGAGTTGGCGCGGAGACAAGGCCATTCGTTCAGCCAAGACGAACCCGCACCCTCCCGCCCCGCCCGCCCAACTTGCCCCGGAGACGCATTTTTGCCGGAACGGGGCGAGT
>JANTHP010000052.1 GCA_024762395.1 Anaerolineae bacterium | reverse complement strand
TAATACCAGAACCGGAGCCTGGGAGGCTCCTCTACTTTGATTAATGATGGTAGAGGAGCTTCCCAGGCTCCGGTTCCATTCTTCGGGTAGTTGAATCGTCGTGGTTTCGTAGTTGTTCCAAATTTACACGGTAGCCAGTCGTGTTATAATCCCCCGCTATGTTTGTACAAGTAAATTTGGGCGACATTGTGCGCCTGCGCAAGAAGCATCCCTGTGGGAGCTATGAATGGGAAGTGGTTCGGCTGGGCACGGATATTGGCCTGGTCTGCCAGGGCTGCCAACGCAAAATCTTGCTGCCACGCGGTACTTTCAACAAACGTCTCAAAACCATCGTCAAGTATGCGAGTGGCGAGTAGCGAGTTTGCAGGTTACTATCCACTTACAAACTCGCCACCCGCCACCCGCAACATTACTAAATGATTCAAATTCTAAGTTCTCTTTACCTGCTGACAGTGGCTGGGTTGTCATTGTACGGCTTTTTAGGCTTGCTCACGTTATGGCTTTATTGGCGACACCGGCATGATTCGTATCCTCTCCCCCAGGCAGCGGAGGCGGATTTGCCGCCGGTGACGGTGCAGCTGCCTATTTTTAATGAACGGTATGTGGTAGAGCGGTTGGTGGAAACGGCCGTATCCCTCCGCTACCCCGCCGACCGCCTGCAAATTCAAGTCATTGACGACTCCACCGACGACACCACCCAAAAAGCGGCCGAATTGGTAGCGCATTATAATAAGAAAGGCGTCAACATCTCCTTGCTGCATCGGGACAACCGCGAAGGGTACAAAGCGGGCGCGCTGGCTGCTGCCCTGCCCCAGGCCAGCGGCGATTTTGTCGCCATTTTTGACGCTGATTTTCAGCCCGACCCCGATTTTTTGCAGCAAACGATCCCCCATTTCCTCAACGAGCCGAATCTGGGGATGGTGCAGGCGCGCTGGGGCCATCTTAACGGCGACAATTCGGCGCTGACGGCAGCGCAGGCCATCGCCTTGGACAAACATTTTGCGATGGAGCAGACGGTGCGCCACCGCGCCAACATGTTCCCCAAGTTTAACGGCAGCGGCGGTGTCTGGCGGCGGAGCTGCATTGAGCAGGCGGGCGGCTGGTTGGCGGATACGGTTTGCGAGGATTTATGCCTCAGCACGCGGGCGACGCTGAACGGCTGCGAGTTTCGCTTTTTGAATGATGTGGTAGCTCCGGCGGAGCTGCCCACGAGTATGACGGCGTACAAAAGTCAACAGGCCCGGTGGGCGAAGGGATCTATGCAATGTTTGTGGATTTACGGCCGTTCCATCCTCACCGACCACCATCATACTTTGCGCGGACGCCTGTACGCTCTCCTTTCCATGTCCGCCTACGCCACCCACCTGCTTCTGATTGCCTTGCTGCTGCTGTTGGTTCCGCTCATTGCCGCCGGCTACACGTTTTCGGCCAAGATGCTCATATTTTCTGTGGCCGGAATCGGGCAGCCGCTGTTGTTTATTCTGGGGCAGCAGGTTCTTTATCCCGATTGGCGGCGGCGCTTACGCCATTTCCCCACGCTGCTACTGATGGCAATTGGCACGGCTCCCAGCAACAGTAGAGCAATTTTACAGGCGGTATACGGCCGTCATCATCCCTTTATCCGCACCCCCAAAACAGGCAGCAGCGCCGTCACATACCGCGCCGGCTTCGACCGCATCATCTTCAGCGAAATCGCTTTGGCCTTGTACGCGGCGGCCGGCTTGGCATTCGCCCTGGTACAAGGTAATTTTGGCCCCACCTTCTTCCTCGCCGCCAGCGCGCTTGGCTTCGGCTATGTCGCCATCCTCAGTTGGCGCGAAATGAGCGGAGGGGTGAAGTAGCAAGGTTGCAAAGTTGCAAGGTTGCAAGGTTGCAAGGTTGTAAGGTGACGAGGTGGCCTTGTTGCTTTGTTGTCGCTGTTCCTCATTTTCTCTCACTCAAATCAGAAAATCAACACCCATACTAAATTTATCACGATTTTATCGAAATTTTTGATAAAACAGTTGACATTGTTAAGATTTTTTATTATTATTCAATTATTCACAAGAATTCTTGATAATGATATAAATTTTTCAAATACAAGTAAAAATATTTTTACAGGAGACAACATGGGCACAGTCCACCACGAATGAATGAAAACAGGCGCATCTCTCATCTGTGTTCATCCGTGTTAATCTGTGTCCCATTTTCAAAGGAGAAAGGTTCATGAATCCCGTTATTGGCCAATGCCCTATTTGCCACGAAACATTGCATGTTACCCGGCTGCACTGCCGCCACTGCGACACAACCGTAGAAGGTCATTTTACGTTAGGCCGGTTGTATCAATTATCGGCACAGCAGTTGGATTTTGTGGAAACGTTTATTCGCTGCGAAGGCAAAATCAATCGGGTTGAACAGGAAATTGGTCTCTCATACCCGGCCGTTCGGGCGCGATTGACGGAAGTTATCGAAGCAATGGGCTATGAAGTGGGCGCGCCGGACCCGGCGCCGCTCTCAGAAGAAACGCGCCGCGAGATTTTGTCTGAGTTAAGCGCCGGAGCGCTTAATGCGGAGGAAGCCCTGCAAATGCTGCGGGGCAAGTAGTCGAGTAGTCGAGTAGTCAGGTAGTCGGGTGGTCGGATGGGCTGCTGACGGACTGGAGCGCTGCAAGGAGTGTGTTATTATGACCAATCGCCAAGAAGTTTTAGATCTGTTGGCAAATGGAAAAATCAACGCCGACGAGGCGGCTGATATGTTAGCTTCAATTGAAGCAAAAACGCCGGAAACGCCAATCGGGTTTGCGGCCAAAGAGGAGCCGCTAAAGGCGGAAACAGGCGGCAAAACCCCATCCTGGCTCCATGTGCGAGTCAAGAATATGGAAACGGGGCAGAACAAAGTGACCGTCAATATCCCGCTGCGTATGCTCAATTTTGGCCTCAAAATCGGCAGCCGCTTTGCGCCTGAATTGGCGGGGCTGGATTATGAGGAGTTGTCGGGGTTGATGCGGGATGTTGGCGGCGGCATGTTGGTTGAAGTGGAAGATGAAGAAAGCAACGAACATGTCCAGGTGTATGTGAAATAGGTGACTATTATGAGTGAAGATCGAATTGAAATAGGCAAACGGCCGTTTATTACTATCGCGGAATGTTCGGGTGATTTGGTGGTGCGGAGTTGGGCGGAAACGGCCGTTCTCATTCGCGGCGACCAGTATCAGGCAGATGAAACCGAGGCCGGGCTGACCATCACCGGGCACGGCGACCTCAAATTAACGATTCCCATCAACAGCAGTTTGGCTGTCAACCATGTAGCCGGCGACGCGGCCGTTAAGAAGGTGCAAGGCAGCGTCACGCTTCAGGAAGTATCCGGCGATTTGCAGATTGCCAACGTCGGCCCGGCCAAACTGGGCCGCATCTATGGCGATTTGAGCGTAAAAAATGTTGACGGCGGCTTGGTTGTTGAGGAAGTTTACGGCGACGCGGCCGTCCGCGCCTGCGGCGACCTGGCGCTGGGTTCCGTTTATGGCGATTTGGCAGCCAAAACGGTGCAGGGCGCGGCGGATATGAATGAGGTGATGGGCGACATCAATCTGCGCAACATCAGCGGCGATGTGACGGTGAAACGGGGCGGCCGCGACGCTAATTTGCGCCGGTTAGATGGGGATGCAACCAATTTATCCCACATTGCGGGCGATATTCGGCTGCGCGGGCCGCTGAATGCGGGCCGGCACACGTTTTCTGCCGGCGGCGATATTGTGTTCCACTGGCCTCTGGATGCGGATTTGCGGGTAACGGCCGTTTCCCCCAACATCAAAAACCATCTCCCGCTGGAAGAGTTGGTTGAAGAGGATGGCTCTTTAACTGGACAAATTGGAGATGGGAATACGGCCGTATCTCTGGAAGCTGTAGGCCGCATCATCCTCAAAGAAATACAAACGGACAAAGAGAAATGGGCCGGCGGCGACATGGGTTTTGATTTTGATTTCGATTTATCGGGATTGGGCGAGCTGATCAACAGCCAGGTCATGGAACATTTCGCTCAAGTCACGGCCGATTTTGAAACCAAATTCGGGCCGGAATTCAGCGAAAAAATCGCCGCCAAAGCGGAACAGGCAGCGACCAAAGCGGAACGGGCCGCTGCGCGCGCCGCGCGCCAGATGGAAAAAAGCTTCAAGCGGGGAACGCGCTTTCGCTCCCCCGCCCCGCCCAGGCCGCCGCGCCCATCGGCCCCGCCCAAGCGCAAGGCGTCCAGTGAGGAACAGCTTAAAATCCTGAAAATGGTGGAAAAGGGTGTCATTTCGCCGGATGAGGCGGGCACGCTGTTAGAGGCGTTGGAAAGTTAACGGGCAGTGAGCAGCGGGTGGCAGGTGGCGGGCGGAAAATCCGTTCGCCCACTCGCAAACTTGGGGTAAAATGGGTTCATGGTCATCACAATACCCGCTCAGGAACGGCCGTTTTCAGGGCCGCGCCCAATCAATCTCAACAAGGATGTGCCACAGGTCATCAAATTGCTGGAATTGGCCTTCGGTCATCGGTTGGGCAGCGACGGGCAGCGGATTTTCAACAGCGGCGCCGGATTGAACCAGCCCTCTTTTTTGTGGCGGTTCAATCCGATGTCGGGCAAACTGGCGCTGGGCTATGTGTGGGAAGAGGACGGCCGTATCGTCGGCAATGCAACTTTAATTCCCACGCGCGAAAAAGAGCGGTATCTGGTTGTAAATGTGGCCGTTCACCCGGATTTTCAACGACGTGGTATTGCCCACAACTTAATGGAATCGCTGCAACAACTGGTACAAGAGCGGCGCGGCCGTCAGATTGTTCTCCAGGTTGTCAAAGATAACCTGCCCGCCATTCATCTGTACCAATCTTTGCACTTTGATACACTGGGCGATGTGACTACATGGCGCTGTTCGCCATCGCGGCTGCGGGATATTGAACCGGCGGCAGGCGGCGAAAATGAACCGGCAATACGGGAATTATCCCGCCATCACTGGCAGGCAGCCTATCAATTGGATACCGCCGCTTTCCCGCCGGCATTGAATTGGCCGGAAGCGCTGCCGCAAGATGTGTACAAGATCGGATTTTGGCGGCGATTGGACAATTTCTTGAACGGCCGTCACACCGAAGTCTGGGTCACGACCGATACAGCCAATCAACTAACCGGATTGGCTGGTATTTGGAGCGAATGGGGCCACGTCCATCAAGTCACGCTGCGCGTTCATCCATCGTGGCGGGGGCAGTTGGAACGGCCGTTACTCGCCAAAATCATCCGCCGTCTGCACACCCTGCCCCGCCGTAACATTCGCCTGGACCACCAGGAGGACGATACATTCGTCAGCCAACTACTGCGAGAAGCGAATTTCCAGCCGCAGCGCACATTAACACATATGCGTTTGGATTTAGGCAAAAGGCCGTAGAACGATTTGGTAAATCGTTCGCCCGATTTACCAAATCGTTCTACGTTATAAGGAGACGATACCAATGGCTACCACTGAAGAACGTATGCAAATCCTGAAAATGATTGAAGAAGGCAAAATCAGCGCCAGCGATGGCGCCGAATTGTTACGCGCGCTGGAACAAGACCAACGCGGTCAGTCGGCCAGCCCGCTCAAAGGGGCCAGCGCGCCCCGCTGGTTCCGCGTCCGCGTTACCGACATGGTGACCGGCCGTACCAAAGTCAACATTAACATCCCTATGGGTTTAGTCAATGTAGGTATCAAAATGGGCGCGCGCTTTGCACCCGAAATTGAAGGCGTGGAATACAACGAAATTATGGAAGCGATTCGCAGCGGCCAGCAAGGCAAAATCATGGACATCACCGATGAGGAGGATGGTGAACGAGTCGAAATTTTTGTGGAATAACTATCAGAGCGACGCACCTGGTAAGTGCGTCACTCTGATCCCCCCGTTTTACAATTTTGTCCGCACCGTTTATAATGCCAACTGAACAGGTAATTTCTCAAGGTGTGCGGCAAACTCATGAGCTATCGCCCTATCAAACTCATTGTTCCTCTTCTCATTGCGCTAGGCGTTGTTGTCTTTTATTCCCTTAGCCAAATCCAGGACGCTAATCAATTACAAAGAACAGCCGATGCGCGGGCTACGGCCGTTCAGCGCGTAACCGATGATTCCAGCAAACGAATGCGGGAGGCGTTGTCGGCCAACATCGCCGCCCGCGCCTTGTCGCTGAGTGAAACAAACAGCGATGTCGCCATTTTGATAGCCATCGAAGCGTTAAATGTGTTGAAATCAAGCGACACCCTGCCCCATGCTGCCGAACATGCCATCTGGCAAACATTGGCTAACGGTTCGGTGTTGGCGCTCACGGGAACGGGCCAGACCGCCCCGCCGCCCGCCGGACAACTGCTCAGCCCAAATGAGCAGTGGCAGGCAGCGTATAACGAGTATGACTCTACGGTCAAGCTGTGGGATTTGACAACCGGGCCGCCCCGCAGCGGGGATAATTTTTGGTTGCTTACCCAACATTCACAACCAATAACGGCCGTTGCCTTTAGCCCCGACAACCGCTGGTTTGTAACCGGAAGCAAAGATGATACGGCCGTTCTCTACGATTTAAGCCTGGCTGACCCAACCAAACATTCGATCCGGCTCACCGGCCACACAGACGATATCAACGATTTGGCCTTCAGCCCCGACGGCAAATGGCTGGCGACCGGCAGCAATGACTTTACGCTGCGCCTCTACCCCATGCGCCACAGCCAATTTCAAGAAAAATTCATCGTTCTGAAAAAATCGCCCGAAACCGATTATACACCGCCTTTTGATGGACACAGTGATTGTATAACGGCCGTTGCCTTTAGCCCCAACAGTAATTGGTTAGCCAGCGCCAGCCTGGATGGAACCGTCCGCATGTGGAGCCTGCCCGACGATCCCCGCTATAATCCAGTCGTCCTTGATGCCCCCAAAACATTCGTCAACCATCTCGCCTTTTCACCGGAAGGCCGCTGGCTCACAGCCATTGATGTCAACAACCAATCATACGTGTGGAGCCTATCCCCGGCAGAGCTAAAAACATACGCCTGTATCGCAGTCGGCCGAAACCTCAGCCAAACCGAATGGGCGCTGCACCTACCCGAACTGCGCTATAACGAAACCTGCACAACAGAATAGCTGCAGCCCGCTCAAAAATAACCTCCGAACGCGCTTTTTAGCATGTTCCATATAGCATCTGTCGAATGTTCAACGGCATAGAAGCGACAACAAAACCCTGGCACACTGTAGCCCTACATCCAGATACACACAAAATGACATTCTGCGTTATAATTACCATAGATTACCTACTTCATAATTTTTTGGTAACTATTCAGGCAGTTTCCTGAGACTTGTCAAAAGGTGTGTTTCAAGTGAGTTGAGAGGAAGCGTGTGTATCGGGAATGGAATTCCCGATACATCAACTGAAATGAGATGTACCTTTGACAAATCTACCCAGCAGCGCTGTATAGTTACATTCTTGGGAAAGAGACTATGAGCAAAAAAAGGACGACAACAGAACAACCTATCGAAGATGGAAACGATCTGGACCAACTGCGAAACATCTTGTACGGTAATCAGGCGCGGGCCACAGAACAACGCCTCACTGATTTGGAAGTGCGTATTGAAACCGTTCAACGCGACCTAAGCGACGACATAAATCAGCGCGCTGCCTCGCTTGCCAATTCTGCATCCACCCAATTAACAGATGTTCAGCAAAAATTAACCGACCAGCTTAACCAGACGGCCGTTGATTTCAACCAGCGATTAGACAAGCAAATCAAAGATATTCAAAAAAGTCTGGCCGATTTCCGGGCCGAAGCCCGTCAACGGGATAATGATTTGCGCCAAGAAATGTTAACCCTGGGAGCCATGCTGGATAAACAAAAAGCAGGACGAACGGAGCTAGGGGAATTACTCGTTCAATTGGGGCAGCAGTTACAAGAGAACGCAGCTTCCACCCCAACTGAAACGAAAGAGTAAACACGGCAAGAGTTTACACTCTTACCGCGTCTCTCCCAACCTCAACATACCGGCATGGCCCACCAGCCCTCTCCCTCTGAAGCGACAAATGCGCATTATGACTCCATTCAACAATTGGAGTCCATTCGCGCTATCCTCTTTGCCGAAGAGCAGACCCGTATTCGCATTTTGGAAGAACACGCGGCCAAGCTGCTCAAAACCGATAAAGAGCAAGGCGAACGGCTGCAAGCGCGCGCCCAAGCTTTGCAAGCAGAAATTGACGCCCTGCAACAAGAATCTTCAGCCCAAACAGAAACGCTGCAAGCCAGGCTCGAACAACTTCGCGCCGACATTACAGCCGAATCCGAAGCACTTATCCCCCGATTAACCGGCGAAATGAGCGGAATGATTAGAAATACTATCCGCGATTCCCGTGATGAGATGGCAGAGGCGCTTGGCCCGGTCATGGGTGATGCCATTCGAGTACAAATCCGTGATTCCCGCGAGGACATGATTGAGGCCATCTACCCCATCATCCTCTCCACTGTGCAGCGAGCCATTGCTGAATTTGCCCGCGAATTACAACGAAACATTGATGCGCGGCTCAAAACGACGTTTGGCCCGCAAGGCTTTCTGCGCAATCTAACAGCCCGGCTGCGCGGCGTATCGTCCTCTGAGCTGGCTATGCGCGATGCGCTGCCATTTAACATTCAGGAATTATTCCTTATTCAACATGAATCGGGGCTGCTGCTATCTCATTGGGGCAGTGAAGGGGAAGACGACGGCGATTCAGATTTAATTGGCGGGATGCTGACCGCTATCCGGGATTTTGCCCGCGATTCGTTTGGGGATGGGTCGCCGGATGAAAGTTTGAATGAGATTCAATATGGCGACGAACAGATTGTCATTCAAAGTGGAAAACATGTCTACCTGGCGGTGGTAGCGACGGGTGTTGAGCCGGAATGGTTCCGCGCCCGGCTGCGTTCGTTCGTATCGGAATTGCACATCCAACACGCACCGGCGCTGCGCGACTATGATGGCGATCCGGCATCGCTGCCGGATTTGCCGCCGAAGTTGGCACAGCTTGCGGATGAGTTGATTATGCCCAAAGAGCCGGAACCACAGCCAATGGGTCGCGGTCAAAAACTGGCGCTGGCGGGCGGCGGGCTGCTGGGGCTGATTCTCATTGCTACAGCTTGTGTTTACTTGCAATTTACGATTGCGTTGTGGCCGCTGGCCTTTGGCAAACCGACGGCAACGGCGACAGCGACGACGACGCCAACAGCAACGGCTACTATGCTGCCGACGATGACCCCGCTGCCCACGAACACGGCCGTTCCCACCACCACCAACACGCCCATCCCCACAGCCACACAGACGCCACCGCCCACGGCCACGCACACACCCATCCCCACAGCTACAGATACGCCAACTGTTTTGACGGAAACGGCCGTTACCAATGCCCCTGTTTGGGTACGCGAACAACCCGATATTGCATCCACAGCCTCTATCGCCATTCCAGCAGATATTGCTGTCACTGTTCTTACCCGGCAAGGTGATTGGGCCGAAATAGAATGGCCGGGCAGCAGCGGTTTACGACGCGGCTGGATACCGGTACAATGGCTCACCTTTTCCGAATAATGAGCGTAACTATTCAGGTGACAGTCACTTTTTCCAGAAGTATCAGCCGAAGCCATGATGTTGGTAAGTGACTGTCACCTACGGTAGCTGTTTAGTTACTAATGAACAATCGAATGCAGCAATTGGAGCGAACATGAAGCGCGTTATTCAAAAAAAAGTGTGTCTGCTGGGCGATTTTGCCGTTGGCAAAACCAGCTTGGTGCGCCGGTTTGTCGAAGACCGTTTTGATGACCGCTATCTCAGCACCATCGGCGTAAAAATCTCGCGCAAGCCGGTAGAAATGGCCGATTACACGTTGAATTTACTTATTTGGGATTTAGCCGGCGGCGATGATTTCAGCCAGGCGGGAGCCAGCTATGTGCGCGGTTCTGTCGCCGCGCTCATCGTTTGCGATCTGACCCGGCGGGAAACTTTAGATAGCTTTGCGTATTATGCCAACCAAATGCGCGCGCTAAACCCCGATGCCGTTTTGATTTTTGCGGGCAACAAAGCCGATCTGGAAAGCGAACGAGTCATTGATAATGAAGCGTTACACGAAATCAGTCTATCTTTGGGCGGCCATTATCTGGACACAAGTGCGAAAACGGGCTACCAGGTTGAAACTGCCTTTCAACTGTTGGCAAAAAAGATTACAGTCTAACCATGTCGGTTCCTCCTGCTGATTTTGACCCCATTATGCTGGCCGCACATGCAGCCAGAGCGATGAGCCAGGCGCATCGAATGGCTTATGCTCATCTCGCCCCTGATCTGACTATCGTTCAGACCTCGTCAAACTTCCCATTCCTGCTGGAAAGTCAAACCGGACAGATTATTGGTCTGCCAGTCACAGAGATACTGTGGGAGTTTGTTGGCGCAGAGGCAGCCCTGCACGATATTTTGCGCGGCGAAATACCCTTGCTGCGTTTGGAACAAGTCAATCGTGGACAGGGTGAAGCGATGCTGTACTTGAATTTTCAAGTAACGCCGCTGGATGCGTTTCAGCCGGATAGGGGCCTGCTGCTGCTGGTGGAAGATGAAACGGCATACGGCCGTCTCCAACAAACCCTGGTTCAAGACCGCAATGAACTGCGCCTGCTGAAACGTAAACTTACCAGCGCCAACGACGAACTGCGCCGGCTTAACCGCCTCAAGTCGTTGTTTTTATCCATGTCCGCGCATGATTTACGCGCGCCGTTGACCTCTATCGGCGGCTACGCCAGCCTGCTCTTGGAAATAATGTCGGACGCACCGGCTGACACGCTCAAGTATTTGGGGATCATTCTCTCGCAATCTGAGCAAATGAACCGCATCATCAGCGACTTTTTAGACCTGGACAAACTCGAACAGGGACTGCTGTCGCTCCATTTGGAGTCATGCGATTTGAATCAGATTATTGCAAGGGTGAGCGCTGCGATGCAAGTTGTGGCTGACAGTCGGCAGATTGCTATTGCGTTAGCGCTGCCATCTCCCCCGCTCTACATTTGGGCTGACCCGGATAAGTTGTATCGAATTATTTATAATCTGGTCAGTAATGCTGTGAAATATACGCCGCGAAACGGCCGTGTCCACATAGAAGCCCGGCAATCAGATGAACAAATCACTCTACAGGTGTCCGATAACGGTCACGGCATGTCTGAAGAGCAGCTCGGCAATTTATTCCAGCTTTACTACCGCACCGAAAACGCTAAGAAAAGCAAAACGAAGGGAACCGGCCTGGGGCTATACATTGTAAAAATGTTGGTAGAAGCGCATCAGGGCCACATTAGCGTCGCCAGTAAACCAGGGGCAGGCTCAATTTTCACTGTCACGCTGCCACGACAATTACCAGATAATGTCTGATACAAACCTGCTCAAAACCATCTTGACTTTTCAAGGCATTGAATATGCGCTGGCTGCCGCCGACGGCCGTTTACTCAGTCACAGTCCTGGGTTAAGACAATGGGCGGCAGATGACGTGAGGGAGATAAACGGCCGTTCCCTTTACAGCCTCTTCCACGAACTAACCGGCCTCGAAGACGACATCGCCCAGGTCGCCCGCCGGCAACAACCGCCCATCAAAATCGAAAAAATCGCCCGCCAGGGTCCAAACGGCAGCGCCTACATAACCCTGTCCATCCTCCCCTTCAACAACGGCCTCCTCATCATCGTAAGCGACGTAACCGATACCGGCAATCTGGAACAACGCCTGTCCCAACGCCGCAACGAACTCAGCCTGCTCTCCAACCAGCTAAACAATACCCGTAATCAGCTAGACGATCTGCTGCACCGCTTCCTGCCCAACCCCATCGCCAGCCAAATGGTGGCTGATCCCCAAGCGGTCAAACTTGGCGGCGAACGCAAAGAAGTCACCGTACTGTTTGCCGATCTGCACGGATTTACCAGTTGGACAGAAAACGTCAACCCGGAGCAGGCGCTGCACATGCTCAATGACAAGCTGTCCATTGCGGTTGACGCCCTCATTGCCCACAGCGGCATATTGGATAAATACATGGGCGATGCGGTCATGGGCGTTTTCAACACCCCCTTAAACGACCCCGACCACGCTTACCATGCCGTACAAGCAGCCTGGCAGCTTATCTGCGCCTTCAAAGAAGACCCTGTTTTGCAATTTAGTGTGGGAATTAACACAGGCACAGCCGTCGCCGGTAACATCGGCACACTGGAAGCGATGAACTACACCGTCATCGGCGATGCGGTTAATCAGGCCAAACGGCTGCAAGAAATGGCAAAACCGGGCCAGGTTCTCATCAGCGGTTCCACCCAGGCGCTGCTGCCTGATGAAGTGGGGCTGCTATCTCTTGGCAGCTTCCAACTACGCGGCCGTAGTAAAACCACAGACATCTACGCCGTTACCAATCTCAATTAGCCCTTGCCAATGGGTGGGTTTCAAATGAGTTGAGCGGTTGGATATGGTTCGGGAATTGGAATTCCCGAACCATATCCAACTGCTGCCCCTTACCGGAAGGTTGCGATTTGGGATAAGGGGTTTTTGCTGATCGTGGGTACGTGGGCGTTTTCGGCCGGGTAGCCGACAACGAGGAGGAGGAAGGGTCTTTCATTCCCCGGCCGCTCCAAAATCTCATTCAAAAAGTGCATCGGGCTGGGCGTGTGCGTCAGCGTCGCCAACCCAGCCTGGTGCAGCGCCGTAATCAATATCCCCGTCGCAATCCCCACCGATTCCTGCACGTAATAATGCTTGATTTTGGCTCCGCTCTGCCCAATCCCATAACTTGGGGCAAAAATAGCAATCAACCAGGGCGCAGTTTCCAAAAACGGCTTATCGGCGTCCGTCCCCAGCGGGGCTAACGCTTCCAGCCATTCCTCCGACGCGCGTCGGGCGTAAAATTCCCGCTCCTCCGCTTCGGCCGCTAATCGGATTTGGCGTTTGATGGTTGGATCGCTCACCGCCACAAAATGCCAGGGCTGTAAATTAGCCCCATTGGGCGCGGTTCCGGCAGCCAGCAGGCAGGTTTCGATGATGTCGCGGGGCACAGAACGGTCAGAAAAATCGCGCACGCTGCGCCGCCGCTTCATTTGAGCGTAAAAGTCAGTGGCGCACTGGCGCATTTCGTCCACCGGCAGTTCCTGGAAATCGAGGGGGATGAATTGGGCTTTTTTCATGATTGCCTCCGGGCAGGTATAATCTCGTTGGGTAACGATAAAACAAATTTCATGTGGTGCAAGTTGCTAACTTGCGCTCAAGCTGACAGCTTGACCTACCAGGAGCAAAAATGAGCGAAACAATCGGATTTATTGGACTGGGCATCATGGGGCGCGGGATGAGCCGCAATTTATTAAAGGCGGGGTTCAGCGTGACGGTGTGGAACCGCACTGCCAGCCGCATGGAACCGTTGGTCGAGGCGGGAGCCAGCGCAGGGGCCAACCCGGCTGACGTGGCAGCGAACAGCGACATCATCATCACTTGCGTCAGCGATACGCCGGATGTGGAAGCGGTAATTTTGGGCGAAAACGGCGTGATTCACGGGGCCAAAGCAGGGTCGCTGGTGATTGATATGAGCACCATCAGCCCGCAGGTAACGCAAACCATCGCCGCCAGACTGGCCGAGCAGGGTGTGCAGATGCTGGATGCACCCATCAGCGGCGGCAGCGAAGGCGCAGCCAACGGCACGCTGAGCATCATGGTGGGCGGCGAGGCGGCGCAGGTGGCACGGGCTATGCCCGCTTTCCAGGCGATGGGTAAGGCGATTACGCACGTCGGCCCCAACGGCGCGGGACAAACGGTGAAACTGGTCAATCAAATTTTGGTCGTCGTCAATATGCTGGCGGTAGGCGAGGCGCTGCTGTTTGCCCAGGCGGGCGGCCTGGATTTGGCGAAAACGCTGGAGGCGGTTAAAGCGGGCGCGGCGGGAAGCTGGATGTTGAGCAATCGCGGCCCGCAGGTTATCAATCGGGATTGGCGGCCTGGGTTTATGATTGATTTGCAGCAAAAGGATGTGCGTCTGGCGTTGAAGGCGGCCGACGAATTGGGTGTGCCGCTGCTGGGAACGAGTATGGTCTTCAATTTATACCGCACACTGCAAGAGCAAGGGCTAGGCGCGGAAGGGAATCACGCGCTGGTGAAGGCGTTGGAGAATTTAGCCGGGTTTGAAATTGGGGATGAGGGATGAGTGAAGAGCGGTTTGAGACGGGGAAAGCGCCGCATGTGGTTGTGGAAAAGTGCAGTGGGGCGTTGACGGTGGGGAGTTGGCCGGGCACGGCCGTTCTCGCTTCCGGCTCTGATTTTAGCGGGGAGGAAACGGCCGTTGACCAACTCATCTTCTCCTCTGCCGCCGATCTAACCCTGACCGTGCCGGAGAAGGCCAGCCTGGCGGTGAAAGAGTGTGATGGGCCGGTCACGATTAAGCATGTAGACGGCATCATCGGCGTGGGCGCGGTAAGCGGTGCGGTGACGTTAAACGACGTGGGCAGCGTCAAAATCAAAACGGTTGGCGGCGATTTTCAGGGCGAAAACATCAACGGGCCGCTGGCGATAGATAATGCGTCAGGCCGCGTTATGGTGCGTAATAGCGCCGATGTGTCGTTGAAAAAGGCAGTTGGCGTGGTGGACATCCGCTTCGTCAATGGGGCGGTGCAGGTGGTTGACGCCGGGAACGATGTCGTCCTGCACACCATCAGCGGCAAGGTGGAAATCGGCCGGGCGCGGGGGCAAGAAGTGACGCTGAGCAATCTGGGCGGCACGACGACGGTTGAGGGTGTGCGCGGCGTTTTGCGTCTGACCGGCGGTCTGGCGAATGGCGAACACAGTTTCCAGGCAAAAGGGGATATTTACATCGCCTGGCCGGTGGACGCGCCTCTCACGCTGCTGGCGGAAGCGGCGGTGATTGATAACCAACTGCCGCTGGCGGATGCGGTGACGACGAAATTGGATGACGGCCGTTTCCGTCTCACCGGTCATATTGAGCAAGGCAACCCGTTCGCAGCGCTAAAAACGACGGCCAATATCGGCCTCAAACCGCTGCGCTCCGGCATGGCGGCGCTCTCAGCGGCAGATTTTGATTTTACGCCCCCGCCGCTTACGCTGGATGAGGTGGTGGCAACGGCCGTTACCGAGGCCATCCCCGCCGCTACGCCAACCCAAATCGAGCAAATCGCCGACGACATTGAGGATTATCTGGCAGAAAAAACGGCGACGCCGCCCGCGCCGTCGCCGGGCCAACTCGCGGCGGCAAAGGCGCAGCAAAAGGCGGAACAATCGTTGGCAAAAGCGGCTGAATCAATCGAAGAGGCGAAAACCCGATTGACAGAGCCGCCCGCCGCCGCCGCTCCCGAATCAAAGCCCAAAACGGAGCCGGAAAAGGGAGAGGAAGCAGAACCGGAAACGGCCGTCGCCCCCTCCCAAACCCAAATCCTGACATTGCTCAAAGACGGGCTGATCACAATTGAGCAGGCCAATACGTTATTAAATCAATTGAAAGAGAGATAGAGCGAGAGATAGAGGAAAAGAGTCCCACTTTATCTCTCGCTTGCGCATTATGAAAGTAAAAATCTGTGGAATTACCAATTTAGAAGACGCGCTGGTCGCAGCGGAAGCCGGAGCCGATTATTTGGGCTTTATTTTTTATCCGCCCAGCCCGCGCGCCATTGAGCCGGAAGCGGCCCGCCAGATTGCGGCGCATATTCGGCAAACTATCCCCAATCCACCGCTGCTGGTGGGCGTATTTGTTAATGAAAGCGCCGATTCTATCGCCCAAACGCTGGACGAGACGGGGCTGGATTTGGCCCAACTCAGCGGCGAGGAAGTTCCCGCGCTGGCCGGAGACCCCAAATCGCCGATTTACGGCCGTGCCTACAAAGCTATCCGCCCCGCCACCGCCGCCGAAGCGGAAGTGGAAGCGGAATGGTACGCGGTCGCTCACGCTCCAGTCTCTAGTCCCCAATCTCCAGTCCCTTCTTTGCTGGTGGACACATATCACCCCACCCTGCGCGGCGGGACGGGGATTGCGGCGGAATGGGGCATTGTGGTGTATTTGTTTGAGCATACGCCGGGGATTATGCTGGCGGGCGGGTTACGACCGGATAATGTGGCGGCGGCGATTGAACAGTTACGGCCGTTTGCCGTTGATGTCGCCAGCGGCGTCGAAGCGCTTCCAGGCAAAAAAGACCATGATAAAGTGCGGGCGTTTATTGCCAATGCAAAAGCAGTTGATAGCTGATAGGCAACTATACAGCGATGCCGAGAAGATTTGTCAAATTTTTAGCATGACCAGACGTTTACCAAGGCAAATATGAAACATCTAATCCATATCATTTTACTTCTTATCGTCTCCAGCATAGCAAACTCAGCTTGTACAACATCGCCGCCAACAATACCCGAAACGCTATCTCTTGATATTTCTCCGTCTCAAACAACCACGCCACAGATCATATCTACAAAAATTCCATCTTCCCCGCCCACATTTACTGCAGAAGACGACCCTGCCATTGGCTGCCCATTTGCCAATTACCCCGACTGGGAAACATCTCCCTACGTCTTGCCCTTTCCGGTTGGCAAAACATATCAGGTGAGATTAAGCAACTGTTCAAGCTCCTACCACGCCGAAGGTAAAAATGATCAATTTGCCTTTGATTTCGTGATGGCTACGGGCACACTCGTCACAGCCGCCCGGGCCGGCACAGTCGTTTATATTGAAGAAAAAGGAATAAGCCGCGAACTCAACAATTTGGTTGTTGTTGATCATGGAGATAATACATTTGCTGAATATATGCACTTAAAACAGTATGGCGCCCTGGTAAAAGTGGGCGACTTTGTTGAACAAGGGGATGAGATTGGTTTAAGCGGCGCTACCGGATTAGCCGGTTACCCTCATCTGCATTTCATCGTAGTGGAAGGGTCATGGCAATGGCCGTATGATGGCGTTCCCGTCACTTTTAGTAACACATCGCCTAATCCAAATAGTTTAGCTTCAAACACAAAGTACACAGCCCTCCCCTACCCATAATCCATATCCAGCAATTCCAATTCTAAACGATGTCTGGTAGGGGCGGGATGGCGCGGTATGGACTTAGGCCCAAAACAACGTTATTCCGCGCCATCTCGCCCCGTATACGGCCAAAATCGGGGCGAGATGGGCGGGATGGAAGGCCGTCTGTTTAGCCGCGATCATGGCCCGCCCATCCCGCCCCTACGCCAAAATTGGAATTGCTGCGGGTCTTTTTTGGCAATGGTCTAACGCTGGGTTATAATCTTTAGCTGGCTAGGAAGCACGACGTAATCGGCACGGCGGTTCCCTGGCTAAAATATCAATAAGTATGGAGAACAAAAAATGCCTTTAGAAGCAGAAGAAAAGACCGAACTGATCAAAGAATTCGAGACGCATGAAGGTGACACCGGATCGCCTGAAGTCCAAATCGCTATTTTCGATAAACGCATCAAGCAGTTGCAGGAGCATTTGAGCGTGCATAAACACGACCAAAGCTCGCGCCGCGGTTTGCTCAAATTGGTCGGCAAGCGCCGCCGTTTGCTCAAATACCTGCGTAAAAAACACCCGGAACGGTACCGCGAGATTATCGCCCGTCTCGGTTTGCGGCGCTAAAAAATTGAAAAACCGTAGGGGCGAAGATCACTTCGCCCCTATTGTTATATTTATCAAGGGGCACAAGAGCACGGTTTAGGAATTGGGTATTGTTTCATAACTGGAATGGGCCAGCTTTATGAACCAATCCCCAGTCCCTAACCCCCCGCCCCACAAAACAAACGGCAAATTTGCAAGTGGCAAGTTTGCGAATTTGCAGATATGCGCGACATAGGTTCTGCCTCCGCAGCTCTGTAACTTCGCAACCTCGCAACTTCGTAACTTTGCAGAGGATTATTAAATTATGTTACCTGAAAAAACTTTTACAACTCGCGTCGGCAATCATGACGTGACCTTCGCTACCGGCAAGCTGGCCGAACAGGCTGGCGGTGCGGTGACGATTCGCGTTGGCGACAGTATGCTGTTGGCAACGGCGACGATGTCTAAGAATGTCCGCGAAGGGCTGGACTTCTTCCCCCTGAGCGTGGATTTTGAGGAGAAATTGTATGCCGACGGCCGTATCCCCGGCAGCTTTTTCCGTCGTGAAGGACGCCCGACCACTGACGCCATTTTAACGGCCCGTCTAACCGACCGCCCCCTGCGCCCGCTTTTCCCCAAAGGCATGCGCAACGAAGTGCAGATCATTGTCACCGCCCTCGCTTCCGACAACATCCATCACCTGGACATCATGACGGTTAATGCCGCCAGCGCCGCTTTAACCATTTCCGATATTCCCTGGAACGGCCCCATCGGCGCCGTTCGTGTCGGCCGCATCAACGGCGAGTTTGTGGCTAACCCCACCATCCAGGAGATGGAAGAGAGTACATTGGATTTGCGTATGGCCGCCTCCAAAGACGCCGTCATCATGGTAGAAGCGGGCGCCAATGAGGTGACGGAAGCAGTTATGGTTGAAGCCCTGGCTTTCGGCCACGACGCTATCCAGCCTCTTGTTGCCGTGCAAGAAGAGATGCGGCAAGCTGTTGGTAAAGAAAAAGCGGAAATTGAATTGGCAAAAACAGATGCTGAATTAGCCGAAGCGGTCAAAGCTCGAATCGGCAATCGCATTCAGGATATTGTGGCCACGGAAACGACGCGAGACGGCCGTAACGCCGCCGTAGACGCGCTGCGCGAAGAAATCGTGAACAGCTTCCTGGCCGAAGACGAAACTGCCGACACCAAAGCCATCCGCGAAATCATCGCCGATGTGTTGAAATACGCCATCCGCAACCGGATTTTGTACGAACATGTACGCCCGGACGGCCGTGACTACACCACCATCCGCCCCCTCTCATCCGAAATCGGCCTCATCCCCCGCGTACACGGCTCCGGCCTGTTCCGGCGCGGCCAGACCCAGGTCTTGTCCATCGCCACGCTGGGTATGCCCCGCGAAGCGCAAAAGCTGGACGGCCTTTCGCCGGAAGAAAGCCGCCGTTACATGCACCACTACAACTTCCCACCCTTCTCCACCGGCGAAACCTGGTTCCTGCGCGGCCCCAAACGGCGCGAGATTGGGCACGGCGCGCTGGCCCGCACCGCCTTGCGCCCCATGATTCCCAGCGAGGAAGAATTCCCCTACACCATCCGCGTCGTCTCCGAGGTGCTTTCCTCCAATGGCAGTACCAGCCAGGCCAGCGTCTGCGGCTCCACATTGGCGCTGATGGATGCCGGCGTGCCGATTAAAGCGCCGGTCGCCGGCGTAGCGATGGGTTTGGTCAGCGATGGCGATGAATTTGCCATCCTCACCGATATTCAAGGCTTGGAAGATCATCTAGGCGACATGGATTTCAAAGTTGCGGGCACGGCCAAAGGCATCACCGCCTTACAAATGGACATCAAAATCGCCGGGTTGTCGCAGGAATTGATGGCGCAGGCGTTGGAACAAGCCCGCATCGGCCGTTTGGAGATTCTTGATTCCATGCTGGCCACCATCTCTGAGCCAAAGGCGGAACTCAGTCCCTTTGCGCCGCGCATGATGACCGTTTCCATTGACCCGGACAAGATTGGCGCGGTTATTGGCAAGGGCGGATCTATGATTCGTAATCTGGAAGAAACGTATGAAGTTTCTATTGACATTCAGGAAGACGGCACGATTTTTGTGGCCGGCGTGGACGGCGAAAAGGCCGAAGGCGCCATTGCTCACATCGAATCGTTGACGGAAGAAGCGGAATTGGGCAAGATTTACACCGGCAAGGTGGTACGTATCACCGATTTTGGCGCGTTTATCGAGTTCATGCCCGGCACGGATGGGCTGGTTCATATTTCCCAACTCTCCTCCGACCATTTGCGGCGCGTGGAAGATGCGGTGCAGATGGGCGACGAGGTGATGGTGATGGTGACAGACATCAGCCCGGAAGGCAAGGTGCGGCTCTCGCGCAAGGCGGTTTTGGAAGGCTGGACGCTGGAAGAAGCGCAGGCCAATGACCAACCGAAACGGGGCGGCAATCGCGGCAGCCGCGACCGGCGCAGCGGCGGGCGCGACCGTCGTGGCGGCGGACGCGACCGGCGTCGTTAAGCTAAACAGATCAAAGCCCCGGCCAGGTAATGGCCGGGGCTTTTTTTGTTGGTGTTGATGTGTCAGTTGTCGGTTATAATCGGAGAATAATGACAATACCTGATTATCCTAGTTCACCGCCGTGGAGCGCCAGTACGAAACGGACGATTGTCATCATTTTGTTGACGGTTTTGGCGCTGGCTGTGTATCGGATGCGGGGATTGCTGCTGCCGTTGGTTACGGCCGTTATCCTGGCCTACCTCGTTGAACCGCTGATCAAATTCATCACCAAACGCACAAAACTAAATCGCTCCGTAATCATCGGTCTGGTTTATCTCATCATCATTGCCGCTTTGGTCTCCATTCCGGTCAGCGCCATCT
>JANTHP010000051.1 GCA_024762395.1 Anaerolineae bacterium | reverse complement strand
CCAGCTAGGCATTGTGCAATTTATGGCCGAAGGTGGCGATTTGGCGGAGGCGGTGCGCTTGTTGGAAGAAACGGCCGTTCTCGCCCGACAAAGCCAGAATATGAACACGGCTTTTCTGGCGGGTGGCTGTTTGGGATTGGCGCACTTGCTGCGGGGGGAAGTGGGGGTGGCAACGGCCGTTTTGCAAGAGACCCACACCTTTGCCACCGGGCAGGGGCTGGGGCAAAGTCCACTGCTCAGCTACGTGCATTTGGGCTTGGCCCACCTGGCCTTTTTGGCCGGTGAGCTAGATGAGGCGCGGCAGGAAATTGCCCAGGTGGACGCGTACTGCCGCTTTGCCAACGAGATGAGCTGTCTGCTGCGCGGCACCATGCTCTTGGCGCTGGCGGAGCAGGCGGCGGGCAACCAGGCGGGGGTGGACTCGGCACTGGCAGAGCTGGCCAGACTAGCCGCGCCTGAGCTGGGCGAGGAGGCCATCTCCCTCAAAAATCCAGAGCTGTCGCGGCAAGTTGCCTTCTTTCAGGAACTGTTGGTCCAGCCAAAGCCCAGCCCGGGCCAGTTGGAAATGGCCCGACTGTTGGCGGCCGGAGCCTCGCTGACCTACGCTCAGGCCGCAGCCCAGCTGGAAGCCGCCGCGCCAGAGCAGCCCCTCGTCGATCCGCTCAGCAAGCGTGAACTGGAGATTTTGCAGCTTATTGCGGCGGGGCTGAAAAACAAAGAGATTGCCGAGCAGCTATTTATCAGCCTGAACACAGTGCTTTACCACAACAAGAATATCTACGGCAAGCTGGGGGTGAGCAAGCGAACCGTTGCCGTTTCCAAAGCTCGAGAGCTGGGATTGGTATAGAGGTGAAACAATCATTTTCAATGCCTAGAACCCCCTTCTAACGTTTACCCTGCTATTATTTTCTCCAACCCCTACACTTTTTTTCCTACAAACCTACAGTTTTTTGCCACCCCAACTACAGTTTGTAGTGGGGATTTGTGCTGCCCAAAATCGTATTCTATGGGCATGATGAACGACAGCACAGGGAAACAAACGCAATACGACATTGAAATTGAAGGTCATCTGGATGACGGCTGGCAAGAATGGTTTGAAGGGTTTGTATTGGTGCGCCTTGCAAACGGCCGTTCGACGCTTACCGGCCCCGTCCGAGACCAAGCCGCACTGCACGGCATCTTGAAAAAGATTAGCAATCTCGGTCTGAAGCTCATCTCCGTCAATCCACAAGAATCGTTTAATTAAAAGGAGAATAAATCATGAAACAGTTACAAAAATGGGGCGGCGTTGCCGCATTGTACGAAGCGTTGGCCTACATTATCGGATTTATCGGCTTTATCGCTGTTGTAAACGTAGGTGGCATCACTGACCCCCTAGAAAAAGTGGCGGCGCTGATAGAAAACAAAGGATTTCTGACGGCGCTGATGCTTATTGTGTACGTTGCCTGGGGCGCATCGCTGGTGGTGCTTTCGTTGGCACTGCACGAACGGTTAGACGGTCACAAATCAGCTTTGGCCCGTATCGCCACCGCCTTTGGCATTATCTGGTCGGTGTTGGTAATAGCGAGCGGCATGATTTACATCGTAGGCATGGAAACGGTCGCTTCCATCCACGCCACCAATCCCGAACAGGCAGCTACCGTTTGGTTGGCCATCGGGGCCGTATTCAATGGGCTTGGCGGCGGCGTTGAAGTTGTCGGCGGTATCTGGGTCCTGTTGCTCAGCGTGGCCGCCTTGCGCAGCGCAACCTTTTCTCGCGGCTTGAACTACCTTGGGTATGTTGTTGCCGCCGCTGGCTTGCTCAGCGTCATCCCCGCCCTGAGCGAAATAACCGCTAGCATCTTTGGCCTCACCCAAATCGTCTGGTTCGCCTGGCTGGGCATCGCCATGCTGCGCCAGCCGAAAACGGCAACTCAAGAATCTGCTACCCTCGCATTCAAATAAATAATTACCAGACCTGACATGGTTTTTGCAATCAGGAATTGCCAACCTGTCAGGTCTAACCAGGAGAAAATCATGAAACAAGAAATTTTAACGCAACCCAAAAACGATCTTAACAATATTTCTTTCCACCAAAAAAGCACAATTATTTCACTTGTCATCTCCAGTGGCGCCACGGCCTACTACATTGCCAACATGTGGCCCATGCGCCCAATTGCTTTGGCCAGTGATAGCATTCCAGCCGGGTATGGCAGTCTGGTATTGACCACGTTTGGCCTGATTATCGTTGCTCAAATCATCATGCAGGCAGTTCTCGCCTTTGGCAGTGGCTCCACCCCGGCGGCAACAGCAAATGAGCGGCTAGCGGCCCTAAAAGCGACGCGGATTGCAAATGGCGTTATGACCTTTGGTATCTTGGCCGCCGTTGGGTCTATCTTTTTCCCCGAACTCACTGCTTTTTGCACCGCCAATCTTGCCTTTCTGGGCTTAGCTTTTGGCGAAACGTTTAAATACGCAGCTGAGCTTTTTTACGCACGGAAGTAAGTTTGTATAGAGATTGGTCCAATCTCAAAGATTGGACCAATCTGGAGAAATCAAAATGAAATCAAGAAAACGCATACTCAAAATTATTGGATTTAGTTTATTAGGAATTATTGGCTTGGTCATCGCAGCTTTCATTGGATTGTTTGTGTCCACCAGCGGCAGTTACAGCGTGCCCGCCACGGTGGAAGACGACCCCACATTGCCCAGCGTCACCATAGATGGCGTAACCTTCCACGCCGAAACGTTTGGCGACGCGGCTAATCCCGTGGTGGTTGTGGTACATGGCGGTCCCGGCGGCGACTATGGCTACCTGCTTAACCTGCACGAACTGTCAGACGACTACTTTGTGGTTTTTTATGACCAACAGGGGGCAGGCTTATCCCCCCGTGTTCCCGCCGAAGCGCTGACCTTGCAAAATTCTGTTGCCAATCTGCACCGCATCGTCACCCATTACGGCAACGGCGAACCCGTTCGCATCATCGGCCACTCTTGGGGTGCGATGCTGGCGGCGGCTTACGTCGGGCAACACCCCAACAGCGTGACGCAGGTCGTTTTGGCCGAACCGGGGGCGTTGGACAATGCGGGATTGGCCCGCTTCAACGAACGGCAGGCCGCTTCTGCCCAAAGCGCGGCATATTACCAATTGCTCGTCCCCACCATTTTTGAGTCGATGCACTTGGATGCGCCCGACGCAGACGCTTCGATGGATTACATCTACGGCAAAATGTCGGCCAACTTTGTGAATACGGCCGCTTCCGGCTACCGCTGTGAAGATGAAAGCGTGCAGGCTGTTGCCCCCAGCGTTCCCGTGCCACCCAACCGCTTTGGCACGACGGCGTACAAAACCTTGTTTGGCCCCGAAGCGGATTTATCACCCATCGCCGCCAACGCGGGCAATTACGATGGCGACGTCCTGTTCATCGCATCAGAATGCAACAGCTTCATTGGTGAAGCGTTCCAACGAGAGCAGATGGGATTGTTTCCACAGGCAGAACTGGCTGTGATTGCGGACGCTGGGCATGAGATGTTTAGCGAAAATCCGGTTGAAAGTATCGCCGTTGTGCGGGGATTCTTTGGAAAGTAGGGGCGCACCCTTGTGGTCGCCCAGAAGGGCAGGCACAAGGCACAGCCCCTACAAGAGGACACTGATGAAAACAGTCGGAAAAATTCTCCTTATTTCAATCTTGATTTATTTGGCGATAACGGCCGTTTTCATCACCACCAACCGCCCGACAGAATTAGCGACCAACGGCATGAACTTTGACCCTTTAACTCAGGTGGATTACGAATCCATGCCCGCCTTGCGCCCTTACACCACCCGCGACGGTTCAGAATTACAAGTCCGTTTCTATGAAAGCAGTGCAGCCGCCAATAACGTGCTGATTTTGCTGCACGGCTCAGGCTGGCACAGCATGCAGTTCCATCCGCTGGCCGAAACGCTCAGCGAAAATGGTGCGGCACACATCTTTGCCCCCGACCTGCGCGGACACGGCTTTGCACCTGAACAACGGGGCGACGTAGGCTACATCGGCCAACTAGAAGATGACATCGCCGATTTAATCGGGGTGGCAAAAGCGCAATTTCCGCACGCCAATATCCTCATCGGCGGACACTCTTCCGGCGGTGGGCTGGCGATCCGCTTTGCGGGTGGTGAGCATGGCGACTTGGCGGATGGCTATCTGCTGTTGGCGCCGTTTTTGAAGTACAACGCGCCGACGACGCGACCCAATTCAGGTGGATGGGCACGGCCGTTAACTCGCCGCATCATTGGACTCACCATGCTCAACAACATTGGCATTCGCTGGTTCAATCATCTGACAGTCATCCAGTTCAACATGCCGCAAAGCGTGCTGGATGGTGCATTGGGCCACACCGCCACGACGGCGTACAGCTACCGACTGAACAGATCGTTTGCGCCGCGCTCCAATTACGGCCGTGATTTGGCCGCCATGCAGCAGCCATTCTTGCTCGTCGCGGGTCTGGATGACGAGTCGTTCATCGCCGAGCAGTACGAACCAACAATGAGCCCATACACCGATTCAGGCAGCTACGTGCTGCTGCCTGACCTCGGCCATATCAACTTGCTAGCTGCACCGGAGGTAACGGCCGTTGTGGCCGACTGGTTGGAGAATTTTAACTAACCAGATTGGACCAATTTTGTACGGCATCTGCGGCAAGCAAACCGTATTCGTAACTTGGTTCAATCTTAAACTCAATACAGGAGAATCATCATGACTTACTTATCAAAACCAAACTTTGTACGAAACGCAGCAAACATCGCCTCAATCTTCTTTGCCATCTTCATTGTGATCCAGATGTTGGCGGCGGCGGGCGTTTTCCCCGTTTCCATGCTGTGGGGAGGGCGACAAACTGAGCTGACACCTGCCTTGCGCGTCTCCAGCATCGTCGCCGTTGTTATTTTGGGGGTATTTACGTACATCATCCGTTACCGAGCTGGATTTTTAGGCAGCGTGCCACAGCCAATCATCATTCGTATAGCAGCATGGGTGGTAACGGCGTATATGATCTTGAACACAATTGGTAATTTTGCCTCGGTGAGCAACGTTGAGCGGTTCCTGTTTGGGCCGATGACAATTGTCATGGCCATTGCCAGCCTCATCGTTGCCGCTTCTAAATTGGAGGTTTAATCATGAAGAAACTTTTAATCGTATTGATGATGTTGTTGGCAGCTTGTGGTGGTGGGGGGACGGAAACGGCCGTTTCCAAAGCCGAAACCATTTCGTGCACAGCCGCTTACCGCGCCAGCGTAGAGGAAGGCATCGAACGTGAAGAAACGCTCACCTTTAGCGACGCAAATTCTGAGCAATCGGTTGCGTTCGCAGAGATGGTTTTCCATGCGGCGTACAGCGCAGGCGAAGCTGACAATGAGCGCAATTTGCGGGTGTGGGTGACAGACGCTTTAGACAATGTGACGCAATCCACACTTTACCAACTGCCCATCAACAGCGGCCCGCAAAATCAATTTGTAGGCGGTCACGGATTTACAGGACTGAATTACAGCTACGCGCCAGACTCTGCTGCTGAATTGCAGTATTGGTGTGAAGTAAATTAGTTAAAAACCCAGTTTCTGTCTCAAATTGATGCAACTACTCGGCTACAGAAACTGGGTTTTTCAGGGGACTTATCATGACCAAACAACAAAAAGTACTCGTCGTGGGCGCAACGGGCTATTTGGGGCAGTATGTGGTCAAGGCATTGAAAGAAGCAGGCTATTGGGTGCGGGCGTTGAGCCGCACGAAGCAGAAGCTTGAAGCGGTACGGCCGTTTCTCGACGACCTGTTCATTGGCGAAGCAACAGACCCAGACACATTGTCCGGCATTTGCAATGGCGTTGACATCGTCTTTTCCTCACTGGGCATCACCCGCCAAAAGGACGGCCTGACCTACATGGATGTCGATTATCAGGCGAATAAAAATGTGCTGGATGAAGCGTTGGCGGCGGGCGTGAGCCGATTCATGTACATTTCCGCGCTCCATGCCGACAAGCTGCGCCATGTGAAGATTTTGGAAGCCAAAGAGCGGTTTGCCGATGAATTGAAGGCGGCCAGCATTGAGCATCTTATCATCCGGCCCAACGGCTTTTTCTCGGATATGGGTTCGTTTTTGGATATGGCGCGAAACGGCCGTATTTACCTCTTTGGGGATGGTGAAAACCGCGCCAACCCGATTCATGGCGCAGATTTGGCGCAGGCGTGTGTGGAATACCTAAACAGGCCAAGCGGTGAATATGACATTGGCGGTCCCGAACTGCTGACGCAAAACGAAATTGCCCAGCAAGCGTTCGCGGCGGCAGGCAAGCCAGCCAAAATTACGCATATTCCACTGTGGGTGAAAGATACGGCCGTTTGGCTGGCAAAAACGTTCACCTCTGTCAAAACGTATGGGCCGATGGAATTTTTCATGACGGTGTTGGCGATGGATATGGTCGCACCGACATATGGAAATCGCACATTGAAAAAACATTTTGAAACGAGTTAGCACAGATTGGATCAATCTTCGAATTTGGTTCAATCTATGGAAGACACATGAAACGACTACTCTTCATTTTGGCAATCTTCGCCCTGATTTTTGGGGTAAGTTGGTATTTGTTCCCCAAGCAGTTTTACCTGTTCGATGCGGCGCTTGCGGGGCTTGCGCCCTGGAATCTTGTTTTGCCCGATTCAACCATTGACACGATTGAGGAGTTGGACGTATTTATTACCGACCAGATAACTAGCCATGATGTGCCGGGAACGGCCGTTGCCATCCTGCAAGACGGCGAAATCGTGTGGCAGAAGGAATACGGGTATGCGAATTTGGAACGGGAAACGGTCACTTCGGCTTTGCTCAGTGCAGGCGTTACGCCTGACACACCGTTCCATCTCGGTTCCGTCAGCAAAGCCGTCATGGGCGTGGCTATTATGCACGCTGTGGAAGCGGGCTTATTGGATTTAGACATGCCTATCAACGACGTACTGCCGTTTGTGGTGGTCAATCCCACCGCGCCTGAAATGCCCATCACCTTGCGCCATCTCGTCAGCCACACGTCTGGTATCCAAGATGGCGCAGCATACGAACAATCCTACGACGCGGGCGACCCGACTGTGCCGCTGGGCGACTTTTTGCGCGACTATCTCACCGTAGGCGGCGATTTGTATGACGCGAACGACAATTTTACGGGCGAAATCCCCGGCGCTGTGTACGAATACAGCAACATCGCCTCCGGTTTGGCCGGATACGTGCTGGAAATGGCGACGGGAATGCCGTTAAACGAATATGCGCGTGAACACATTTTCACCCCGCTGGGCATGACCAACAGCGGCTACTTCCTCGCCGAATTCGATGATGTCAATGCCATCGCCATGCCGTATGTGCGGCGAGGAACGCCGTTTGGGCATGTTGGCTTTCCGACCTGGCCGGATGGGATGATGCGGTCGAGTGTGGATGATGTGGCGGTGTTGTTGGCGACAATTATGAACAGCGGCCGTTTCCAAGAGACACAACTCCTCACACCAGAATCGGTCGCCATCATGCTCAACCCGACGATGCTAGACAATCCTGAACATGGTGTCTTTTGGGAAACGGCCGTTAGCGAATTCTCCACCGCCCTGTTTAACCAATCCATCGTGGGGCACAGCGGCAGCGATCCCGGCGCCAGCGCTTTCATGTATTTCAATCCCGAAACGCGGGTAGGAGCCGTCATCCTCATAAACAGCGATACTCATGCGGCTGAGGAAGCTGGATTAAACATCTTGCTACAAATTTTGGGCAGTACAGGCACGGCGCAAATGTTTTCACCTTAATGAGAACAATTGGCGATACCGGCGAGATTCTGGATGGATAAACGGCCGTTTTTCGCCACCACTCCCCTTTCCCTTATAATGTGTCCATGCTTGGCGATTTATTACAAACGAAATTGTATGTTCCTCGGTTACGGCCGTCTCTCGTCCCCCGCCCCCATCTCATCAAAAAACTCAACCAGGGGCTGCAACAAGGCCGCCAACTCACCCGGCGATAGCCAGCCATCTCCACTCCGGCCAGCTTTGGCAAAACGACGCTGATTCAGAAATCTTCACGCAGATAATAGCTGCGCCCCAGCCTCCCACATACGCAACCGTTGGTATTTTTCCCGAACGGCCGTCTCCCCCCCATCCTCCAACAACAAAGCCACCCGCTCCAACTGCGGCCATGCTGCATCCTGCCACCATTGGGATTGCTTAAGTCCCGGCCACATTTGGGCGACGGCCGTTAAGCCAATGATGCGCTCGATTTGAGCCGGGTCTGGCTGGGTTGGGTTGATGGCTTGCGCTTCCAACAGGGCGAGGCCGGTGATGGCGACGGTGAAGGGGATGACGTTACGGCCGTCCAACGTGATTTTAGCCATCCGATTGAGATGTTCGGCCGCCTCGGCATACCGCCCCTCATAAATCATATCAATCCCCAACAGCGTTTGCGGCCACCACACCTCATTTTGGCGACCAATCTGGGTAAAAATGGCCGCGCTTTCGGCCAAATAAGCCCGCGCTTGCGGATGTCGGAAAACGCCAACCCCGTTCCAGCCCAGAACAAAACAAGCGTATGCCTGCGCCGAAAGGGAGCCAAGCGCTCGCGCCATCGCCAACCCCTCTTCCCCTTTGTGATGTGATTCTTCGTACCGTCCCTGGTGCATTAGGGAAATGGATAAATCGATATGAAGCGAGGCGATCCGTTCTTGATTGCCTAAATCTTGATAGATAGTCAGGCTGTCGTTCAAATGTTGATACGCTTCAACATGCTTGCCCAACCATATCAGGGTCACGCCTAGCCGTCCCAGACCGTTGGCCATGCCTAATCGTCCGCCGATGCGTTGGTAATGGTTGTTACTTTGCTGGGCATAGGTCTCGGCATTGGCAAACTTCCCTTGATAGGTGGCGGCAGCGGCGAGCAGTTCCAATGTCGTCGCCGCCGTGCGATGATCGCCTAAACGCTCCTGAATTTGCAAACTTTCGCGGAGTAACTGTTCTGCTTTGTCGAACTGCCCTTTGGTGAAGAATAGTTCCCCCAGCGCGGTCAATGTCTGCCCTATTCCCCACTGATCGCCTAAATCGGTGGCAACGGCTAAACTTTTTTGTAGATATGGCTCGGCGGCTTCGGGGTCAGAGGCGTGTAGAACGACACCTTTGATGCGCCATGTAAACGCTTGCTCGCGGCGAACATCCTCATGCTCTGCCAACTGTTTTAATTGGGCTAAACTGTCGTCTAGCAAAGCGGTGGCTCCGGGCAGGCCGCGATACCGCGCAAAAATGCTTTGCCAGACGAGCGCGTTGGCTAATAATTTGGTCTCTTCTCCGCGCAGATGGGATACGGCCGTAAAAAAAGAAACCTCGCCGTCATGAAAACGGCCGTTCCACTCATAAAACGCCCCCAACACATCCATCGCTTGAGCCAGCGAGCTAACCTGACCTTGTGTAGCCGCCCATTCCCACGCCGCGCGAACATTATCGCTTTCTCTGCCGATGGCCGCCAGCGCTCGTTGTTGGCCTTCGTTGTGCAAAGACTCCTGACGCTCTGCCAAAAAACGGCAATAAAACGCGCTGTGTCGTTCCCGCGCCGCCACTTCCGCCGCCCCCAAATCCGCGTCATCCGCGTTAATCCGCGTCCCATTTCCATTTGCCAACTTATCGGCGCCAAATTGTCGCACCAACTCATGAATATCGTACCGATCCTGTTCTGGATGATAACGAACCAACGACTTGCCCACCAGCGAAGCCAGAAGACGCCAAAATCCAGCTTTGCTTTCCTCCGGCGCGCCCACACGCCACGCCGCCCGGCGTGTAAATCCGCCGCGAAACACAGACAAACCAGCGAATACAGCCTGTTCTACGGGAGTCAGCCTTTGCCAAGTGGCCTCGAACGCGGCGAAAATATGGCGATGGCGCGCCGGAATATCGCTGGCGGCAGTCTCTAACAACGACAAATTTTGTTGCAATTCGTCCGCAATCGCTTTGGTAGAGAGCATATCGAGCCAACCGGCGGCCAACTCCAACGCCAGCGGCATCCCCTCGACCAAGCGGCAAATTTCGATCAGCGTTTGAATCTCTGTCTCGGTCACAGCGAAGTCGGGCCGCGCCTGTTTGGCTCGCTCTATGAAGAGATTGAAGGCGGAAAATGAGTCGAATTGGAATGGAGCGCGGGCGTCTCGCCCGCCTGTGCGGGCAAGCTGCCCGCGCTCCTGGGGATAGGTCAAACCGGCCAGCGGCAGGAGATGTTCGGCCTGTAGGTTGAGTTTCTCGCGGGAAGTGACAATGACGACGACGCCGGGCGCGGCGGACAAAATGGCGCTCAGGAGGTCAGTTTTAGGCAGTAAATGCTCGTAATTATCCAAGATGAGCAGTAATCGTTTGCGACGTAAATAATCTAACAGTTTCTGATCGTCGCTTCTTGTGGACGCGCCGGTTTCGAGGGGGAAAGACAGGGCGGCGGCAACGGCCGTACACATCTGATCTTCCTGCGATAACGGAGCCAGCGGCACAAAGAAAACGCCATCAGCAAACAGCCCCGCGTGCTTCAATATGCGTTCGGCTAGCGCCAGCGCCAGACGCGATTTCCCGATGCCGCCCGGCCCGGCGATGTTGATCAGACGGATTTGTTCCTCCTGTAGCAAGCGAGTCAAATCGTCCAGTTCATCTTCGCGGCCGACAAATGAAGTGGCCTGCGCGGGCAGATTATGTCTTGGTCTGGCTTCTAGTTGCGCTTCTTGTTTGCCACCAACCAACAACCCTAAGCTCTGCGCTTGCGCGACTGCTTCCCCCCGGTTATTCACGCCCAGCTTGTTATAAATCTGACGCACGTACCACTTTACCGTACTCAGGGTAACGGTCAGTCGGTCGGCAATCTCACGATTGCTCAGGCCGTCGCCGAGGCAGGTTAAAATATCTTGTTCACGCGGAGTGAGGGGTTGCGCAGGGGGGAGGTTGTGGGGGGGGACGGCCGTTCATGACCCGCATTATACCCCATCCCTCCCTGATTCCCTCCCTCATTCCCTCCCCCTGGGAGGGTGACGGGGGAGCTGAAAGAAATAATAATGAATTGTGAATAATGAATTGAGAATTGTGAAGTTGACGGTTGACTCGCAATTCATTACTAATTTAGGAGAGAATCATGAATACACGAGCGCAAACCTTAGCCGAGCGCGTTGAGCGCGGCGCAAATGAATTGATAGCCTTTGTAGAAGGCTGTTCGTTGGCTGAATGGCAAACCCCGGTTCCGGGTGACGGCCGTACCGTCGGTGTACTGGCTCATCATGTTGCCAGCGCCTACCCGGTTGAGATGGATTTGGTCGCGCAGTTAGCTTCTGGCGAGGCTATTAGCGGCGTTAGTTGGGAGATGGTGGATCAGATGAACGCCGAACACGCGCAAGCGCAGGCCAATTGCACCAGAGAGGAGACGTTGGGTCTGCTCCGCCAAAACAGCGCCTCAGCCGCCAATGGTATACGCCAACTTAGCGATGAGCAACTGGACAAGGCCGCTCCTGTTTCATTAAATTGGGACGCGCCGCTCACGACCCAGTATTTCATCGAGGAGCATCCGATCAGCCACCCTTTTCGTCATCTAATGGATATGCGGACGGCCGTAAAATAAAAACAGATAGAGGATAGAGCTAGAGATAGAGGAAGAACGATTCCTCCTCTATCTCTAGCTCTATCTCTAGCTATTCACAAGGAGATGAAATGAATACGCAAGAAACGTTTATCGTCGCTGCCGCCCAAATGGCGCCTGTCTTCCTCAATCGGGAAGCGACCGTAGAAAAAGCGTGCGCTATCATAGCCGAAGCCAGTCAAAACGGAGCCAAGTTGGTTGTGTTTCCAGAAGGATTCATACCCGCTTATCCAGACTGGGTTTGGCTCGTTCCGGGAAATAGAGGGGATATGCTCAACACGCTTTACACTGCGTTAGTGGAAAATGCAGTCGCTGTTCCTGACCAAACAACGGATCGGCTTTGTCAGACCGCTAAAAAGGCTAAAATTCATGTGGCAATCGGCATCAATGAACGAAATCGAGAAGCAAGTAATGCCAGTTTATACAACACCATCCTTTACATAGATGCCTCCGGCACGATTCTGGGCAAACATCGAAAATTGATTCCAACGGCGGGCGAACGCACCGTTTGGTCGCCAGGGGATGGCAGTACGCTGGAGGCTTATGACACCTCGTTAGGCATTCTCGGCGGCTTGCTCTGCTGGGAAAATTATATGCCGTTAGCCCGCCAGGCGATGTATGCCTGGGGAACACAAATCTACGTGGCCCCTACCTGGGATCGTGGCGATTTGTGGGTCACGACGTTGCGCCATATCGCTAAAGAAGGCGGCATGTTTGTCATTGGCTGCTGTATGCCTTTGCACATAGACAATATTCCCGATGAATTGGCATTCAAGGAACTTTATCCAGAGGGAACAGAATGGATCAATTCGGGACAAAGTTGTGTCGTTAATCCTGAAGGCGAAATCATAGCTGGCCCGGTCGAAAATAAAGAGGAAATCATTTATGCGGAGGTTGATCTGCGACAGATAACATCAGCAAAACGAATGTTTGATGCGGCAGGGCATTACGCCAGACCCGACGTGTTCAAATTCAGTGTGAATCAGGAACCCTATTCCATGCTCCACGTGGAATGATCTACTGACGCTCCGCGTTGAATAAGGCATTTTCGGAAAAATAAATAAGCCTTCAATCCGAAAATGTCTTATCCTAACACGCGCACCATTCAGAGAGATTCGATGGCATTGATGCTGCCGAATGGGGAAAACGGCCGTTTCCCCTCCCACTCTCTAGCCCAACCACCCTCCTTTCCTTTATAATGTCCCCATGTCTGGAGACTTGCTGCAAACGAAATTGTATGTTCCTCGGTTACGGCCGTCTCTCGTCCCCCGCCCTCACCTCATCGCCAAACTCAAGGCCGGATTGGCCGGCAAGCTGACCCTGGTCTCGGCCCCGGCCGGGTTTGGCAAGACGACGCTGGTGAGCGAATGGATTGCGGACTGTGAACGGCCGTTTGCCTGGCTCTCCTTAGACGAAAGAGACAGCGACCTCACCCGTTTCCTTACCTACCTCATCGCGGCGATACAAACGCTTGCACCAACGGTCGGGGAGCGGACAGCGGCGCTGCTGGCGTCCCCGAATTTGCCGCCCACCGATGCCGTTCTGACAGCTCTGCTGAACGAAATGTCTGCCGTGCCGCAGGAAATGGCTCTGGTGCTGGACGATTACCACGTAGTAGATGCCCGGCCAATTGATGCGGCGCTCACCTTTTTGCTCGATCACCTTCCGCCGCAGCTGCATTTGGTCATCACCACCCGCGAAGACCCCAATCTACCGCTCTCCCGGCTGCGGGTTCGCGGCCAACTGACGGAGATTCGGGCGGCTGATTTGCGCTTTACGCTGGCGGAAACGGCCGTGTTTCTCAAACAAGTAATGGGGCTGGAACTCTCGCAAGAAAACATCGCCACCCTGGAAGCCCGCACCGAAGGCTGGATTGCCGGGTTGCAACTGGCCGCAATGTCGCTTCGTGGCCATCAAGAGGATGTTGACAGTTTCATCAACGCTTTTACCGGCAGTCACCGCTTCGTGCTGGATTACTTATTGGAAGAGGTGCTTTGCCAACAGCCGGACCCTGTGCAGGAATTTTTGCTGAAAACGGCCGTTCTCAATCAATTAACCGGCCCTTTGTGTAACGCCCTCACCGGCGCTAACAATGGTCAGGAAATCCTGGAAACCCTCGAACGGGCGAACCTTTTCCTCGTCCCGCTGGATAATGAGCGGCGCTGGTACCGTTACCATCATCTTTTTGCTGATTTACTGCGCCAGCGACTGCAACAAAACGCCGGGGAAGACGACATCGCCGCGCTGCATATCCGGGCCAGCCAATGGTACGAAGCCAACGGCCTGGAACTGGAAGCGTTTCATCACGCGGCTGCAGCCCATGATGTTGAACGCGCGGTGCGTCTGATTGAGGGCGAAGGGCTGCCCCTTTACTTTCGAGGTGAAGCAGCGCCTGTACGGCGCTGGCTGGACGCTTTGCCAGAGGCCGAGTTTAAGGCCAGACCATCACTGTGGGTGACGTATGCTTCCATATTAACAATGACTGGCCGACTGCAAGATAACATCGAAGAAGTCCTGCAAAAGGCAGAAGCGGCGCTGCAAACTGCGGTTCATGATGGCAAAACGGCCGATTTGCACGGCCAGATTGCAGCAATACGGGCCATGTTGAGCATTGTAAAAAATGAGATAGAAAGGATTATCACCCAGTCGCAGCGCGCCCTGGAACTGCTGCACCCCGACAACGCACCCATGCGAGCTACCGCAACCTGGACGCTGGGCTATGCCTATCAGATTCAGGGAAATCGGGCGGCGGCCATCGAGGCTTATGCGGAAACCATCGCCCACAGTCAGAAATCCGGCAATATCATGACCGAAATAGCGGCAACGACCTGTCTGGGGCAGATTCAGGAAACAGAGAACCAGACGCATCAGGCGGCGGAAACCTTCCAGCGCATCCTGCAATTGGTGGGTGATCCGCCGTGGCCGGGGGCGTGCGAGGCGTTTGTGGGACTGGCCCGTATTCATTACCAGTGGAATGATTTAGAGACCGCCAAACAGTATGGACAGCAAGGTCTGGAACTGGCGCGGCAGTTGGAAAATGTGGATACACCCGCAGCCTGCGGTGTGCTGTTGGCTCGCCTAAAACTAGCGAAGCTGTCACCAAGTGCCACATAGAAATGGGTAAAAAATGAGGATGGATGTGATTTTGACCACATCCATCCTCAATATTGTTGTAACCGTTAATCGCCAAGCGACAATCGTTCATCCATATCCAGATAAAACCGGCCGTATGGGTTCACATGAGCATAAATAAGCGGCGTCAAGGCTCGCAAATCTTCGGGTTCCAGTTTGTTTTGCCACTCCGGCTCCGCCAGAATCTGTTGAATCATCAACGTGTTAATGTACACCATCGACACCTGAAGCAAGTGCATGGATAAAACGGCTATCTCTTGTTCTTCTCGGTTGTTGGTGGCAATCTCGCTGCTGCGACCATAGAAGATAAAGCTGTTGACGCTGTTCCAGTTTTCAATGACGTTCAACCCTTCCTGCATCTCGCGGCGCAGGTCCAGGGAATGGAGATATTGACACAAAAAGACAGTTTTCACAGCTTTTCCCAATTCCAGTAACGCTTTGTAGGTGGGGTGTTTGGGGCCTCTCCGTGTAAAACGGCGTAAGATCGCTTCCGTTTCGGCCGTACCCAGGCGCAAAGCGGCTGCGAACTTAACCATCTCATCGTATTGTTGTTCAATCAAATGCCAACGAATGGAGCGCGTCAAGATGGGCTTCAGATTGTTGAAATCATCAGCCATTTCCGTCAGCGGCAGATATAAACGCTGGCGACTGATGGGTTTCAGACGAGGCAGCAATTGAAAACCAAGCAAATGACAAAATGCGAAAGCAACTTCACTCTGGCCATGGCTGTCCACGTAGTTCTTTTCTACATTCATGTCCGTGCAGTGATGCAACACGCCCTCAATCATCGCCGCTACCTCCGATGAGGAAACGTTCTTTACCTGAGAATGGATGCAAGCAGATTTTTTGTCGATATGCCAATAGACCATGATTCCAGGGCCGCGATAACGAATATGCCATTCGGTCAGAAGATTTTGGTCCCAGGCAGCGAATTTCTTGGAATCAGAAGCGCAGGCCGTCGTCGCCTCGCCCCAGATGTGAGGCGAACGCGCTTTGAAGATCGCATTCACAACCTCGGCAATAGCGGCTCGCAAGTTGTCTTTATTGATGAAACGACGCTTGATGTAATGTAAGTCTTGCGGCTTTTCAGCGTGAGCCATCCGTTTGAAACCAGCGTTGGAACCCAGAGCGTACAGGCATAACAACAGTCGTTTTTGCAGCGTTTGCTGGTTCAATCCAGTTCTGGCGGCGGCGGTTTGAAAATGCTGGGTGAAGTTAACCCGCAAATCAGTTTCCTTGAGCATGTCCAGTAGTTCAATCAACGGCCACCGGTCGGCTAACGTGTATTTGAGATGAAGCAAGTTCAGTGGTTCTGGCTGAGCGGCCAGAGGAGACAACTTGATGCGGTTTTTTCTCTCAGGCAGCAGTTCAACCCAGGGGTTTTTAGACAAGCCCTGGTCGAATTTTGTGAGCGCATCCACCATATCTTGCCGCAATTGAGCGACGAAGGTGTCTACATCCACTGGTTGTTGCAGCATTTCGTAGTAGGTTTTGCGCCGCTCATCAAAATCCTGGGGTAAATCCTCGTCGGGATTGCGATAACGATATGCCCCTTCAACCCAGACTTCCTTGCAACGCAGCCGTTCGCGCAGTCTCTGAAAAACACAGACCTCGTAGCTGATCCGATTGACGCGCACTTCACCGTTTTTTGTGCGATGTAGTACTTTTTCGCGCCAGGACGGAGGCACAACATCTTGTAATGGAATATCTTCTGTTTCCAGATAATACTTGCGTTGGCTATCAGCGTATTTCTCGATGAGAGTCAACGCGCGAATTAGTGGGCGATGCTTTTCATTGTTGGAGCGAAAGGCCAAGGTTTTGAGTAAAGGCGGCGCCATACGACGGTAGTGGCGAGCGTAAGAGCGGCGCGTCATTCCCTGAACTTGCTGTTCATAAGTGCCTTCTGCTTGATATTCAGCTACGATTTGCTGTAAGGTTTCTTCGCCAGTCACCGGGTAGATAACTTCGCTAACGGTGCCGTTAGGTTTGGCGATAGAAACCTTGGCGACATCATATAGAATGCGCCCTTTGCCACGCACGCGCTTAATGTCGCGCAGAATCCTGCGCTCCACTCGTTTTTCGGCATTATTGCCGATGCGTCTGATGATGCCCAAGAGCAAATCTACCAGATTGTCAGTGATTTCCTGGCTGCGTAAAAAGCAGAAAGCGGCCAGCAAAGTGTACCGAATGGCCTCTGGATGGCGGCGGGCTTCGCGCGGCGGTTCGCTGGCAATGCGTTGACGATATTGTTTGATAACGCCTGGCGGCACCTCTTGGAAAAGATTCGACGGCAATTTCAGTTGACGGATGAGTTTCAGCTTTTCGATTTCCTCCAAAATACCGTCCAGGTTGGCAACGCCAGCATCGGTTTTCAAGAGGCCGAACGGAGAACGAAAAGCTTGTTCGCCATCTATCGTCTCTCGCACCAGGAGAGAGTCCAGGCTGGACTTGGTTTGGCTTGATAGTTTGCCGGCAATGGCTGTGCAAAACTGTTCTGTGTATTGGCGTAATGCAGAACGGGCTAGCCGTTCAACCCGACCGGCTGTAGGCGGTTCAATCTTGAGCGAGCGATACCGGTCGTAAATTGCCTCCACAAGTGCATCCATTCGTTGTGTTTGGGGCAACACATGCTCTGGCAACCAGGCGGCAATCGCTTTACCATCTGCCACCGTTCCATCGCGGAAACCGAGGAAAGCACGAATGGCGACACGATGTCGGGCAATCACCCGCCCGCTCCATTCATATTGCTGGTATACTTCGGATGAAAGTTTGAGTTGGCGAGCTACGTAGTCAACGGCCGTTTGCGGTACTTCGCGGCGGTAACGCGGAAATTTGCCTTCAATCTGAAAATATTTGAGCAGCAGAGCAAAACCTAACCGGTTGTGGCTGGCTTTGCTACCGCTTACCAAATCCATTTCGTTGGGCAATAATGTCCAACTATCGATCAGTTCATCCAGGGTCCAATTGTGTTTCATCATAACCTCCATGTGGGTCAAAAGCGCATATTGCGCGGTAAATAAAATTGACTTCCCCACCATGAAGGCAGTATAGTGAGAATTAGATAGAAGGACTATTCTGTTTCGTTATTGAAGGGGAAATGAGCTTAAATAGGCTCTCAAACGACGATTAGGCATTGAAAAAAACGAAATAGAAACCAAAATTGGCGATGATAACACCTGACGAATTACGAATTGCTTGGCTGAATAGTTTGAAAGAAGCTGACCGTTCTCCTAAAACGATCATGCGTTACGGTGGGGTGGTGAACCGCTTTTTGGCCTGGTATGAAACTGAAGAACGACAACCGATAGCTCTTGGCAATTTGACTCCCATTGCTTTGGTTAGCTATCGGTCATATCTGCAAAAAGAGAATGCTACAGCTACTGTTAATGTCCATGTTTCTGCCTTGCGTGCTTGGTGTCAGTGGTTGGTAGAAAGCGGACATTTGGTTGAGAATCCAGCTACCAACCTTAAGTTGGTGGGGCTGGTTCAATCTGATGCCCCGGAACCGCTGTCCAATACGGCCGTTAACGCTCTCCTGCGAGAGGCGCGGCGCAGTCGGCATGGCAAACGCGACCAGGCTATTGTGCAGATGCTTTTGCAAACTGGGATGCGGATTGGTGAATGTCAGGCCCTGTGCTGGCAGGATATTACTTTCAAAGAGAGAAAAGGGACGGTGCTCATTCGCTCTGGAAAAGGTAATAAGTCCCGAACGATCCCTCTCAACAGTTCCATTCGTTCTGCTCTCGTAGAGTATGCGGCTCCTATTCTTAAATGCTCTCCCACAGCCAAGAATGTTGCCAAGAAGTGGCCTCAACCGCAACAAACACAACCCTATTCCCCAATGTGGCTCAGTCAAAAAGGAAACCAATTGAGTTCACCAGCTATGTGGCGAGTCGTTAATCGTGCCGTTGAAGAATGTGCCAGTCGAGGGCTGGTGCCCGAAGAAACGAAACCGCATGATTTGCGCCATACGTTCGCACATCGTTATCTTCAGCAGCATCCTGGAGATTTAGTTGGACTGGCCCGTTTTTTGGGACATGAAAGTCTGGATACAACAAAAATCTACACTCAGCCAACTCCGGAAGAATTAGCTCAACGTGTTGAGCAGATTCCGTTAAATGCCTACGGGTGACAAAAAATCCTCGATCTATCTGGCACTTGGTGACAGCTTCGCTAGGTTTGGGCGTGGCTCGGGTGAAATTGGCCCAAGGGGATGCAGCCGGGGCCTTGACGACGTTAGCAGAAGCGGAGCAGTTCGTGCAGCAGCGTCATTTTGAGCATTGGGTGGGGGAGATAACGGCCGTTCGCAGCCAAATATTCCTGCAACAAGGCAATCTCGCCGCCGCCCAACTGGCCGAAACACAGCCGCTTTCCCTCAGTCAGGCCCGCGTCAAGCTGGCGCAAGGCGATCCCGTCGCAGCGCTGTCCATTTTAGAACCAGCATGCCAGCAGGCAGAAGCCAAAGCGTGGGCGGATGAACAACTTCGGGTGATGATATTGCAAGCGTTAGCCTACGATGCCGCAGGCGAAAGCGAAAAGGCAGTGGAACGATTGGGTGAAGCTTTGGCCTTGGCCGCGCCGGGCGGCCTGATTCGCCTGTTTGTGGATGAAGGGCCGCCGCTAGCGTTGCTGCTGCGGGAGGCGGTGAAGCAGGGGGTCTCTCCGGCGTTTGCCCGGCAGGTTTTGGCAGCCTTTGGGGTAACGGCCGTTTCCCAGCCACCAATCACCCAAGCCCTCCTTGATCCCCTTTCCGAACGCGAACTGGAAGTCCTTAAACTGCTGGCCACACCGCTTACCGGCCCGGAAATTGCCCGCGAATTGATGATCTCCCTCAACACGATGCGCACGCACACCAAGAATATTTACGCGAAGTTGGGCGTGAATAGTCGCAGAACGGCCGTTCGCCGCGCGGAAGAACTCAATTTGTTGTAGGCCAACGCGCATCACCGAAAACAGAAGCCTCAGCAGAGTGAGAAATCATCTGCTGAGCCTTTTTGTATTACCCCAAAACGAGTCCACATCCTGTCACCCACAAATCACCACCTCAATCACCAGATGTGGTGATGACCACTCACCACATAAATTTGTATCCTCCAGGCAATGAAATCAATGAACTTGATGGAGCGCAAGATGGCAAGCACAAACACACCAGTTGAAAACCAGAAGCCGCCAGACAGCTACGAACTTTGCCTCAAAGGACATCTGGATGCGCGTTGGCGTGACTGGTTTGATGGCTTCACCATTACCCTGACCGCAACTGGCGAGACGATTCTCACCGGTTCGGTCGCTGACCAGGCCGCCCTGCATGGTTTACTCAAAAAAGTGCGTAATTTAGGCTTGCCTTTGCTCTCGATCAATCCAATCAACGTCTAAGGAGAGATTCAAATGAAAACCAATATTCGTGAAATGTCCCCAACCGCTTACGCCCGTTTTGCCGGTGCACTCTATTTGGTCATCGCCGTCGCCGCCGTTTTTGCCCATATGGTCATCCCGGAGCAGTTCATTGTGGCAGGGGATGCGGCAGCAACGGCCGTCAACATCGCCGCCAACGAAACCACGTTCCGCCTGGGCACGGTGGGCAGTGAATTGATTATTTTGCTGAGTGAGATTGTGCTCAGTGTGGTGTTGTACGTGCTGCTGAAGCCGGTGAGCAAGACGCTGTCGCTGATTGCGGCCGTTTCCCGCCTGGCGATGACCATCATTCACGGTCTGAACCTGCTCAACTACTACTTCGTCTTCCAACTGCTGAACGGCGGCA
>JANTHP010000050.1 GCA_024762395.1 Anaerolineae bacterium | reverse complement strand
TGATGAATGATGAATGATGAATGATGAATGATGAATGATGAATGATGAACGGCCGTTTGGCGGAACAAAGCCCTACAAAACAAAATCAAGCCGAATTGTCTGGTCATGTCCCTGGTACAGGGTGCGGCAAGATGAGATTATTACGCCGGACGGCCGTCCCGGCGTTTACAACACAGTAGAATCAGCGGATGCGGTCTGGATTGTGCCAGTGACGCCTGATGGCATGGTGGCGATGATTTACAATTATCGCTATACCGTTGATGATTGGTGTTGGGAGGTGCCGGCTGGCAGCGTCAAGCCGGGGCAAACGTTGGAAGAGGCGGCGCGGGCAGAATTATTGGAAGAGGTGGGGGGAACGGCCGTTTCCCTACAAAAAATCGGTCAATTCTACACCGCCAACGGCATCTGCAATGAGGTCGGGCATTACTTTCTGGCAACCGGCGTAACTTTAGGCAACCCCCATCACGAATCAACCGAAGTCATGGACATCCACCTCATCCCCATTGCCGAGGCATTACGCATGGCTCATGCGGGCGAAATTAGCGATGGCACGTCTACGCTGGCGCTGCTTTACGCAGAACCCGCATTGCGCCGTATTACCGAAAACTTACAGGCCAATCCCGCGCGCCCATAACAGGTACATTCCCAATAAGTAAACGACAATAATCGCCAGCGTATCCAATTCCAGGAACAGAATTTTGCGCTCAACGCGGGCCAGATTGCCCAGCAGGGCCATATTGGTAAGGAGCATCCCCAGCAAGGCAACTAAGGCAAAGTTGGGGTCAATAGCGGCCAGGAAACGGCCGTCCGTATAGAAAAAGTCCGCCGCCCCCACCCCCAGCATATTAAAAACGCTGGAGCCGAACAAATTCCCCACCGCCATATCATACGCCCCCATCCGCACCGCCGCCAACGCCGCCAACAGCTCCGGCAGCGATGTGACCACACTGAGCAGCGCCGTTCCCACAAAGCCCGTTCCCAACTTCGTGATGACGGCAATTTCCGAACTGGCGTCCACCAACAGCGGCACAACCAGCGTCAACACGCCCGCCGCCGCCGCAAAACCAACCGCGCCCTTCGTCAGCGACGGGAATTCAGGCCCCGGCTCAATCGTGACCGCCGCCGTCACCGCGCCGCCGCCATTACTTTCCCGTTGGATAAGCCAGATACCGCCAAAGTAAACGGCAATAATAATCAGGCTGTCCGTCCCCACCCAGCCAATCGTGGAATGGAAGTCGCCCATGATGGCAATCGCCGCCATCAACATCAAAATCGTCGTCAACGTCGCCGTCAGCGCGTGGTTGATAGCCACTTTCCGCATCAGCGGAACCTGAAATGTGATCAGGTCTACCAAAGCCAGCAGCAGCACATTGACCATGTTGCTGCCAAACAAGTTACCCGCCGCCAAATTAGGCACGCCCGTCCGAAACGCACTGACCGAAGCGATCAACTCCGGCAGCGATGTCGCCCCTGCCAGAAAAATTGTGCCCACAAAAACGCCGCCTAACTTCGTCCGCACAGCGATCACATCGCCATATTCGGCCAGCTTAATGGCAGCCACAATGACCACAATCGCGCTTAAAAGAAATTTAATCCAAACCATAATGTTTCGAGTGGCAGGTGGCAAGCTCGCCCCTTCACCCCTTCACCCCTTCACCCTTTCACCCTTTCACCCCTTCACCCTTTCACCCTTTCACCCTTGCTCCTCTCCTGCATATGGTTCTGGGAAGCCCCATGTTTTGGCAACGGGCACGGCAAAGATGATGCCGGTGTGCGGCTGGGAAAGATCGCCGAGGACGCCTTCGGTGGCGGCAACGGCCGTTTCCGCCGTTTCCATATCATCAATCACCGCAAAAATCGTATTATGTCCCACCCGGCCGCTGCCAAAAATCTGGCTGAAACCGGCAAACATCGGCCCCGCCACCGGGCGCGGCAGCACGCGGTTGACGCCGGTGCTCTCCATAATCGTCACGCCCTTGACACCGGCTTCCACCCAGGCGCGCAGCACATCGTTCAAATGGGCGCTGTCGTCTAACACCATCATGAGCATGTACATACACTTACTCCGTAAAACGTGAAACGTGATGCGTGAAACGTGATGCGTAAATTACCTCATTACGTTTTATATCTTACGTTTTACGTTTTGATAATTTTTATGCTGCCGCCAAGTTTCGGCTAACCAATCACCTAATTCTGCGTCGCTTCCCCACAATAGTAGTTGTTTTATTTTGATGATTTGGCCTTGCAGTTTGTCTATCTGATCAATCACGGCCGTCCTATTCGTCAACAAAATATCCAGCAGCATTTGCGGATCGGACCCCGCCAACCGCGTCGTATCGCGGAAGCCGGAGGCGCTGACCTGCCACAACCGGTCGCTGCCCTGCGCCGCCGCCGTCTGCATCAACGCCGCCGAAACCAGGTAGGGCAGATGGCTGATGGCGGCGACCATTTCGTCGTGGGTTTGCGGCGGCAGTTCCAGCGGGTTGGCGCCAATTTGTCGGATAATTTCGTGGGCGGCAGTTTTGATACGGGGGGCAGTACGGCCGTTTTCACACAACACAAACGTCTCCCCCGCAAACAAACCCGGCTCGGCATTGGCAAACCCGGCCATCTCCTTGCCGCACATCGGATGCCCGCCAATCGCCGCAAACACGGGCGGCAACTGCGCCATCGCCCGGCAAATCTCCGCTTTTGTGCTGCCCAAATCCATCACCAGGCAGCCGTCGGGCCGGATGGCGGGCAACTGCGCCAGCAATTTGAGAATGGCGCGCACCGGCGTCGCCAGAATAACTAAATCCACATCCTTAACGCCTTCAGCCAAATCGGCCGTCGCTAAATCGGCCAATTCATGCGCGGCTGGCAGCGTTTTTGGATTGTTGTCTACGATGGCTAGGTGGGTCAGGGACGGCCGTAACGCCAGCGCCAGCGATCCGCCCATCAACCCCAAACCGACAATACACACCCGTTCTACATTCATGGGTCGGGATTATACCCGAAAACCCATTACGGCGACGGTGTTTCTGTAGGCGGCGGCGGCGGGACGCCCGGCGGTAATGGCGTCGGTGTATTCCCCGGTGTCGCTGCCGCTGTCGGCGTCGGATCGGGTAAAAAGTCCAGCCGGAAACTCTCTACAATAACCGAGTAATCTAACATCAATGTTTGCGAGGCGGCAAAGCCCATCGGGTAGGTCAAAGCAACTTCGTAGGTACGGCCGTCGCCTACAAAATACGCTGCCATAAATCGGCCGTCCGGCTCCGGTTCCGTTTCACTTGTAAAACCGGGCATCTGTTGATTATCCGGTATGCTCATCCCCACCGTACCCCAGCCCTGTACATACGGGTGCAAAGACATGTCGGCCAACAATGGCGGCTCCAATACTTTGCCAAACCGATCCGACTCCAGTTCGCCCTGATATACACGCACCATGATGGGGAAAGACGGCCGTTCCCAATACCGTACCAGCGCCCCACCCGCCAGCGCCGGATCATCTATCGGTTCAATCTGCCAATCCGGAGGATACGCAAAGCTGAACCCCAACGTCTCATCCACATATCGAGGCCATTCGGCAAAATCCACCGGCAGTTCCACCATGCTAATGGAAGGGCCAGGCGCATCTTGTTCAAACACAGCCACTACTTCATCCACCAGGAAAATTCGGTCGTGGTTTTCACAGCCAGCAAAAACCGCATCCCCTAAATGGCCCCGCAGCCGGGCGCGGTACGGCAATGCCGCTTCTGGGAAAGCGCCAGGTTGGGATGTTTCCTGAGTCGCGGCAATGAGCCAGGGCGCTTCCGGCGGCAAGCTGTTACTCATCCCCCGATTGAGAATCGTTAAACCAGCCAGAAATGGCTCGTCGGTCAGCGTATTGTTTATAAAACCCGGACAGTTTACGCGATCCTCATAATACGTCCATGGTCCGCCGATCATGATAAACGGGTTGGCGCCGCTGAAATAGGCGTCAATTTCCACACTCTCATTAGCTGCGGGTGGATTACTCAACAAATCGGCAATGTCGGAACCATTGACCGGCATCGCGGTCAGCGTTGGCGTTGGCGGTACATCCAACTGGGTGTCAGGCATGCAGGCCGTCAAAAAGATGATCAAGAAAGCAAACAAACTCGTGATTAATTGTTTCATTTCACACCTCCGGCAAAATTATACTGAACATTTTCAATTGCTACTTGACGATGGGGCAACGGCCGTTCCCCATCTGCACTGTTTACTCTGATTCATGATTTAGATAAGACGACTCAGGAATCATTTTAGTTCTCGCCAATCCAACTAGCAACCCGCCCAAATCCTGATAAAATTCAACCATCTACAAGCTGACCGGCTGACTGGCTGAAATGCTGAAATGCGAACAACTGACCAGCTAACTTAACAATCCCACAACATCCTAAACTAAAACAGGAGAAAATCATGTCACAGGATTTCATTTTTCATGGATCCCTCTCTGAGCGCGACCCTGAACTAAACCGACTCCTTGCCCTCGAAGACAAACGGCAAGACCAAACCATCATCCTCATCGCCTCCGAAAGCATGGCCCCCGACGCCGTGCGCGAAGCGATGAAAAGCAAATTTGCCAACGTATACGCTGAAGGCTACCCCCGCGAAGCCAGTCGCCGCCAGAAACAAGGCGACATCCTCGATACCGACATGGAACTGGCCCTCTACCGGCGCAACAGCGACCCCCGCTACTACAAAGGCGTCGAATACGCCGACCTGCTGGAAGCGCTCACCCGCCGCCGCGCCGCCGAACTGTTCGCCGCCAACGGCATTACGCCCGACCAACTTTATGTTAACGTACAACCCTTGAGCGGCGCGCCCGCCAACAGCGCCGTCTACACCGCCCTGCTCAAACCCGGCGACACCATTTTGGGCCTTAACCTCAACGATGGCGGCCATCTTTCGCACGGCACGCGCATCAACCGCTCCGGCAAACATTACAACGCCGTCCACTACTTCGTAGACCCGGAAACGGAGCAGCTTGATTACGACGCCATCGAACAAATCGCCATCGAAAACCAGCCGCAAATCATCGTCGCCGGTTACTCCGCCTATCCCAAAATCGTGGATTGGGCGCGTTTTCGCCAGATTGCCGACAAAGTGGGCGCGTATTTGATGGCCGACATCGCCCACATCTCCGGGCTGGTCGCTTCCGGCGTCCATCCCAGCCCCATCGGCATCGCCGACGTGGTGACGACGACGACGCACAAAAGCCTCTGCGGACCGCGCGGGGCGATGATTATGACCCATCGCCGCGACTTTTACCGCAAAATTGACCGCGCCGTCTTCCCTGGCGAGCAAGGCGGCCCCCATCTCAATACGATGGCGGCGCTGGCGATGGCCCTCAAATTAGCCAAAACGGATCAATTCACCCAATTGCAGCAGCTCATCGTCCACAACGCCCAACGTCTGGCGCAAAAATTAGAAGAATATGGCCTGCGCATTGTTGGCGGCGGCACGGAAAATCATCTTTTCCTGCTGGATACGAAGAGCGTCAGCCACAACGGCGTGCCGCTTTCCGGCGATTTGGCCTCACGTATTTTGGATACGGCCGGTATTGTCCTAAACCGCAACACCATTCCTGGTGACAAGGGCGCGCTTAACCCGACCGGCTTGCGCATCGGCACGGTCTGGATCAGCCAGCTTGGGTTTGGCGACGCGGAGATTGATTTGCTGGCCGAGGCGATTGCCACCGTCTTGAAGGGTTGCACGCCGTTTGTGTACACCGCTTTGGGCGGCAAGAAGCTGCGCCGGGCCAAAGTTTCGTACAAAGCGCTGCGGCGCGGGCGCGAGATTGTGCGCCAACTGCGCGGTTTTGAAAAACCAGCCCCGGCAGGCGACACGGTGGAACTGCGCGGCTCAAAAGCCGGTCAACTCTTGCATCAAGCTTTAACCAGCGATGTTGCGGCGTTGGCCGTTGGCGAATCTCAGCCAACGCATCTGTTTGGCGAAGGGCTGGATGTGGACGCGACGGTGAAGTTTGTGGGCGACGGCCGTTACCAACTCCGTTTTGCCAATGCTGAAACAGCCGGGCAAGCCGCCGAATGGTTTGAAGCCTTGTCAGACGGCTATGTGATGTTCGACGACAAATACGGGAAGTTGTCCGGGCCAGTGGTTGTTAAAACGATGGCTGCCAGCGATATTGCCGCCCCATCGGCCACAGAAGCCGCCTTCGCCGACGGCAAACCGTATTTTGTAGGCAATGATAAACGCACAGAAGGGGAAGCGCTGCCAGAATTCGTTTGGAACGAGCCGGAAGACCCGCCGCTGCTGACGACGACTTTGCACGCGACGCACATCGAGATGGGCGGCAAGATGGTTCCCTTTGGCGGCTATGATATGCCGGTTTGGTATTCGTCGGTGCTGGAAGAGCATACGGCCGTGCGTGAAACCGCCGGTCTGTTCGATGCCACCCACATGGGTGTGTTTGAAGCCAGCGGCCCGCATGTGGTCGAATTTTTGAACACGGTAACGGTCAACGATGTGAGTACGCTCAAAATCGGCCAATCCCACTACACCTATTTCCTCCTGCCCAACGGCAATGTGGTGGATGATTTGATGATTTACCGGCGCGGCGCGGAGAAGTTTATGCTGGTGGTGAATGCGTCCAACAATGACAAGGATTGGGCCTGGATTAACGCGGTGAATGAGGGGAAGGTGATGATTGATGCGAAACGGCCGTTTGCCCGCATCCAACATCCCGTCACCCTCAAAGATTTACGCGACCGGAAGTGGGGCGACGAATGCCGCGTAGACATTCCGCTGCAAGGCCCGGCCAGCCGCGACATCGTCATGGCTATGTGCGACGACGAAGCGTTAGCCCAGCGCGTGAAGAAACTACCCTGGGCCGGACTAACTGAAGGCAAGTTGGCCGGATTCGATGTGGTGATTTCACGCACTGGTTACACGGGCGAGCGGATCGCTTACGAACTGTTCGTCCATCCCGATAAAGCGCCGGCATTTTGGAATGAGGTCATCAAAGCGGGTGAAGCGTTCGGTCTGAAGCCGTGCGGTCTGGCGGCGCGGGACAGCACACGGACGGAAGCCGGTTTGCCGCTGTACGGCCATGAACTAGCCGGCGCGCACAACATGCTGCCCGGCGACGCCGGTTTTGGCAGCTATGCCAAGCTGTGGAAGCCGTTTTTCATTGGCCGCGACGCTTTCATCGCCCATGAGGAGAAACGCGACCGCATTTTGGTGCGCTTCCGCATGAACGACAAAGCGGTACGCCGTCCTGAAACAGGCGATCCGGTGTTGGATAAGCGGGGCAAGGTTGTGGGTGCGGTGACAAGCTGCGCGGTGGACAGTGAAGGGTACATGCTGGGTCTGGCGTTGGTGCCGGTGAGTATGAGTGCGGTGGGAACGGCCGTATCCATCTACCAACTCGGCGGCGGCAAACGGGCCATCCGCGTCCCCAAAACCGTCAAACCGGGCGCACGCCTGCCCATGCCCGATGGCGCGACGGTCCTGACACGGTTCCCATCGCGGAAGAAGAAATGAGCAATTAGCAATTAGCTTTTAGCTTTTAGCAGTTAGCAAAAGGTGTGTTTCATCTCAGTTGATGTATCGGGAATTGGAATTCCCGAAACACGCACTCTTCTCAACTCATTTGAAATGCACCCGTTAGCAAACGACAGCGTTCCTGCTAACTGCAAATCGCTAACAGCTAATTGCTTTCCTGTTGACATCACGCTCATGAAAAGGTACGATTGCATAACGAAGGCGTACTGGGGTATGCCTTCGTTACTTTATAATGGAAGAAGGAGTGGGTAATGCGTCGTGAAATTCTAACGTGGTCCGACGTAGATAAATTGATTGATTATTTAACGCCGCAAATACACGGCCAATTTGATTCGATGGTTGTGATTACGCGCGGCGGGATGGTTCCGGGCGGGATGTTGGCCGAGGCGCTCAATATCACGTACATTTTGACGGCGTCCATCCGTTTCCCATCTGATTTTCCCGGTTTGCACACGCCGGAACAACAAAAGTACGCTATTCCAGAATTCATTCAATTCCCCGACGATGAAATGTTGGAAGGCCGCCGCATTCTGGTTGTGGACGATGTATGGACGAAGGGACGCAACAGCGTTACCGTCGCTAATCGAATTGACGCCGCGGGCGGCAAGCCGGAAACCTGCGTGCTGCATTACAAGCCGGCCTCATCGCTTTACCCCGGCCAAACGCCGACCTATTACGCGGCGGTAACGGACGCTTACATCATCTATCCCTGGGAGATTGATCGCGGGCCGGAGGTGTTGGGAGTGTGGAATTAGTCGGGTAGTCTGGTAGTCTGGTAGTCGAGTAGTCGGATAGTCCGACTACTTGACTATCCGACTATGCGACTATTTGACTATCACTAAACATTTGTTACCATCTACGCGATATGCTCATGAGACCGGTGACGACTGGGTCCCTGGCGGCAGAAGCCGTCGAACCGCGTCAGGTCCGGAAGGAAGCAGCGCTAAGGCGTCTCTTCTGGGCGCCCAGGATCACCTGGTTGTCATCGGTCTCATGGGCATATCCATTTTAAGGAAGACGTTATGAGGAATGAGGCATGAGGAATGGTCTCGTTCCTTTTTTGTTGTATGAGAATTTGGCGTTATTTTTCGTTCGTTGGTAACTATTCAGGTATCCCCCTGGATTTGTCAAATTTGGGCTGGTCAACGCTTGTTCATGTTAAAAATTTTGACAAATCTTCTCGCCAGCGCTGTATAGTTGCATTCGTTGTTTTGATTTTTGGGGCGCTCGCGGGCTGTCAAACGGCCGTTGTCAATTCCACATCCTCTACGCCAATTAAACCGACGACAACAACCGCTCCCCCCACCGCTGTTCCTACCCCTCAACCCGTTACGCTGCACCAGGATGACAGTATCCGGCTGTTGTGGACGCAGCAACCCACGCTGGGCGCATTCCTGGAAGAAGCAGGCGTCACCGTCCTTCTAACCGACCAGGTTTTTGCCGACAACATACAGGTTCCCTTGGGCGCATTGAATGAATGGCCGCTGCCGCAGCACGTGCAAATCGGACAACTCTTCACCATAACCATTCAAGATGACGGGCAGCAAATGGTCAAGCAAACGGCCGCAAAAACCGTTGGCGAAGCGCTGCAAGAAGCAAGCGTTACCCTGCTCGCCGCCGACCACGTAGAACCTGCTTTGGACAGCCCCATCGCCGCGGACACGATCATCCGCATTCGCCGCTCAATCCCGTTGACGATACAGGCAGACGGCCGTATCATCCAAACCCGCAGTTCCTACACATCTCCTCTGGACGTGTTGGCAGAGGCGGGCATAGCCTTAAACGATGGTGACTACACGCAACCATCGTCCGATACCACTTTGCAGCCCGGCAGCGTCATCCAGGTCGTGCGCGTCACCGAAGATTTTCGCATCGAAGACCAACCCATCCCCTACCAAACCTTATGGCAGGCCAGCCCCGACCTGGATTTAGACACCCAGGCGGTCATCAGCGCCGGGCAAGCGGGCGTTTTACGCCGCCAATACCGCATCATTTATGAAAATGGCACGGCCGTTGGCGAAGAATTAGACAGTGAATGGGTCGAAGTCGAGCCGGTCAACGAAGTCATCGGCTATGGCACGCGCATCACCACCCATGTGGTACAAACGGAACAAGGCCCACGCGAATACTGGCGCGTGGTGCAGATGCGCGTCACCTCCTACACCGCCGCCAGCTCCGGCAAACCGCCCGATGACCCGCATTATGGCATAACAGCCAGCGGCTTGCCTGCCGGGCGCGGCGTGGTTGCCATTGACCGCAACATCGTCCCCTGGAGATCGGAAGTTTTTGTGCCGGGGTACGGCGTGGCGATTGCCGGTGACACAGGCGGCGGCGTGCGCGGACGCTGGATTGACCTGGGCTTTCCCGACGACGCCTACGAATCCTGGTCTGGCTATGTGGATGTGTATTACCTGACGCCGATTCCCGCGCCGGAAGATATTAACTATCTGCTGCCGTCTATTTTGCCGTGAAACGTGAAACGTAAAGACAATTATCACGCTTCACGCTTCACGTTCCACACTTATGCACCCCAAAAAAATCCTACAACGATACGGCCTTGAACCCAAGAAAAGTCTGGGACAGAATTTTCTGTTTGATGAGAATGTGCTGGCGCGGATTGCGGCGGCGGCGGATCTGACGGAGCGGGATGCGGTGTTGGAAATCGGGCCGGGGTTGGGGGCTTTGACGCGCTTGTTGGTGGAAACGGCCGTTTCCGTTACGGCCGTTGAACTAGATAACCGCTTCATCCCCATTTTGCTGCGCGAATTGCAAGATTATGACAACCTACGCCTCATTCACGGCGACATTTTGCAGCAAAATCCGGCCGATTGGTTTAACGAGCCGTACAAAGTCGTCGCCAATGTCCCCTACTACATCACGGGGGCGATTTTGCGCCATTTGCTGTCATCCCAACCCAGGCCATCGTTGATGGTTATGACGGTGCAAAAAGAGGTGGCGGAGCGGATAACGGCCGTCCCCCCCCACATGAGCCTTCTCGCCGTCAGCGTGCAGTATTACGGGTCAGTCCAAATTGTGGATACCATCAAAGCCGGCGCCTTTTGGCCGCGCCCCGATGTGGATTCGGCCGTTATTCGCATTGATACTTCGGCGGCGCTCAGTACAAGTTTGGGAAAAGGGACACAGATAAACGCAGAAGATGCTGATTTTTTTCGGATTGTGAAAGCCGGATTCAGCCAGAAGCGAAAGCAGTTACAGAAAAATTTGCGCCAATTGGGGTATGATCGGTCGGCAATTGCCAAAGCGTTAGAACAGGCCGGAGTGGACGGCCGTCGCCGCGCCGAGACATTAAATTTAGACGAATGGCGGCAGTTGTGCGCCGCATTCCAACCGTAACAGCAGTCTCCAAATTCTTTTGACAACCCTGGGCGGAAAGGCTATAATCCCCTTTCGTGTGTGGGTTATCCAACCACTGCCCGCACATATTTTTACATCAACGCCGGCATCATGGAATGCCGGTTCTTTTTGGAGGTAACAGTGTACGCAATTGTAACAAGTGGTGGCCGGCAATACCGCGCCGAAGAAGGCCATACCTTCTCAGTGGAGAAGCTGCCTTACGAAGTCGGTGAGCAAATCGAATTAGACAACGTGCTGCTCCTGGCCAATGAGGATACGGTAAAGGTCGGACAGCCGACAGTAGAAGGCGTTACCGTCAAGGCGACAGTCCTTGACCAATATCGCGGCAAAAAGATTTTTGTTTGGAAATATCGTCCCAGCAAACGGTATCGCAATCGCAAGGGACACCGGCAATACTATACGCGCCTGCGTATTGATGAGATTGTAGTTGAGTAAGGAGAATAATCATGGCACATAAGAAAGGTGGCGGTTCAACAAGAAACGGCCGTGATAGTAACTCACAACGCATGGGCGTGAAGCGTTACGGCGGCGAATACGTGATTCCCGGCAACATCATCATTCGGCAGCGGGGCACAAAAGTCCGTCCTGGCAATCATGTCGGATTGGGAAAAGATTACACCATTTACGCCCTCATTGAAGGGCAAGTTCAATTTGAGACCAAACACGGCCGTAAATACGTCAGTGTTTATCCCGTAGAAAGTTAAGAGGCACAACAGTCATGAAAGAAGGAATTCACCCAAAATGGTATCCCGATGCCAAAGTCATCGTTGAAGGCGAAGTCGTCATGACCGTTGGCTCTACCCAACCGGAACTCCGCGTAGAAATCTGGTCGGGAACCCACCCCTTCTACACCGGCACTCAGCGGCTGGTAGACACCGAAGGTCAAGTTGATCGCTTCATGAAGCGATTGCAGCGACGCGAGCAGCTAGCCGCCGCACAGGAAAAGAAAGAAGAAAAAGCGTCCCCTGTAGCGCTGAGCGTAGATGCAATGTCCCTGGGAACCCGCGCTACAAAAGCGCTGCTTGCTGCCGATGTAACCACCGTTGGCGATGTGATGGCCTTATACGAAAAAGGCGACGACGCATTGCTATCACTAGCCGGCATTGGTCAAAAAGCGCTCATTGACATCAAACGCTTCCTACGCGCTGAGGGCATGATCGAGTAATCTCAACTTGGCGTTCATTAAAAAATCACCGAGGGCAGGTGCGGCAACGTATCTGCCCTCTCTTGTTTACAGCGAGTTTACGCGCAACTCTCTGGAGGAATGATGGGGAAACACACACGAGGCAGCATAGAACTGATATGCGGCAGCATGTTCAGCGGCAAAACAGAAGAACTTATTCGCCGGATGCGCCGGGCCGTTATTGCCAAACAAAAAGTCCAGGTTTTCAAACCGGCCATTGACACCCGCTACCAAATCGAAAAAATCACCTCGCACAATGGGCTGCATTTTGAAGCGCTGCCCGTAGACGCGGCTGATGAGGTTTACGACAGTCTGGAACCGGATACAACGGTCGTCGCTTTTGACGAAGTTCAATTCTTTGACCCGCACATTGTTGACGTATGCGAAACATTAGCCGAACAAGGCAAACGGGTCATTTGCGCCGGGTTAGATATGGATTTTCGCGGCGTACCTTTTGGCCTGATGCCGGAATTGATGGCCCGCGCCGAAGAAGTGAGTAAATTGCACGCCATTTGCGTGGTATGCGGCGAGGAAGCCAGCCGCACCCAACGACTGATTGACGGCGAACCGGCCGCTTTTGACGATCCGGTTGTGTTGGTAGGCGCAGCGGAGGTGTATGAAGCGCGCTGTCGTCATTGCCATGCCGTAAAACCGGCCCGTAATGGGAGAGTAACCGTTAAATCCCAGGGGTGACAGTTACTTAAAAAAAGTGACTGTCACTGAACGCTTACATGGGAAATGAGCCAGGTGGAGAAAATCATGCGAGATATTTATGCAGATATTGATTATGTTTTAATTGATGAGGACAAACTGCAAGTCCGCCTTCAGGAATTGGCTGACAGAATTGAAGCTGATTATGAAGGCAAGGATGATTTACTGCTGCTTTGCGTGCTAAAAGGCGGATACACGGTTCTATCTGATCTCAGCCGTAAGATAAAACGGCCGCATGCAGTAGACTTTATGGGCGTTTCCAGCTATGGCGGAGCAACGAAAAGCAGCGGCGAGGTGCAAATTTTGATGGATTTGAAATCGCCTATTGCCGGGCGGCATGTGCTGATTGTGGAAGATATTATTGACAGCGGTCACACGCTCAATTATTTACGCCGCACGCTGCTGGCCCGCAACCCGGCTTCGCTGGAAATTTTTACGCTGCTCAACAAGCCGTCGCGGCGGGAGATAGACATATCCATAAAATATACAGGGTTTGACATCCCGGATGAATTTGTCTGCGGCTATGGGCTGGATTTTGATGAGATTTACCGCAATCTTCCATTTATTGCTGTGATGAAGCCGGAAGTATTTGCCCACCTAAAAGGGTGAAGAGGTGAAGAGGTGAAGGGGTGAGAGAGGCAGCTCGCAACCTCGCAGCTTCGCAACCTCGAAACTTCGCAACCTCGCAACCTCGCAACTTCGCTTATGACTGACTTAACCGCGTATGCAGGACGATGGGTGGCACTGGTGGATGGTACGGTCGCCGGTGTGGGGTACACGGCCGTTTCCGCCCTTCATCTCGCCCAACGCAACCGACCCAAAGAGCGATTCACGCTGCAATTTGTAGAAGAGCCAGGGGGCAGGCCGCTGGCTTTATCGCCGCTGCTGGAGCGGTTACGGCCGTTTCTCACCCAACAAGACCGTCCCGTGTACCTCGTCGGCGGGGCTGTCCGCGACGCCCTGCTCAACCGCGTCAGCCACGACCTCGATTTTGTCGTCCCCAACCGCGCCATCAAACTAGCCTTCCATGTCGCCGACGGCTTGGGGGTTCCCGCCTATGTGCTGGATAAGGAACGGGACACAGGCCGCGTCATGTTGGCGGATGAAGGCACAATGCTGGATTTTGCCCGGTTTCGCGGCGATTCGCTGGCGGCGGATTTGCGCGACCGGGATTTTACGATTAACGCCATCGCCCTGCCCGCCGCAGCCAAAACGGCCGTCAGCCTGATTGATCCTTGCGGCGGCGCGGCCGATTTGGAAGCGGGGATCATTCGCCAAACGCACGATGGAGCCATCGCCGACGATCCGGTGCGCGCCCTGCGCGGGCTGCGGCTGGCGTACAGTTTGAATTTCACGCTGGCTGAGGAAACGGCCGTCGCCATCACCGCCGCCGCCCCCCTTCTGAGCCATGTTTCTGTGGAACGGGTTCGAGACGAGTTGATGAAGTTGCTGGAAACGGCCGTTCCCCACCAGGCCATGCAGCACATGCACCAATTGGGTCTAATGCGCGTCATCCTGCCCGAAATCGCCGATTTGGCCGATGTGGCCCAATCCGCCCCGCACCGCGAACCGGTGCTGGCCCACACCTTCTCCGTTCTGCGCTGGCTGGCAGAAATCGAGGCGATTTTGGCGGGGCAGGAGCCGGACAGCCCGGCCTTGTCGGCGGCAGCAGGCGCATTAACCGTTTACCGGGCGCAGTTGACGGAACATGTAACGCGGCGCATAGATGGGGGTGTGGACGGCCGTCTCCTGCTGCGATTAGGCGCGTTATGCCATGATGTGGGTAAAAAAGAGACGCAAACGACTGCGGATGACGGCCGTATCCGCTTCCTCGGCCACGACAAGGTAGGCGCAAAACTGGCCGGGAGGCGCCTGCGCCAACTTACATTCAGCAACCATGCCGTCAAACACGTCCAAAAAATCGTTTCCGGGCATATGCGGCCGCTGCATTTAGCCAACAATGCCACAGGCCCCAGCCGCCGCGCCATCTTCCGCTACTTCCGCGACACAGGCAGCGCCGGGTTAGACATTGGCTTGCTGGCGCTGGCCGACCACCTGGCCACTTACGACGGCCCCGGCGAAACGGCTCATTGGCTGCGGCTGCTGGATGTGGTGACGACTTTGTTCAGCCATTATTTTGAACGACACGCAGAAACAGTCGCGCCGCCGCCGCTGATTGACGGCCGTGATTTGATGAATGAATTACACATGCAGCCGGGACCGGAAATCGGTCGTATTCTGCGGCTGATTCAGGAAGCGCAAGCGGCGGGTGAACTGTCCACCCGCGCCGATGCGCTGGCTTTTGCGCGGCGCATCGGGGGGTAGCGTGAAACACATCACGCATCACGCATCACGCATTACATTTTAATCCTCATTAAAGGGAAATACCGCATTGGGGGCACACGGCCGTTTCCGCCCCCACCTCTGCCCCACATCCCGGGCACAGCAGCTCAAACTCCGCCCCGCAGCCAGGACAAACCAGGTCGGATTCGGTAACGGCCGTTAAACATTCCGGGCAAAGCAGTTGTCCGCAGCTTGGGCATTCATCACTGCCGGGCGCAATGGGAGCGCGGCATGTCGGGCAGACCTCCCCTTCAGCAATCGCCGTGTCAATACCGCATCGCGGACAAAATCGCTCCCCCTCCGCCAGACTAATCTGGCAGGCCGGGCAAACCCGATAGCCGCATGACGGGCACGCTCCCGCCGCCGGATTAAACTGCTTGCCGCAATCAGGACAAGCCACCACCTGCACCACCCCCGCCGCCACCTGCACCGCATGAATCACCCGCGCCGTGCGCCGCCGGCTCACCTGTACCGGCCGGCCGCAATCAGGGCACACGCCCGCGCCCGGCAGCAAACTGGCATGACAATGGCTGCAAAAAGCAGGAAACAACGTGTTGCAATTGGGACAAATGTCCGTTCCGGCCGTTAGCTCAAACTGACAAGTCGGACATTCAAAAAACAGCGGCGTTTGACAATGGGGGCAAATCTCGTCATCCTCATCCACCAATTGGCCGCAGCGGCCGCAAAACGACGCCCCGCAAACCGCGCAAAAACCATCCTCAACAAACAAAGGCGTCTGGCAAACAGGACATTCACCGGTAAATTCCTCCTCCGGCTCCGAGTCATCCTCGTCAAGCGGCCGATACGCAGGCTGCTCAATAATGGCAATTGGTTCAACGGCCGTCTCCTCATCCTCCAACGCCTCGCCGCAATGCGGGCAAACCGTCGCATCCGGCTCAACCTCTCCATCACAATGAGCGCAAAAAACAGCAAACTCTGCGCCGCATCGTGGACAAAACGCATCATCCACAGCCAGCGGCGCATGGCACGACGGGCAAAACTCCTGTTCGCAAACCGGGCAAACATCCGCATCAGCGGGGATGACAGCCTGACAGTTGGGGCAACGTGTTTGTAGCGGCATCAAATAATTCCTTCAACAATCGTAACAGCTAAGATGACAGTCACTTTCTCCAAAAGCAATAGTCATGGCAAATCACCATACCAGGTGACTGTTACCTTCGAGACATGAATAGTTACCAAAAATTGTAACTACTCAGGTGACAGTCACTTTTCCCGGAGGCATTGGTCACAACTTGCTGCATTTTAAGTGACTGTCACCTCTGAGGCTGAGTAGTTACCAAAAACTTAGAGAATCATACATCACGACCGACAAATTGCCATTTCCAATGCAAATTAGTGACTACTCAAATAACAGTCACGGGGCAAACGACCTTAGTTTACCCAAAATTTTACGCCCCGTGACCGCCACTTCAACCAAAACAAAATGCGCCCATCAACAATTTCAGGTTCTTTAAGGAATTGTGTGGTCGGGTGGATTGGTATCGAGAATTCCAATTCCCGATGCACGCCAAGAATGTGGTTTGGGAAGCGGTAAAAACTTCAAAAGCCTGAACGACCATACAAAATGTTTACATAAAACGAAATTTGCTATTGGTTTCAACAAACTGCTATAACAAATTTTGAATACCAGATGAGAATATGACAATTTTCTGCCAGAAATATGACAAACGTCCATGCCTGCCAAACAGAAAAAGCTATACTAAAACTTAACTGATTTCCATTTACCTTTTGAGACTCTTTTTCCACAAGTCTGAACCTCTGAGCCTCAAAAGTATTTAACCGTCATTGGAGGAAATAATGACAAACCAAACTTTAAGCATCACTGATAACCGCACAGGTAAAACCTACGAAGTACCCATCGAGTACGACACCATCAATGCAATGGATCTGCGTCAGATCAAAGTCAATGAAGGCGATTTTGGCATGATGAGCTACGATCCGGGTTTCAAAAACACAGCTTCGACCAAAAGCACCATCACATTCATTGACGGCGGTAAAGGTATCTTGCGTTATCGCGGCTACCCCATCGAGCAGTTGGCAGAGAAATCCAATTTCATCGAAACAGCCTATTTGACGATGTTCGGTGAACTGCCCACACAAGCGCAATATGATGTGTGGGAAGACGATATCCGCCACCACACATTCGTCCACGAGAACATCAAACAGCTTATGCAGGCGTTCCGGTATGATGCGCACCCCATGAGCATGTTTATCTCTACGGTGGCCGCTCTGTCCACCTATTATCCGGAAGCGCGCGATATTGAAGACCCTGAATCGCGTATGAAGCAAGTTATTCGTTTGATTGCTAAAGTGCCTACCATTGCCGCATTCTCCTACCGCCACAGCAGAGGATTGCCCTACGTGTATCCCAACAATGATTTGGGTTACACAGAGAATTTCCTGTACATGCTGGACAAAATGGGCCAGACGAATTATGAGGTGAACCCTGTTTTGGCGCGCGCGCTGGATGTGTTGTTTATGCTGCACATTGACCATGAACAAAACTGCGGCACGGCAACAATGCGTGTGATTGGCTCCAGCCATTCCGATCCCTACTCCTCGATGGCCGGCGCGGCGGCGGCGTTGTTTGGCCCGCTGCACGGTGGCGCCAACGAGAAGGTGCTGCGCATGTTGACGGAAATCGGCGATGTCAAGAATGTGCCCGATTTCATCAAAGGTGTTAAGAACCGTGAACGTTTGCTGATGGGCTTTGGTCATCGCGTTTACAAGAACTTCGATCCGCGCGCCAAGATTATCAAGAATATCGCCGACCAGGTGTTTGAAGTAACCGGTCGTAATCCGCTGTTGGATATTGCGCTGGAACTGGAACGGATCGCGCTGGAAGATGAGTTCTTCGTAAAGCGGAACCTATACCCGAATGTGGACTTCTACTCCGGCATTATCTACCAGGCGATGGGCTTCCCGGTAGCGATGTTCCCGGTGTTGTTTGCGATTCCGCGCACAGTTGGCTGGTTGTCGCAGTGGCAAGAGCTGCTGGGCGATAAGACGCAGAAGATTGCCCGTCCGCGCCAGATTTTCTTGGGCGAAGGCGCACGCGATTTTGTGGCGATGGCTGATCGTTAATGCGTTAACATCTTCATCCTTCCTTAAGCAAAAACGGCCGTTTCCCCCGAAACGGCCGTTTTTGTGTTATGATGCCCCTGCCTGTGTAAATGTAGGTCAAGTTTGCAAACTTGACCTACGACAACATACTATTTTCATTCATTCGTGGTGGGCTGTGCCCATGTTGTCTCCGGCAGCATCTCAGGAACCGTCAAGGAATACGGCCGTCGCCTCTTCCAACGACATCCCGCCCCCCCGCAGCTCAGCCGCCTCAGCCTCAGCCGGCGACAGCGCCCCCTTCAGCTCATTAGCCAAACGTTCCGCATCCCCCTTTGTCTCACTGCGCGCCGCCGGATGGCGCAAAACAAGCGTTGCCAATGCCAGCGCCTCAACTTTTTGACCCTTCCTGGAAAGCAAAGCGGCGATGCCAGTCAGCGCCCCCATCATTATCGCCTGCGACTGCATCGCTTCACCCGCCTGGACGCCAGCCCGGAAATAATTCCAGGCTTCCTCGTCATCCCCCATCAACAAACAGATTTCGCCCAGATTGTTTTGCACCATCCCCTGCCCAAATTGATCGCCCAAATCCTGAAAAAGAACAAAACCCTCCCGAAAATACGCTTTGGACTCTTCATATTTTTGCATATGAGCGGCAACAATACCAAGATTACTAAGCAAATACGGCATCATAAACCGATAATCAATCGTCCGGCATATCTCTTTGGCGCGGGAAAACATCGCCGCCGCCTCTTCGTAGGCCATTTTGGCAACGGCCGCATTGCCCAAATAGTTGTAACACCGCGCCATACCAAATTGATTACCCAGCCGTTCATAAAGCTTCAGGCTGTCTTGAAAATAAGGTTCCGCCTCAGCCAGCCGCCCTTCGTAGCGAGCAGCGATCCCCAACATATCCAAACTCTTCGCTTCTTCAGCGGCATTGCCGCTCTCTTGGGCTATGGGCAGACTTTCGGCAGCCAGTTGGCGGGCGGCGGTATATTCGCCGCGATTGATGGCGATAGAGGCCAGTCCGTTGAGCGTGTAAGCAGTTTCCGGCACAGCATTCAACCGGCGGAACAGGGAGAGGCTTTGTTCAAACAGCTTTTGCGCCGGTTCAAACTGGCCCAGACGGTAGGAAAAGGCGGCCTGATAGGCAAGAAGACGGCCGTACAACACCCCCTCCTCTACCATCGCCGCCGCTTGACTAAACATCTCCAACCCTTCTTGAAACCAGCCGCGCGTATCATAAAACAGAGTTAGCGCGGGCGCAGATTGGGCGATAATCGTTTCCTTTCGTTGGGCAGCGGCATAGCGCCAGCCCGCGCGCGCATTCTCAATCTCGCTTCGGATTTGGCTCAGCGCCTCCACCTGCCGCCCCCCTTTTAGATGAGGTTCCCACGTTTGTAAAAATTTGGCCGTCCACGCGCAATGATGGTTGCGGGCAGCTTCTTCGGCGATGGGGTCTTGGCTCAATTTTTCGGCGCCAAACTGGCGTAAAAGTTCGTGGATTTGGTAACGGCCGTCCGCCTCTCGCCGCAGCAGCGATTTTTCAACCAACGCCAAAAGGGTTTGTTGATCGGCCAGCGCCGCCTCGCCCCTAAACCCGCCGCGAAAAACGGACAGCTCGCTAAAAGCCCGCTGCTCCTCCGGCAACAACATCGCCCACGAATAGGCAAAAGTCGCCCGCAAACTGCGATGACGGGCAGGCACATCCCGATACGCCGTCGCCAGCATATCCAGGTTGCGCCGCATCCCCTGCAAAATCTCAGCGCAGTCCATCGTTCTGACCCACGCCGCCGCCAGTTCAATGCCCAGCGGCAGCCCCTCCGCCAACCGGCAGATAGAGGCGATGGCAGCCATCGTTTCCGGATTCGTTTTGAAGCGGGGGCGCACCCGTCGCGCGCGATCCAGAAAGAGTTGGACGGCTTCATACTGCTCAATGTCCGTCTGATCATCGTCGTCTGGATAGGATAAGCCGTCCAAATCGTATAAACGCTCGGCGCGCAGACCGACCGGCTGGCGGGAGGTGATAAGCAAGGTCACATTGGGGGCGGTTTTGAGGATGTCTGTCAGGAAGTCGGTGGCAGCGTGACGGCCGTTTCCCAACAACCCCTCAAAATTATCCAAAACCAACAAAATCTCCTTCTCGCGCAGATAGTTAAGAACCTGCTCTTGGGGTGATTTTTTGCCGCCTAACGACAAACCTATCCCTTCCGCAAGCGCCGCCGATAAATTTTCTGCATCTTCTACATCTGCTAGCGGCACAAAAAAGACGCCCTGCTCAAAATTTGTGAATTCTTCGACGGCCGTTTGAATAGCTAGCCGCGTTTTGCCGCTGCCGCCCGCGCCCA
>JANTHP010000049.1 GCA_024762395.1 Anaerolineae bacterium | reverse complement strand
CAGCCCAGTACAATGCAGTCCATGTCCAATCATAATGAAAACCATTTAGATAAAAACAACGCATCGCCTGAGTTCAACTACGGCGGTCAAGCAGTTATCGAAGGCGTCATGATGCGCGGCTCCAAAGCCCTCGCCGTCGCCGTTCGCAACCCGGAAGGGGAAATTGTCGTTCATACCGAGCCGCTGAACGAAAAAGTGTACGGCGGCCGTTTAGCCAAGACGCCGTTTGTGCGCGGTCTCACCTTGCTGTGGGATGCGCTCGGCTTAGGTATCAAAGCGCTCCTCTTTTCCGCCGAAGTTGCTTTGGAAGAAGAAAACAAAACGGATGGCGAGCCGTCGAAAGTATTTGAAGGGGCGACCCAGTGGGGGACGGTTTTGCTTTCTTTGAGCTTTTCCATCCTGCTCTTCTTTGTTTTGCCTACATTTGTCGCGCATCAAGCGGCCGTTTGGCTGCATTTGGGCGAATCGCAAGTGGTGGAAAATCTGATCGAAGGGCTGGTGCGGCTGGTTTTGTTAGTCGGGTACATTTGGGGTATCGGATTGATGCCCGACATCAAACGATTGTACGGTTATCACGGCGCCGAGCATAAAACCATCAACGCCTACGAAGCCGGAGCCGAATTAACGCCGGAATCGGTAGCGAAATTTTCGCTGGAGCATCCGCGCTGCGGCACAGCGTTCTTGCTGACGCTGGTTATCATTTCAATTCTTATTTATAGCGTCTTACCGCCGTTGGGTTTGTTGCTGCGGATTGTGTCGCGGATTGTGCTGCTGCCGGTCATTGCCGGCATAGCGTATGAGTTTTTGCGTTTCACGGCCGCGCACCAGGACAATGCCTTCATCCGCCTCATCACCAAACCCAATCTGGCTTTGCAGCATTTAACAACGCGGGAGCCGGACAGAGGTATGATTGAAGCCGGGATTGCGGCGCTGGAGCAGGTTTTGGCTTTTGAATATGGCCGGGAAATCGTCGAGCAGCCGGTTGTGGTTGAGACGCCGATGGGGCAAGCTGTTTCTTCGTAGGGATCAGGTATGACAGGCAAACAAGACGGCCGTTTCGCGGCAAAACAAAATAAAATCGGCCTGGAATTTTATAAATCTTGGGAGATGGACAAAGCGATTGCAGGGTTTCAGTCAGCCATTGCCGCCGCGCCCCAGAATCCCGAATATCATTTGAATCTGGCGCGCGCCTACGCCCGCAGCGGTGATTTTGGCAAAGCAATGCAGGCGCTGGGCAGCTATTTGCACAATGAAACCAAAGAAGACGTTGCCGCTCGTTATGAGCAGCTTTTTTCATCGGCTTTGGACGGAGTTGAGCAAGCGTTGACTGAAACGATGCCCAAAATGAAGATGTCGCTGCCGCAAATTGGCAAAGCGCTGCAAATGTGGCTGGAGTATCGCATTGTGGTCGGGAGACGGCCGTTACGCATCCCCAAACCAGAACCCTGGGCGGCGGCCATCACGTACACCATCGTCAAAATCAACCTGTTGGAACTAAGCCGAGGGCGCGTAGCCGACCAATTCGGCGTTCGGGAACAAGCGTTGGTGGAAAAATACAAGGAACTGGTACAAACGTTGGATTTAATGCCAGCCGATTATCGTTACTTCCTGGGCGAAGAAAACCCGCTGGATGATGTGGTAGCCGCCGGTGAAACTTCCAAAGCCAGCCAACTGTTGGCTAAATTAGAACGCCGCTTCAAAAACATCTGATCGCCTACTAACTTCTAGATGCCAAATAATGAAGATTCAGGTCCGATTACACGGCGCTTTGCGCGATAAGCTGCCATCAGAAGCAAAAGGGGTGACAGTTTTAGATGTGGGGGAGGAAACGGCCGTCTCCGCCATCCCCGCTCACCTCAACATCAAATCCCACATCCAAATCGCCTGCAACGACGAAATCATCGAAAACTTAGAAACCCGCCTCCGCGATGGCGACAAAATTGACATCTTTCGCCCCGCCGCCGGAGGATAAGAGATAGAGGCGGCAAGGTTGCAAAGAGGCAAGGCAGCAACCCTGCAACTTTGCCACTTTGCCACCCCGCAAAAGGAGATCAAAATGCCCTACGGATTTCATGGAAAAATTTTACACGTTGATTTAAGCGCCGGGACGCTAGAAATTGAAGAGCCGGCGGAAGAATTTTACCGCTTTTACCTGGGCGGCAGCGCCATGGCAACCCAGTACGTCCTCAAAAACACCCCCGCCCACGCCGACCCGCTCGGCCCGGAAAACACGCTGGCTCTGATGGTCGGCGTCGTCACCGGCGCGGCCATTTCCGGCAACAGCCGCGCCACCGCCTGCGCCAAATCCCCCCTCACCGGGGCCATCGGCGACGCCCAATCGGGCGGATTTTGGCCGGCCGAATTGAAATTTGCCGGATTTGATGGAATTGTCGTGTACGGCCGTTCCCCAAAACCCGTCTACCTCTGGCTGCATGACGGGCAGGCCGAACTGCGCGACGCCGCCCATCTGTGGGGCCGCCTCACCGGCGACGTGGAAGATACGCTCAAAGCCGAACTGGACGACAACAAAATCGAAGTCTTGCAAATCGGCCCCGCCGGCGAAAAAGGCGTCCGCTACGCTTCTTTGATTAGCATGAAAAATCGGGCTAACGGCCGTACCGGCATGGGCGCCGTCATGGGGTCCAAAAACCTCAAAGCCATCGCCGTGCGCGGTAAACAAAAACCGGCCGTCGCCGACCCCAAAGCGCTCAAAGAACTGGCCCGCTGGGGAGCCAAAAACTTCCCCGATTCCAACGTTGCCGGCATGGGTAAATACGGAACCGCCGAAGTTCTCATGGGCCAACAGAAATCCGGCGGCTTGCCCACCAAAAACTGGAGCAGCGGCGTCTTTGACGGGGCCGAAGCCATCAGCGGCGAAACCATGTACGACACCATCCTGCGCGGCGCGGACGAAGGCAAACAAGACCGGCTGGGACGCGACACCTGCTACGCCTGCACCGTCCGCTGCAAGCGCGTCGTCCAAATCACCGAAGGGCCATTCCCCGCCGAACACGAATACGGCGGCCCCGAATACGAAACCCTGGCAACTTTTGGCTCCTACTGCGGCGTCTCCAACCTGCCCGCCATCGCCCACGCCAACCAATTATGCAACCAATACGGCCTCGACACCATCTCCTGCGGCGCTACCCTTGCCTGGGCCTTCAACGCCTACGAAGAGGAGATGATCACCCTGGCCGACACCGGCGGCATTCCCCTCAACTGGGGCAACGCCGATTCCATGATTAAATTGGTGGAGATGATTGGCAAACGGGAAGGATTCGGCGACGTGTTGGCCGAAGGTTCCGCCCGCGCCGCCGGGCGGATTGGGCGCGGCAGCGAAGCGCTCGTCGTCGCCGCCAAAAAACAGGAATTCCCGGCCCACATGCCCCAGGTCAAACGCAGCCTCGGCCTCATCTATGCCGTCAACCCCTACGGCGCCGACCATCAATCGTCGGAACACGACGGCACGCTGGAAGGGGGCTTCAAGTGGTACAAAGACCGTCTGGCCCAAATCGGCTTCACCGAGCAGCAGGAGAAGTACAGCCTGGGTGATGAGAAGGTGCGTTTTGCGATGGCGACAGAACACACCTACAGTGCGCTCAATTCGGCCAGCGTGTGCCAATTTGTCTTTGGCCCCTCCTGGCATTTGTACGATATGGAACAGTTCGCGGCGACGGTGCGGGCCGTTACCGGCTGGGATATGACGGTAGATGAGCTGCAAACGATTGGCGAACGCAGCGTCAATCTACAACGCGCCTTTAACGCCCGCGAGGGGTTGACCCGTGACGATGACACGCTGCCCAAGAAATTGTCTAAAGCGCTCAAAGGCGGCCGTTCCGACGGCTTCAACTTTACGCCCGAACAGTTGGAAACGGCCAAAGACGCCTACTACGCCCATTCCGGCTGGGACGCGGCCACCGGCAACCCCACCCGCGCCAAACTATCCGAATTAGGGTTGGATTGGGTGGCCGACGCGATTGAGTAAAATGCCAAAACGTGACAGTCACCTCGGAGGTGACTGTCACGTTTTGGCGATAACGCGAAATTTTAATTTCTACCATGAAAATCGGGAGTCAGACTCCCGATTTTCATGGTAAAACCTCAGTTTCAAGCGGCGGAGGATAGCGGGCTGTCGGAAAAGTCTTGAAAACCTTGACAGGACAGGGATTAACGTAGATAAACACGGATTTTCAGGCTAAAAACGTTAAAAGATCTGTGTTTATCCGTGAAATCCGTGTCCCATTGTTCCTTCTCCGACAAACTGCTAGAAATTATCGAGCTTCAATCTTTAATCTTTTGGGTCTCTAGGATTTCACGAAGTTGACATGAGTGGCGGGTAACGAGTAAGCTCTCTGGACACGCCACCCGCTACTCGCCACTCGCAACCTAAAACCCCGCGAGTTCCCAATGAACCAATCTCTTATGGAGCGACAGCAAAGAGGCATTTGAGATACGCCCCTTCCTTGAAGCCGATGGGATGGTCGAGGGGATGGGTTGAACGGGCGATTTCGCGCAGGGGGCGGCGTTCTTCGCGGGCGATGCGGTGTACCAGGGCGAAAAAGTCGTCCGCTTCTATGCGGCTGGAACAGGAGGCCATGACAAATGTGCCGCCCGGTTCCAGAACGGCCAATCCCAGACGCACTAAGCGGACGTAGGCGGCTAACGCGCCCTCTATCTCGGCTTTGCTTTTGGCGAAGGAGGGCGGGTCAATGATGACCATGTCGTACCGGCTGCCGCGGTCGCGCAGTTCGGTCAGCTTCTCGAAGGCGTCCCCTTTGAGAAACGGGTGAGGGACGTTGGCCAGCGCCGGGTTGATGTCGAAGTTGCGGGCGGCGGCGTTGAGGGCGGGATGGCTGCTGTCGAGGCTGAGAACGGATTTGGCCCCGCCGCGTGCGGCGTAAAGGGAGAAGCCGCCGGTGTAGGCGAAGACGTTGAGGACGGTTTTGTCTTTGGCTAATTGCTCAACGCGGGCGCGGTTTTCGCGCTGGTCGAGGAAGAAGCCGGTTTTTTGGCCGCGCACAACGTCGGTCTCGAAGTGCAGGCCGTTTTCGATGAAGCGGATGGGGCCGGTCAGCGGCGGGCCGTGCAGGACGGTTCCGTTTTCCAGGCCGAAGAGGGCGTCTTTTTGTTGGGCAAGGTCGCGGCTGAGGCGGAGGATGATGCGGTAGGGCTGGGGGATGAGTTTGGCGTAACGGGCGGAGGGGGCGTTGGTCAGGGCTTCTATCAGGTCATGCAGGTGGGGGAGGTAAACGGCCGTATACACCTTCATCACATAATTATTATCATAGCGGTCAATAACCAGGCCGGGCAGCCCGTCATTTTCGCCGTGTACCAGCCGGTAGCCGGTGGTTTGGGTTTTGAGGTTGAGGAGCGGTGCGCGTTTGCGCGCCGCTGCCGCCAGCTTGTCCTGGAACCAGGCCTGGTTGATGGTGGCTGGCTGCTGATGTTGCAGCACACGCACGCGGATGGAGGAGTCGGGGTCGTACAGGCCGGCGGCGAGGAAACGCCCTTTGCGATCAAAAATGACGGCGATGTCTCCGGAACGGCCGTCGCCGCTCTGCTTGGTGATGGCTTGTTCAAACAACCAGGGGTGTCCCTCCCGCAGCGCCCTTTCGGCGGCGGGCGTCACGCGAACAGCTAATCGTTTCTCAGAAATTGGTGGGATTTGTGATAACATGGGTCTCATTATACTAGATTAACGAAGGAACACAGAGTTTCACGGAGACATCACGGAGATACACAGAGGAAATCATGAGCATTTTAGGCATTGACATCGGCGGATCGGGGATTAAAGGGGCATTGGTAAACACGGAAACGGGCGAAATGGTCACGGACCGGCTGCGAATTCCGACGCCGCAGCCGGCTACGCCCCAAGCCGTTATCAAAACCATCAAGGAAATTATCAAATATTTTGATTACAGTGGCCCGTTGGGGTTGGGTATTCCGTCGGTGGTGCTTGACGGCATTGTCATGTCGGCGGCTAACATTGATGATGGCTGGATTGGTTTTCCGGGCCAAAAAGCAATTGCGGAAGCGACTGGCCTCAAAGCGACGCTGCTTAATGATGCCGATGTAGCCGCCATTGCCGAGATGCGCTTTGGCGCGGGACGCGGGCATCTGGAAACGGCCATGATTTTTACGCTGGGCACGGGAATTGGCAGCGCGATGTTTGTAAACGGCCGTCTCGTTCCCAACCTGGAACTGGGCCACATTTTTATGCGGAATCGAAAAAAAGATGCTGAAGCATATGCGTCTGATCGCATTCGCAAGGAGAAGGCGTTAAGCTGGCAGGAGTGGGGCGGCCGTCTGAATGCGTATTTTCAATACATTGAGGCGCTGTTTTCCCCGCAGCTTATCATCATTGGCGGCGGCGTCAGTAAAAAGCACGAGAAGTTTCTCAAATACATTGATGTACGCGCCAAAGTCGTTCCCGCTCAATTCTTAAATCAAGCGGGCATTGTCGGCGCTGCGCTGGCGGCCGAACGTCCCGATCTTAACGGGGGGTGACGCAAACGGTTATTGAATTGGCGTCAATGGTGATTTCTTCTAAGCGCATACGGCCGTCGCGCAAAATATCATTATTGACATAATCTTCGACGAAGGTTCGCAGCCCCTTGGGGGAGAAAAACAGCTTCACCAACCAATTTATCTTGAAATCACCCAGTTTCATGAGGCCGGCTTCGGTATCTACCTCAGGGCTGGCCTCAACCGAGGCTGCTAATTTTCCCAACTTGGCCGCAACCGAGACGCTGTTTTGATTGAGTTGTATCTCGATTTTGTTAGCAAGCGGGCTGCCGCGAAGGCCTTGGGCTAAATCGGTCTGAATGCTCCTTTCCGTTGAGGTTTCACAAAATTCTGAATGCCCCTGAAATACATCAGGGTTTACCAAAGCATCCAAATTAGGCCCTGCGAAATCGAAAACGGCTTCTTCGATGGACGGCCGCACGAAGATGAGATGTACCCCAACCAAAATAACAAGCATGATTATCAGGCCAATCGCCGCTTGCCCGGCAAATTTCATAATTACCCGCGCTATCTTTTTCTGTTTTGTTGCCGGCTGCTGTGTTTTTGCCCCATGAACTAACGCATTTTTGCCTGGCTGCCCGCGCAAAATGGGGAATAAATTTTGGGTGTCGGGGAAATCTGGGTCAGCCGTCGTTATCTGTGAAGCTAAATCGCGGGCGCTGGACAGGTATTGGCCCGCTCGATGGTAGAGATCGTTCAGGTTTTCGCCTTCTTGCGCTTTTAGGATGAGGGTGTGGACATCGCGGAAGTCGGGTTGGGTGGCTTGCAGCAGCTTAAGCTGTTCCAACGCCGCGCCAAACTGCCGGTTTTGTATCAGGGTAACAGATTGGTTGTAGGCGTTTATCAAGGATTGTTCTTCTTGTTTGCGAACGGCCGTTGCTAACGCATCAGCCAGCGCCGCCCCGGTTTGATACCGGTCCGCCGGGTCTTTTGCCAACGCTTTAAGCAGTACCGGCTCAATCGGGCCTTTTGCCCGGTCGGCGATGGTTGACGGCAGCGGCGGCGTCTCGTGAACGTGCATGTAGGCGGTGGAAACCGGCGTATTTCCCTGAAACGGAACCCGTCCGGTAATAAACTCATAAGCCATCACGCCCAGCGCATAAAGGTCGGCACGGCCGTCTACCGGCGCGCCCCGCGTTTGTTCAGGCGACATATACGAAGGCGTTCCCATCGTCATCCCCGTTAAAGTCAGCTTTGTGCCTTCTGACGCTTTGACCAGGCCAAAATCCATCAACTTCACCACGCCATCTTTCCGATACAGCACATTGCCGGGCTTCACATCACGGTGGATGAGAGAGTGACCATGCGCATAATCCAGAGCCGCGCCCAGTTGGCGGATAATACTGACTACCTGCTCCAGCGGCATGAGTTCGCCAGAAGCCAATATCTCGCGCAAATCCTGGTTGGGAACATACTCCATGGCAATAAAAAACTGGCCGTCTGCCTCATCCAAATCCAGAATGCGCACAATGTTAGGATGATCGAGCTGTGCCGTCTGTTTAGCTTCCCGACGGAAACGCTGCACAAACGTTTTGTCACGAGCGAGGACGGGATTGAGTACCTTGAGCGCGACTTCATTTCCCAAAACTGTGTTTGTGGCCCTGTAGACAGTTGAAAAGCCGCCCCTTCCCACTTCCTCCAAAAGGCGGTATTTACCTAGCATACGTTCCTGGCTCATGTGGTATTGCTCCCTTTTATGATGTACACCCGGCTGCCGCCGGATCGAATCAAGCGCTAATTTTTAACATGAATGCCTTGAATTTATGTAACTGTTCAGGTGGGGCGCTAAGATTTGTCAAATTTGGCCCGGTAAACGCTTGGTCGTGCTAAAAAATTTGACAAATCTTCTCGACGGCGCTGTATAGTTACAAATTTATTTTGCTTGATTGTGGTCTCAATGTCAATTCGCTCTGCGTGCCAGCATTGCCCAGGACATGGTTACGAGAATAGATCTGCAAACCGGCTGTAACCTGACGCTAGCATCAATTTGGATGATGGGAGAGTTGTCGCCGCTCAAAACGATAGCCAACGCCATGTTCATTGAGCAAATAACGTGGATTGCGCACATCTTTCTCTAGTTTACGACGCAAATGGGAAAGATAGACGTGTACGTAATCAATGCTGTCTTGATACTCTTGCCCCCAAACATGTTCCAAGATTTGCTGATAGGTAAGCACGCGCTCAGGATTTTGCAGCAAATAGGCCAAAAGCCGGAACTCCATAGCGGTTAAACGAACCAATTGACCGGCTACAAATACCTGCCGCGCATTCAAATCTATTACCAGGTAGCCATCGTTGTAAGCGCCGGGTTTGTCATCTTTGTAGACGAATCGCACCCGGCGCAAAACAGCCCGTGTGCGAGATAGCAGCACATGCTTATTGAATGGTTTGACGATAAAGTCATCGGCGCCACTGTCAAGCCCACGCACAACAGCTTCATTGGAAGCTAAGGTGGAAAGCAAAATAACCGGATTGTTCGATTCCAAACGAATCTGGCGCAGCGTTTCCCATCCGTCAATGTCGGGCATACGGACGTTAAGGAAGGTTAAATCGGGACAGGACTTGAAAAATGCTTCTATGCCGGCGCGTCCGGTATGGGCGAACTGAACATGTGCATTTGCCTGAGCGAAAATCAATTTCATGCCTTCGCAAAAAGTAATATCATCATCTATGACAAGAATGGTTGCTCTGTCCAATGGTTCATTCATCGGTGTGTTCTTGATCTCCTTGCCGTTTTTTCTTTTCTAGCAAGCGGGAAGCGAGTGAGCCGCCAACAGCGGTGGGGGGCTGTTGGGATTTGTGTGTGGAAGTGGGTTTGGACGGCCGTTCCCCCTCCTCTCTCTTTTTCTCCTCCACAACCGCATCCACCTGCCTGATTGGCGGCGGAACCGTTGTCTCCGTTTCCGTTTCCCTCTTCACCTGCGCCCGCCGTTTGGCCTCAAACAGCCGCGACACCTGCTCCGACTGCGCCGGAATGGGAGCCGCCGGACGCAGCCGGCCAAACGTCGCCGCCCAGGCCCGTTCCCAATCGCGGCGGGTGATGACCAGGCGGCGGAGGGCAATGTCAAACGGCAGCAAAATCACCGCCGCCAGCGTCAGCCAGGGCCAAATGGGGCGGCGGGTGACGTCGGAAGGGAGATTGTGGTCGAATACGGCCGTTTCCAACCCCAACAAATCTCGCCCGCCCGATAATTCAGCCAGGTTTTCCAACAAACCGGGATTGGCCTCAAACTGGCGGTACTCCGGCGAGTAGCCCAACACCCACCCGCTCGTCTGTCCAATCGTCGCCTCCTCGCCTTCTGAGGTTCCGGCGACGCGGATGAAATAGGCGCCGTCGCCGCTGGGCGTGAAATCGGCCTCGTAACGGCCGGGCGCGACTTGCTGTAATTGGAGATTAGAGACTGTCCCGTCCGGCGCGACGACGTTGGCTTCGGCGGCCAAATTGTTGAGGAAATCGCCATCGCTGCCGCGCGCGTCCACCGTCAATCTGGCCTGTTCACCGCTGAAGGTAACGGCCGTTTCCACATTGCTGTCCCGTCCTTGTGTAATCGTCCAGCGCACCGCCTGCGCCCAGAAAGCGGGGAACCCATCCCAGCGCACCCAATCCGCAGCCCATCGTCCCGTCGCGTCGGACATCCAGGCCACCGAGCGGCCTAATCCGTACTGCCAGACGGCCAACAGCGGGTCGTCTTGATGGGTTTTGAGGATGGTTTGGGCGGTTCCTTTGGCGGTTGCGCCCACGTAGCCGTACAGCGGCGGCACGGCCGTAATCCCCGACAAAATCGGACTGCTGCTGACCAAGCTGGGGAAGAAGCGCTCTTCCACCAAATAGCTGCGTTGGATGGAGGTGGTTTCCTGCGTGAAAATCTGGGGCAGGTTGGCGGCGCGATCGGTGAAATGGAAACGGCCGTTGCCCCGTTCCGCCATCTCTTGCAGCCAGGGCGTATCCGGCCCATTGCCAATGCTCACCGTCGAAATCGTCACATCTTCGGCCGTCAGCGCATCAATCAGTTCCGGTACGCCTTCCTTTTGCTCCGAATCGGCGCCGTCGGCCAGCAAAATGATGTGTTTGACCTGATTGGGCGACTGCGCCAACGCTTCCGCCGCCGCTTCCAACCCCGTGCGCACATAAATGCCGCCGCCCCCGGCCCCGATTTGCCGAATCAGCCCAATCGCCGCCTCTTTATCCGCCGCCGACATGGGGCCGATGGGATTGTCCGGAGCCGTGTCCACCGGCAAAACGGTGATCTCGTCGAAATCATTCAGCAGTTCCACCACCCGTACCGCGCCCTCGGCGGCCAACTGGATTTTGGTCAGCCCGCCTTCCTGCGCCCCCATGCTGCCCGAACGGTCAATGACGATAACGATGCTCACCGAGGGGAAGCGTTCCTGATCCTTGATTTGCATCTCCACCGGCAGCGTTTCTTCCAGCGGCGTTTTGAAATAGCCGCCCATGCCATAACTTTGCGGCCCGCCGACGACGACCAGCCCGCCGCCCAAATCGCGGACGTAGCTTTGCAGTGTCTCCATTTTGCGCGGCGACAGGTTTTTGGCGTTGACATTGACCAACACCACGCTGGCGTAATTGCTCAATTGGGCCAAACTGGCGGGTAAATTGGCCGGCGTGACGCGATCGACTGTCAGCCCCACGCTTTCCAGCGCCAATTTTAGCTGCGGCGATTCGTCGGGCTGCGGCGTGCCGTCATCGGCGACTGTGCCATCGTTGGCCACCAACAAAATGCGCGGCGGGCCGACGATTTCGGTGAAGGCGGCCAGTTCGTTGTTTTGGTAAAAGGTGTCTTCGATGGGGGTGAGTTGAACGCGGTAGCGGGCAAATTCTTGCTCGCTGGCTTGCAGGCGCACACTGAAATTGTTCACGCCGGGGCGAAGCTGCACCGTATCTTCGTACACGATACCGCCGCCGGCTAAAATGCGTAATGCGGCGGGGGTGTCGGCCGTACTTTCGGCTGTCACTTCGATGCGAAAGGTCTCACCCTGCACGACGCGGGTGGGTGCGTCTACGTTGGTGAGCAACACTTCGGCGGAACCGGCGGGGCGGGAAAGCGGCACAAAATCAATCGCCACGCCCGCCGCTGCGGCCAGTTTGCCCGCTTCCTCCGCATCGCCAATCGTCGCCGCGCCATCGCTGAGGATGACCATGCGCCGCGCCGACCCGGCGGGGAACAGGGCCAGTCCTAAGCGGATCGCCTCGGCCAAATCGGTGTGTAATCGCTGGGGAACGGAGGTGACGGGAGCGAGTTCGGCCAGACCGGACATGGGGCGTTCGACGAGGGCGTTGGCGCCGAAGAGGATGACGGCCGTTTCATCATTGACCCCCATCGTTTCGACGGCCGTCCGCACAAACGCCTCTGCCTGCTGCGCCTGCTCCGGCCCAATCGAGTCGGAGGCGTCCACCAAAAAGACGACGGCTAACTCATCGGCGGCGCGTACCATCTGGGTTCCGGCTAAGCTCAATGTCAGCAGGGCGATGATGAGAACCCGCACGACTAAACTGGCCCAATCACGCCAACGGGAACGGCCGTAACGTGACGGCCGTCCTACCCACACAAAGTAGGGGATGGCAAGCAAAAAGAGCAAAGCTAAAGGAGTCGTAAAGCTCATATTCCTGAAACATAAAACGTTAAGAGCGCAGCGTCAATAGCGATAAAGTTTTACGTGTGTAACTATACAGGTGACAGTCACTTTTTCCAGAGGTATTAGCCAAAGCCACGATGTTTAGTAAGTGACTGTCACCTCTGGTAGCTGTATAGTTACTTACGTGTTTATGTTTCACGCTTTATTCATCAAACGAAATGGGTAAATAGATAGAAATGGCGCTGCCTAATCCGTATTGGCTTTCAGCTTTTACGCGACCGCCGTGTGCAGCGACGATGTAGTGTGCTAATGGTAATCCCATGCCGGGGAGACGGCCGTTGCCATTACGTGTCAGCGCCAATCCCTGCCACAATGTTTCCAACCGTTCTTTAGGAATCCCAACGCCCGTATCGTTGATTTGCATGCAGATTTCATTGCCGATAACAGTACAACGCAGTGTCACTTCGCCGCCAATTTTGTTGAACTTAATTGCGTTGTGGAGCAAATGTTGTACTGCTTCTTGCAGTTGGGCCGCATCGCCCAAAACAGGCGGCAGCGCCGCTGAGGGTTCGTAGACGACGTTAACGCGGCGCGCTTCAGCCATTGTTTGCAAGCTATGAATAGCCTGTTGGGTAATGGTATCCAGGTCAGCCGGTTCAAAATGGAAGGTCTCGCGGGATTGAAGCCGTCCGGAAAGAACGATCAGCCGTTCTACGGCGATTTGTATTTGTTCGATTTGCTGCGTGAGGTCGGCCAGGGTTTGCCGGTTATCTTTATCATCGGCGAGATTGGTTTGCAGTTGTTCGATCTTTTGTGTAATGGTGGGAAACGGCCGTTTCAATTCCGGCGACACCAGCTTTACAAACTGCTTATATAAATTAATCATCTCTTCCAAATGCAGCTTTTCGTGGGCCAACGTTCGATTTTGTTCAAATGCGAACGCATTTATCTGCTGCAAATTGGCTAGATTTCGCGCCTGGGCCAAAAGCGGGCTGACATGCGGCGCTAAGGCCTGCAATTTTTTGAAATCGTTTCGATCATACGATTCGCCGGCAGATTTCTCGCCCAAAGCCAGCAGCCCAACCAATGTGCTGCCCGCATACAGCGGCATGTACAAAGCGCGTCTCCAGGCAGTCAACTGCTCTTTCTCTTCCGGTCGCATTTTGTCAAAATAGCTCAAGGATTCAATATCGTGCTGCACAAGCGGCGTCTGGTTTTGACGCAAATACGCGGCAAAAAGGCTGTCTTCGTCCAGCGAAATGGGTTCCGGCGAAAAATTGCTAAGGTTGGCTAACGGCCGTAACATCAACTTTCCCGCCGGCCCATCCTCAGTTAGATATACCCAGGCGTCGCCTGTTCGCAGTTCCGATTCAATAACACGCAAAAACGACTGTGCTACCTGTACCGGTTCCGGCAAATGAGCCGCCATATCTTTGAAGCTGGCCAATATTTCTTCATGTTTGGTTGATGCAGGCGAAAGCAAGCGGCGTGTAATCTCATTCACCAATCGGTAGACAAGCGTAAAAAAACCGGCAAGAAATGCCGCCGCCAACAACAAGATCAAATTGGGGCTGGTATTGGCGGGCAAATTCATCGCGGAGCGTTCAATTGCCATCAAAGCTAACCAACTTAACCCGAAAATCAGTATTGTCCCCGAAAGCCGAATGAATAATTGGCGTAGAGCTAACTGCAAATCAGGTAAGTGGCTGTGAGTAATGCTGACTGTGCCCACAAATGCGGCCGTAATGATGACGAGCAGGCCTGCCTCTTGCCAGCCCGGTTGGCCTAATTGATGGATAGATGCCAACCCGCTGCCGACTATAAACAAAACAAGCGTTAACAACCAATAATGGCTCTGGGTACGATAAAGCGAGTTGGGAGAATTTGCTCTGATTTGCCGGGTTAAAATCCAGGCAGACAGCAGGGGAATCAGCCAACTGGCAATCCACATGGCGGCCCATAGGTCAAAATGACGAATGGTTTGGTTTGCCAGCGTCAAATTGGGAATATCGTAAGGCCAAATCTGGTAATCCAGGGCGAATGCTAACACCCACAGCGCCCCGCTTAGGCTTAATGTAAAACGGTGGACTTTGGGTGAAACGGTTAAATGGGTAAATGTGGCAAGGAGGATGGCAACGGCCGTTACACTCAACGCATATTTCCCAATAACTCCCCAGGTAAACGTTACACTGTCTGGAATCGTTGCCCCGCCATAAAAGCGCAGCACACTGCTGCCCCAAACGGCCGCAGCCAGCAGCCCTCCTGTCCACCGCAGCATTAATTCGCGCTGCACCAAACCTGACCGCCAAACATAGAGAGCCATTCCCAAAAAGCTAAGTGGGAAAATAGAAACAATAATAAATTGCTGTGTAAGTGACATGCTTCCGATACCTGTTGTATTTCCCAAATTTATCCCAAGTTCGCATTTGGGATAAATTTGGGAAACTGATGTTTACGATGTGGATCCGAAGGGCTTGCTTGTTTCCAACTGTTGAGGCGCTGTGCCCGATTGTCGGCTCCACCCAAGGGTGCCCTAAGTTTTGAAACCCTTGAGTTCTCTATCATCACACGGTATTCTTAAGTTTCCTATTTCAAAATGTAATACGTGCCTTTTTTGGCCCCGATTTTTAGCAGTAACCCCCGATCAACCAAATCAACCAGGTCCAGGCGCAGCGTTTCCGCTGAAACATCGGAACAAAGTTGACGATATTCCCGATTAGTGATGCTGCCATTCTCGCGCACAAAGGTCAATGCGCGCGCTTGACGCTCATTCATGCTGCGCGTCCATTTGGGAACGGCTGCACGTTCTCGTTTATTAGAAAGTATCACCGTAAACGCATGGGGCGCGGCGCGGAATTGTGGCGGCGGGTGTCCGGCCTGGGTCATCTCCTCAATCATCTGGTCAATGCCTAACCCTAATTCTTCAATGTATCCCCATTGGTACAAGCCATTCACCAGGCGTGGATTGCGGGAAAAATGTTCTTCTACCAGATTGTCCAGCGTCATGTAGCCGGGTAATCCGCCGGGGCTTATGATTTCCATACGATTGGCGTACATCCGAATTTCAATACGCCGCCCGCTGATGCGGTAATCGCGGTGCGCGATGGCGTTAACCAGCGCCTCGCGCACGGCAAAACGCGGATATTCGGTGAGTTCTTCGCGCTCTAACCCGTTTACTTTGGCTCCCACGCGCATCTCTTCAAAGATGACGTTCCAGGCGCGGTCAATGATGCGGGGAAGGGGGCCGGTGAGTTCGTCACGACGGCCGTATCCCACAGTCCCATCCTCACCGCGCGGTTCCGTTCCCATAAATTTCACAAAAACGATGCCGCTTTGGGGGAAAAATACCTGGGGATTCTTGCCAAACAGCAAAATGCCAATGGAAGTCGGATTGCCGTCGCGGTCTGTCGCGCCAATTTCAAATAACAATTCTTCGGTAGACGTAACTTTGGCGGAACCCCGCGCTTCACGCCTGTCCAAATAATCGCGGATGATGTCGCGGTTCAGATCGGTGGGTCTGGCTCCAGGGACAACGCTGGTTTCAAATTCGGCCGTATTTTTGCTTTTGGCTAACGCGCTTACTTCCTCACCGGAGAGCGGCCGATTCCAATTACCGCTGCGAATGAGGACACGGCCGTCATACAACGTATGCAAATCTGAACTGCGCGGCACATTTATACCAATGAGCGTCCCATTCTCACCCTCTACCTGCTGCCATTGGCTGGGAACCGGCGGACGGCACAGGCTGGCGGCTTCGCGCAGCGATCCCTCCGCTTCCTCCTCCCAGACGGTTTCGATTTCCCGCCCCTGCTCATCTACGCCCAAAACAATCAGTCCGCCGTCTCCGTTAGCAAAGGCAACAAGACATTCGGCCAACGTATCTACATTGGCGTCAGATAAAAAAGCGAGTCGCTGCCCAGGTTTGTTTTTTCGCATTTCGCTCCCAAGTATAGCAGACCTTCTAAACAATTTTTAGCAATGATACTGGAAATGAAAGAGTTTCAGTAACTATACAGCGCTGGCGAGAGGATTTGTCAAATTTTTTAGCATGATCAGGCGTTGACCAGACCAAATTTGACAAATCTCAGAGGGTACCTGAATAGTTACCAAAAAGGAGTGATTCTTTGACTTTATCACCTTCGCTATTCTTGTCCAGTTGCCAGTAGAAAGACCATTCTCCTATTGAGCAACCAGGCCGGATCATCAATACTCTAAGCAAAGGATAGCCTCATTAGCAGGTTTTCCCTTTTGGCGATCATAGCGCCTCAGAGCAGACTATGTGATGTAGTAAAAAAGGGAGATTACAATGAAGAAACTACTCGCACTCACAATTGTTTTATTGGCTTTTACGGCCGTATTCGGAGCCTCAGTATCGTCCTCCGATATGGTTACGTTGATTATTCAGGCCGACAGCGTGGAAACGGCTGTTGCCATTGTTCATGATTACGGTGGACAGCTAAACGAAGAACTGGCAATCATTAACGCGGTATCCGCTAACATCCCTGCGGCGCAGGTAGATGCGTTAAAGGCGGATTCGCGCGCGCTGGCTGTTCATGCTAATGAAACGGCCGAAATTGCCGGGAAGCCCGGTAATGCGCCGATCACCTACTTTCCTGAGGTAATGGGCGTTGACCAGGCCTGGGAAGAAGGCGTCAAAGGAAAAGGTATTACGGTGGCCGTCGTTGATACCGGTATTGCCAAATTCAACTGGAACAAACGGCGGATCATCGCCCGGTACGATGCGCTGGACAATGGCTCCAGTAAAAAAGACCCCAACGGGCACGGCACAATGATGGCCAGCCTCATTGGAAACAAGCGCCGCGATGAAAATGGTAACTATGTTGGCGTTGCGCCTCGCGTAAAATTTGTAGATGTGCGCGTTCTAAATGCGGATGGATCAGGTAATTACGAAGATATCCTTGAAGGGCTGAACTGGATTTTGGCTCATAAGGATGAATACAATATCCGCGTTGTCAATCTCTCACTTTTGGCCGGTGTGAACAGCCCCTACTGGGCCGACCCCATCAATCAGGCGGTTGAAGCGCTCTGGGACGCGGGCGTGGTGGTGCTGGCCGCAGCAGGTAACTCAGGTCCAGACCCGTTAACCGTTTCGGTTCCTGGTAATGATCCTTTCATCATCACAGTGGGTGCGTTTACGGATAATTTCACGCCAGAGGATGAGAGTGATGATTACATCACGCCGTTCAGCGGCGCCGGCCCGACGGAGACGGGTTTTGTCAAGCCAGATGTGGTGGCGCCGGGGGCGCACATGATCACGATGGTAAAACATAATACAACATGGGCGCAGGAGCACCCAGACAAGCGCGTTCAAGGTCGTTACTATGAAACGGCGGGAACCTCATCGGCAACGGCCGTTACCTCCGGTTTAGTCGCCCTCATGCTGCAAGAAAACCCCGACATGACGCCCGGCGAAGTTAAGTATGCCCTGATGGCTTCAGCCCGGCCAGCCGCTTACGACGACGCCAATTTAACCTGGAGCATCTTCCAGCAAGGCGCAGGCCGCGTTTGGGCGCCCGGCGCCATATTTGAGCCACAGGAAGGTAATGCTGACGGCGACATGATTCCTGGTGAAAAATACGTTGGCCCAGCGGTGTATCGAGATGATCATTTTGTCCTGGTTGATGAAAATGGCGAAGATATTGCCGACGCCGCCGGTTACGTTTGGACAGGCGGCTATGTTTGGACAGGCGGTTACGTCTGGACAGGCGGCTATGTTTGGACAGGCGGTTACGTTTGGACAGGTGGTTACGTCTGGACAGGCGGCTATGTGTGGACGGGCAGCACAGATTGGCAGCCAGTAGGAGACGATCAGGTTTGGCAAAGCGGCTATGTCTGGACGGGCGGCGATGCCTGGCCCGGCGGTTATGTGTGGACAGGCGGTTACGTTTGGACAGGCGGTTATGTTTGGACAGGCGGTTACGTCTGGACTGGTCAGGTGGATAATTTTGACTAAACGACGCGGTTAGATTAATTATTTAGTAGTAATCCCCATGATGTTCTATCATCATGGGGATTGTTTTGTACTCACTGAAAATGTCAGCACAGCCAATAGTTTCCTCAAAGGGAAAACATGTGGAAACCATGCGTAAACAAGCGATAACGCCGCGCAATGTATATCTGAGCATTGTCAGCATTTTGGGTATTGCGCTGGTAGTGTGGGGACTTATCCGGCTGCCCGCGTATGCTCCCCTGCTTACTTTTTTCTTATTGCTGGCGTTGGCTGTTGCCGCTCAAATTACTTCCACCTCGCTTGTAGGCGGGAATGTGACGGTGGAGGTTAGTACGGCCGTTAGCCTTGCCGTTGTCGCTTTGTATGGGACATCAGCAGCTACAGTCGTGGCCGCAGCCGCGGTAACGGCCGTTTCCGTCACCAGTTTACAGACCAGTTGGCCCGGATGGAAAGGCGCCGTCGAACGCATCAGTTTTAACATCGGCATGAGCGCCATAGCCATCTTTTTAGCCGGCCTGGTTTTTGAAGCGTCATCTGTCGCGTTGGAAAGCAGCCCCATTTTTGGGGGGATCGTACCCTGGTTATTAGCCGCCATCATTCATGACCAGATAAACCTCTGGTTGCTTATTGGGCTGCTGCACTTGCAAAACAAAATTCCACCCTTGGATATTTGGCGCGACCACAAATGGGCAGTTCCCATTAACGTGTTAGTTATGAGCGTAGGCGGCGGCATCCTTGCTGTCGCCGTAAAAGAGTTTAATTTCCTGGGAATTGCCATATTCTTTCTGCCCATTTTGCTGTCAGCCTACTCATTTCGCATATATGTTAGCCAAACCAAGCGACAAATGGGCCAATTGGAAGAATTGGTGGCCTTGCGTACCCAAGACCTGGCAGATGCCAACAAGGAGCTAGAACAAGTCAACAAAGATAAAGATGCTTTTCTGGCCGTCTTAACCCATGATATGCGGACACCATTAACCAGTATCAAGGGGTACTCATCCATCCTACGCGATCGTGAATTAGGGCGCGAACAGCAAGTACAGATTGCTAAAATTATTTTACGCAGCGAAGAAACTTTACTAGAAATCGTCAATAACATTCTTGATATTGAAAAACTGCAATCTGGTACACCCATCCTGTTGGAACGAAGCAGTTTTGACCTGGCGTTGTTAGTTACAACCGTCATAGAATCTATTGAATCCCTGGCGTTAGAGAAAAACATTGCCATTTTGCACCAAGAAGTTCCACAGCCTGTAATTATCACGGCCGATGAACAGAAAACCCAACGTATTCTCCTCAACCTCATCTCCAATGCCATAAAATACACACCAGAGGGCGGAAATGTGTCCATTGATACCTATATGAAAGGTCATTTCGCTGTTGTGGATATCAAAGACACCGGTTATGGTATTCCTGAAGATGAGCTGCCCCATATTTTCGACCGGTTCCGCCGTGTTGAAAGCCACCAACAAAGAGCAGTTGGCACTGGATTGGGTCTTGCTATTGTCAAAAGCCTCGTTGAAGCCCATGATGGCGAAATTTTAGTCACAAGCGAAGTAAATGTTGGTAGTACGTTTACGTTAAAGCTGCCGCTCTAACCCCCCTCCATTCATCACACAAAATCATACACATGCTGTCATTGTAAAATCTTTTTCGCGTTCCTGTTTAGCATACAAAGCGTGATTATGAAATCGGGGGCTGTCCCACCAAGAAGCCTTTACGTTTCGTAGTTTACGCTTTATGCTTGATGTAATTACGAATCGGGCAGCCGCCCGAAACTTTCTCCACCATTCCCCGTATTGATAGTGAATTGTCAGGAGATTGACGTGTTAAATGAGGAACAGATCTGGCTGGAACAAGCCAGACATGGCGACAAAATTGCATTTGGGAAACTCATTGAAGCCTATCAGCGGCCGGTCTATAACCTGGCCTACCGAATGTTAAACAACTCGGGCGAAGCGGAAGAGGCGGCACAAGAGGCGTTTATTCGCGCCTATACGCGCCTGCATACCTATAACCCGAATCGTAAATTTAGCACATGGATGTTATCAATCACATCAAATTATTGTATAGATTTGATACGCAAACGGCGGGCGCTGTTACTTTCGATAGACGAGCCGCTGCCGCCGCATCCGGCATTGAGATCGGATGGACAAAAGGGGCCGGAAGCGCAAATGGTTATTAGTGAACAGCAAGAGATGGTTCAATCTCTTTTGCAGGAATTATCGCCTGATTATCGGCAAGCGGTTGTTTTGAGGTATTGGTATGAACTTTCGTATGAGGAAATTGCGGAGATGATGGATACGACTGTCAGCGCTATCAAATCGCGCTTGTTCCGCGCTCGGCGGCAGTTGGCCGAGGTGGGGATGGCGAATGGGTTAGGCACGGCAGCGCCCGTTATGGAGCAAACGGCCGTATAGGACAGGCTTTTCGATTATGCAGGGAGATTCCACGCGCTATGGCGCACCACGAATGAGTGAAAACTGCAGCCCGAT
>JANTHP010000048.1 GCA_024762395.1 Anaerolineae bacterium | reverse complement strand
TCGGGAATTGGAATTCCCGATACTTGGCTCAACGTTTCGGGAATTCCAATTCCCGAAACACGCACTTTTCTCAACTCATTTGAAATGCACCCATTGGTAATTCGGTGAATTATCATTCAATACGCGATTTTCCAACTGGAGTCTGGCGAATTTTCTGGTGAAACACCAGTATCCAGTACCAAATCGCGCTACAGGTTTATTGAGAAATAACAACAGGCAGGTAAAGCAATCGCGCCTTGTCAAAATAGCCGCGACGGCTCCAGACGCCTTGCTTTTCGTCATTTTCAGGTCTGATCCACCAGACGTATTCGCCGTCGGGAAGCGCGGAGGGGAGCAGGAAGGCGCAGTTTTGGGTTTCGTTTTCACAGTTGGCGGCAACGGCCGTTACATCATCCACACCGTAACTCACACTCCAATCCGGGTCGCCATTGGGCAAGAGGGGGCGGACCTGGAGGTCATAGCGGACGGCCGTTACCACCGGCTCCCAAACAAAAACCGGCGACTCGTCGTCCAAGGTAATATGCTTGGCGGGCGAAATCAAGACGGCGGCGGGCAGTTCGTGGTCAAAATCATCGCAATAGGCGCGGCGAGGGTTGTAATCTACATCGCAGGGGTAATCATACGTTTCGCCAGGGATGGGGCGCGGGTCGTCAGTGGAAACAAGGTCGCGCAGCGCGCCCATCTCGATTTGCTCGTCGCTGCCATCGCCCAGAGCGACCAGTTTACCGTCGGCGCTGCCGTTAAATGTGTAATCTGCCAGCGCCTCAACCAGCCGAAAAACGCCATAATCATCCAGGGCATCGTATGCCCCATAGCCGCTGCCGCCGGTGGCAATGACGCGATGATCGGCCAGGTAAACATAACTGTCTATCTCGCTGGGTCGCAGGGTGATGTACTCTTTTTCCGTGTCGGGGATGGCAGTCAAACTCTCGAATTGGTCAATGTAAGTGCGGAGGTCGGTGGTGTAATCGTCTTCATAGGTGTGCAAAATCAGCTTCATACCGGCGGGATAGTCCAGCAGCATGGCGTCGGTAATGTCGAAATCGAACCAGGGGGCAGAGGAAAAGATAAAGACGTTTTGACCGTCTACGCCGCCCCACCCCTCATTGCGCACCAAATTGTAGCCAACGGAGGGCAATAATCCGCCACCGGAGGAGTGTCCGGCCAAACCGAATTTATCGGTGTCAATACGGGTGGGATAGCGGCTGGCGGCTTCGATAAAGGCGTCGGAAAGCTGGGTTCCAATGGAGTCGGTGTCTGTGCCATATTCAGCGCAAACGGCCGTGTACCCTTTGCTGGCAAAAAAACGTAAAAACTCAGCATAAGCGCCGCAAGGAATGTCCCAGCCCACCGCGAAAAAGAGAGTTGGCGCGGGCGCAGTTTGGTTTTGGGGGTAGTAGAGAGCGACAGTATTGGTGTAGCCGCTGCTGGTCATTTGAAAGGTTTCGGAAATGACGGGATGGTCTCCCCAACGGCCGTAGCCGTCGGCGATGGGCGGGATTGGCCCCTGATGCGCCTGTGGCGCATGGGCAAAGGTTAAGGTAACAAAACCAATGCCCAAAATGAAAGATAGAACAATGAGAAAAATAATAAGCCTGCGGTAAACGGCCGTTTTCAATCGCATAAAGCAGTGCTCCTGGTGAGAAGTAAAAAAGAGTCCATAGTTAGAGTCCAAAAAGGAAAGTGTGGTTACATCCCCGGTTCCCATGCCGCCACAATCGGCAAATAAACTGCGGACGACGGTTCGAGATTATACAAATCTCCCTCCGCCAGATTGGCCGCGCTTACAGCCATACGCAACCCATCATGGTAAAGTACCGATGTATGCGTATTGGTTTCATCGCGATAATGCGCCAGGATAAAGTAAGGCGGGGCCGGATTGGCAGGATCGCCCATGTATTGCAAAGTCGGAATGCCATCCCACGCCAACACATTCACAAATTCAGCTTCGCTCTCCAGTTTATGCCAAATTTCAATAAGGCCATTGGCAGATGTCGTCCACTCAACGTGAATGATAAAATCATGCCATTCTCCAAGTGCGATTTGATCCACAATCACTTCTGACTGATTCAGGGCGGTTCCAGGCCCGGTATAACAATCATAGCCAGTCACATCGCCAGTCAGGATTTGGGCCGAGAGCGCATTCGTATTATTTAATTCTAACTGCAACAACTGGCAAGCGTCGGGATAGGCCGAATGCCAATCGGCAATCAGCAGCCAATCGTTAGGGGACTGCCAATCAACGGGGAAAAGCGTAGACCAGGCATACCAATAATCGTCTCCTTCCCGCTCGTTGGGGCCAGGTCGTTCAAATTGGATGCGCTCGCCGGATGTGTCTATAAATTGATCGCCGTCGTGGACGATGGTTTCGGCGGCGAATTGCCCCTGCCGCGCCGGGATGGTCACGATTTGTAATTGTTCGCCCAAAGGGCGATCTAGATTCCAGTTGACGTCCGCCCATTGGCTAGCGTCGCCGGTTTCAAAGCCGCCGTCAAAAAGCAGCGGGGGAGCGAACTGGTCAGGAACGGCGATTTGCCAGAGGGTCGTTCCCCCAGCGGCGTCTGGGTCTTCCGGGGCGGACTCGAAGGCAATGAAACGGCCGTCTGGCGACCAGGAAGGCGCGCCATCATACCCGTCAAACGTCGTCAACCGGGTAGGCGGGCCGCCATCTACAGATATAATGAACAAATTGGCAAATTCCAACGCGCCTTCATCCGAACTGTACACAATCCAGTTACCGTCCGGCGAAAAAACAGCGTCCGTTTTATCCCCCGCCCCCGTCGTAAGCTGCCGCTGATTCGTTCCATCCGGGTTCATCAGCCAAATATCCCACTGCCCGCCGCTGAATTTTTGATACAGCATAAGATTCCCAGCCGGCGACCAGTTGGGCTGGCGGCAGTCGTCGCCGGAAGCGGTAAGCGCCTGATACGGTTGGCTGTCGTCAATCTTATATTTGGTAATCACGCCGTCTCCCTCCACATCCAGCGGATGCGATTCAAAAACAACCCATTCCCCATCGGGCGAAAAAGTCGGCTCGTAGGCCATCCATTCAGTCCGATCGGTGATTTGCCACTCGTCATTGGCCGGGCCGTCGGCGTAAATGGCGTAAATCTCGTCGTGCGGGTCGCGGGAGGAGGAGAAGGCGATGTAGTTTGTGCCCAGATTCCAGGAGGAGCCGGGCAAATTGACGTTGCCGCTGCCGTTGGAAATTAGCGTGCGGGTTAACGCATCGCCCATGTTAAAGATGAGTAAATCGGCCGGTTCGGCGTTGTAGCCATTAACAAAACGGGTGAAAAGCAGCTCGCCGCTGTCGGGCGACCAGGCCGGATTTTGCAAACTGCCGGAGGCGGAAATGCCAAGCGCAATGGCGCCGTCTGCGCGTGAAGCGGGTTGGCGGTTTTCTAAAGCGGAAACTACCGGCGGCGCATAGCCATCATCAACTGGCACAGCGGCAGCGGTGGCAATGCGTCCCACCCCGCCGCCGGCGTTAGCCGATTCGCCAACGCACGCGGGCACACCGGCCAAAACAACAAGCGCTGTCAAAATAACGTACATGGAGTTGATAATCCTCATGTTCATTTTCCTTGATTTGTACACGCCGAGAATGTGGTTCGGAACTCGGACGCTCTGTGTCCACTCGACGCGGAGCGTCTGGCAGGCGCATTCCACGCGAAACGCGGAACGGGGGGGGCTAAATGCTTACCCGAAACATGCCGGATGAGACAGGCATGGACACAGCATACCCGTACAAGCGAGGTCAGGGAAAGAGTTTAGTGATAAGCGGTCATATAGGCGAACAAGCGGTTTGGGAGACCTGCGAGATTTACAAAGAGGCTGATTTTTCTATTCGGACAGCGCCATTTTAACCGCTTCGTAGGCGTTGACGAGGCCATAGCCGACGGCATTATCGGGAACGGCGCCAGCGTCACCGCAGCGGGGGTCGCCGAGGGCGGCGTAATCGTAGGGAACGGCCGTTTCCGTCAAAATCCGCTCCGTAGCATCAATATCGCCCAACAGGGCCGGGTTGGCCGACCAGATGAGGGCCACGACCCCGGCCACATGCGGCCCGGCCATCGAAGTGCCGTCGTACCGGGCGTAGCTATCGCCGGGAACGGCCGATAACACTTGCACGCCGGGAGCCAAAATATCCGGCTTGATCCGCCCGCTGCCATCGGCCGCGACCGGGCCTCGGCTGCTAAAACCGGCGATTTTCCCGCCGGCATCGTGTGCGCCAACGGAAAATGCGTCATCGTACAACGAAATCGGGTCTTTGACAGTGCTGCACCCCCCGTCGCCGTCGTTTCCGGCTGAGGCCACGACAAAAATACCGGCAGCGCGCAGGGCGGTTACGGCCGTTTGCAGCGCCGTCGGGTCGCAGCCTTCCAGATATGGACAGCCCCAGGAATTGTTAAGAACATCGGCGGCCAATGCCGGGTCGCCGTCGGTGAACGGATTGCCGTCAACCGGGTAAGGAGCCAACATGAACTGCATACAGGCCAGATATTTGGCCGGGCTGCCTAAATTTCGCACCAAATTGGCGCAGGCAAACCAGTCGGCATCGGGGGCGACGCCGACGTTGTTGCCGACGACGGTGGCGGTGGTGTGGGTTCCGTGCCCGTTCAAATCGTAAGGCGCAGGCTCATCTTCCCAAGCGTCCAGCCAATCGAAATTGTGGTCGCCATCGCGGCCGCGATAGCTGTCTCGCAGTTCGGGATGATCCCACTGCACGCCGGAATCGGATTCGCCCAGGGTGACGCCGGCGCCGCGCACGCCGAATTCTTGCCACACCCGGTCGGCGCCAATCATGGTCAGGTTCCAATCGGGCGCGCCGGGCGGGGAGGCGGATGGCGTCAGGTCGGTCGCGTTGGCGTTGAAGGGGGCTAACGGCCGTAATTCGGGATTATGCAGCACCCGGTCCACGCCGTCCATCCGGCCCAACCAAAAGGCGATGAGCGGGCCGCCCTCAACCTCAACGGCGTTGACCAGGTAAAAGGGCCGGTAACCAATATGGAATCGATCCAGTTTTTGGCGCAGCGGTTCCTGGGTCTGGTTGGCGTGGGCGGTAAGGGTCTCGTAGACGAATTGGCGGCGTTGGTCAACATCGGCAATGCCGGCGGCGGCGGAAACGTCGGCCTGATCGGACAGGATGACGAACAAGTTGTCGCGGTGGAATCCGGCGTTGGGTTTGAGGGCGAGCAAGAGGACGCCCGTCAGCCAGACGAGGCCGGTTACGATTTGGAAGGGACGGCCGAGGGATAGTTTGGGCGTTTGGTTGCGCAGCGCCCAGAGAATGAATCCAATAAGGCGGCTGATGATGATGGTAACGGCCGTTGCCAGTAAAAGCTGGGCCATAATCTCCGTCGGTTCCATCGCCAGCAGCAGCGTCAATTCGTCCACATCGGCCAAAACCAGCATAGCCGCCATTGCCAGCCCGATGAGCCAGGGAACTGCGCCCCACTGCCGGCGTTCGGCCGGCTCTCCCAGGCGCAGGCTGCCCATCAACGGCCAGGCGATGCCGGGCATGAGCAGGAGGAACAGCAGAATTTGCCCGCCAAACCCAAAGGATTCGGCGGCGACGGCCAGCGCGCCGCCCACGCCCAGGCTGCCCAGGGCAATGTCCCAACCCGGCCCGTTTGTGTCCCGGCGTATCGGTTCCAACAAAAAGTGAACCAACAGCCAGCCGATGACGCGGCCGAATAGTAAGCCGACGAGCAAATTGGCAATGAGATTCCAGACGCTGCCAAAAGCGCCTGCGTACAGCCATCCGGCCATGAGCAGGGGGGCGATGAGCAGGGCGGGCAGGGAGCCGCCGCGCAGGGAGACGGCCGTTACCCCGCGCCATTTCCGGTAGCCTTGCAAAAATAGATAGTACGCGCCTAACCCGACAAGCTGCCAAAGAAGGGTTATCTCCGCCCGGTCCGGGTGGGTGGATGAGATGTAAAAGCGCAAAGGCAAGAAGAAAAGCGGGAGGAGGGAGGCGAGAGCGGCCGTTTCAAACCAGCTTTGGAAGCGGCGCGAACGGGAACGCCACAACCACGCCGCCAGCGCCAGCGGCGGCAGCAGGAAGACGGTTTGCCCGCCATTAGCAGCTACGGCCGTCCACACGGAAGCAGGTAAACCGGTTAAGGTTTGTCCTTCCTGGATTGTCCAGGCGATGGGCTGCGCCAACGCCAGCAGCGCCATCCAACTAAAGCTAACCAGGACAGTCAACCAGCCGATTATTTTTGTGCTTTGGGGAGAAACGGCCGTTTCATTCATAAGCTTTTAGAAGCTGTTGTAACTGTACAACCGCCAGAGGTGACAAGTGACTGTCACCTGAATAGTTACAAGCTGTTTACTGTTCCGATAAAATCATCAGCTTTCCCAAATCAGCTTGCAGCGCATCCAATTCTTCGCCATACGTCGCCCAATCGCCCGCTTTTTGCGCCGCTTCCGCCGCTTCAAAATGGGCGTTAGCCGATTGGATCAACTCTTCCAGAGTGGCGTCAACCGCAACTGCGCCATCCGCCGCCGGTTCAGCCCCTTCTTCAACCGTAATTTTGCTGGGAGATGCATCCAGCAAGGCCGCCAGTGCGCCGTCCAGCGTTGTATCCATAGCGATGCGCGTGTCGCTGGCGACGATCACCCGCTTCAGCTCCGGCAAGGCGCTGGTTTCCGATTGCAGGTAGATCGGTTCTACATACAAAAAGCTTTGGTTGATGGGAATAACCAGCAAGTTGCCGCGAATGATGCTGGAACCGCGCTGATCCCACAGCGAAAATTGTTGAGAAATATCAGGTTCCTGATCAATGCGCCCTTCCACCTGAATAGGCCCGAAAATCAATTCCTGCTTGGGCAGTTCATAGACAACCAGGTCGCCGTAATGGGGCGGGTCGTTGCGGGCGGCGGCCCAGGCGATCATGTTGGCCTTTTCGGCCGGATTGAAGGGCTGGATGAGCAGATATTCCGGCGTATCGCTGCCGGGCAGCGGCATGGTCACGTAATAGGGTTCGATGGGCTGCGGGTCTTTGGCCGTGTCAAACACTTCAAGGGGGATTTGCCATTTGTCTTCCTGGTTGTAGAAGACGCGCACATCCTGCATGTGGTAGCGCAGGTATTGGTGCATCTGGATAATGAACATATCTTCGGGGTAGCGAACGTGGCTTTGCAGCCCTTCCGGCATCTCGCTCAGGGGCTTGAAGAGGGTGGGAAAAGCGCGGGCGTAGGTTTGGATGATGGGGTCGGTTTCGTCGGCGATGTAGTAGGTGACGTTACCGTCGTAGGCGTCTACGGTGATTTTGGCGGCGTTGCGAATATAGTTGAGACGGCCGTATGCCGTGTCTACCGGCGTAGCGTAGGGGAATTTACTGCTCATCGTGTACGCATCCAACATCCAGACAAGACGGCCGTTCCACACCACAATATACGGGTCGCCGTCCAACTCCAAAAACGGCGTCACCTGTTTAACCCGCTCCACAATCTGGCGATGGAACTGCACCCTTGTGCCGTCGTCAATCTCATCGCTCAGGAGGACATTCGTATCGCCCAACCGAATGGCAAACGCCAGCCGCTTGAGAAAGCCGTCCAGCGGCACACCGCCTTCGCCGACATAGCTGGTGTACACATTCTCATTGCCGCGCGGATAATTAAACTCCTCCCGCCCGCTGCTAACAAACACCTGATCGTTTGTCATCTCGCCATAGTAAATTTCCGGGCGGTCAATTTGCATGTCAATGCTGATGCGCGGCGGTAAATCCTTGATGAAAAATTCCGGCTGGCCGTCGTTGGTGATTTTGTCTACCGGATTCATGACCAGGCCATAGCCGTGCGTGTATTCCAGATTGGTATTCACCCATGAAGTGAAAGGAAGGTTGGTTTTGTCTAATTCGCGGGCGGCCAGCATGACCTGGCGTTGTTTGCCGTCAATTTCGTATCGGTCAATGTCCACTTCGCCAAATTGGTAGTAGGTGCGGAGGGCTTGCAACTGCTTGTAGGTAGCTTGCAGCGGCCGGTAATCCCACAGGCGGATATTTTGCAAGACAGGTTCGTTTTCGGCCAAATCTTGCGCATCCAGCGCGGCAATTTCGCCGAAGGGTTGGGTTTCTACTTTGTCCAGTCCAAAGGCGAGCCGGGTGTATTCAATGTTGTATTCGATATACGGCCGTTCCCGCTCTATCTCATTCGGTTCCACCGCGTACCGCTGCAACAACCCAGGGTACAATCCGCCCAACAGCAAAGAAGCCACCAGCCACAACGCGCCCATCGCCGCCGCCGGGCGTAAATCGGCGCGAAAAATGTTGTAAACCGCCGCCAGCGCCATCAGCGCCATAAAAAGCGCCTGCGTCCGCAGCGCCCAGATGGAGGCGTTCATATCGGTGTAACTGGCCCCAAACACTACCCCCCGCGAGGAGTAAATCAGTTTATAAATGTCCAGACCATAGCCGACGGCCCATAATCCCAGCCACACGGCAGCGATGAGGGCGACATGTTGGCGCAAAGCGGGCAGATTTTGCGGCCGCCACTGTCCGCGCTGAATGTCGGGCAAGAAGTTGACGGCGTAAATGACAATAACGCCAATTAGTGTGACGAAGAAGAGGGAGAGCAACCAGCCCTGTAGAAAATCCATCACCGGTAGTTGGAACAGATAAAAACTGATGTCTTTACCGAAAATGGGATCGACAACGCCAAAAGTAACGCGATAAAAATAGCGTAAAAATAGTTCCCACTGCGCTGACCCCGTTCCGGCAAAACCAAAGGCCAAAAACAGCCCGGCGCCGTTGATGAGCCATTTGATGCCGGAAAATTGAAGTATGTTAGGATTAAATGAGGGTGTTGCGCCAACAGCGCGGCGGCGGGCAATGTGCCAGTTTGCCAACAGGATGGCGGCCGCCAACGCAAAGGAAATGATAAAACTAATCACCTGAATCAGCCATTGCTTGAGCCAGACGCTTTGATAACGCAACTGCCTGAACCACAGCCATTCGGTGTAGGTGTTCACCATCCAGCTAAAGCTGACAAACAGCAGGATGATCAGGGTGAATATCCAGAAGGAACGGTTTTGCCAGAAAGGACGGCCGTTACCGCCGCCCCTGCGAGGAGGAAATGGGGGACGGCCGTTACCGCCATTTTCTTCTTCCTTATTCCAGTTCGCATCTTCAAATGCCCGACGGAATGCTTCGGGAATATCGTCAAATCGGTCACGACTCATTGCTGTCTCCTAATAGAAGGAATGAAGGGGTGAAAGGGGGAAGGGGCAACTTGCCGCCTGCCACCCGCTTACTCGCCCACTCGCTTACATCTCCTCCCATTATCCCACATTTTGCCTGACATGGCGCGAGACCAGCTAGATTCAGGAAAAACCACTGGACACGCCCCCCCGCAACCTAAATCACCGCAACCTTCCAAAGATTGTGTTTCATTTCAGTTGAAGTGACAGTCACGGCGTGTAAAATCTTGGATTAACTAAGGTCGTCTGCCCCGTGACTGTCACTTTGGTTCACCTCATTTGAAGCGCCCCCTTCATAGTCTCCATTTATTAATCTCTGAGAACAGATTCAATATGGTCAGCCAATTTATCGAACGCTTGCATCCAGCCGCCGCCTGCACCAGAGTTTGCCGGCATACCAGCGTGGGTCATCACCATTTTCGTACGCCCACCGAGGTCTTCCAATAATACGGTAACTTCCGTTGTTGTGGGATATCCTTCAGGCATGCCCATGGACGACGGCGATACGACATTCCCATTTTCATCCGCCGGGCTTTCTGTGTAAACAAGACGCTTGCCAGGCACAATTTCCGTGTACTCACCTATCGTCCACATTTTCATACTGCCGTCCGGCGAGGCCATGCAAATTAGCCGCTGGGCGCCAACGCGCAATTCCATGTCAGCCACTGGTATGGTGAACCCTTTTGGCCCATACCATTGCTTGAAATATTCTGGCTTCGTCCACATTTGCCAGATAAGATTTACGGGGGCATCGAAAACACGCTCAATTACAACTGCATCATTAGAATTCGCGCTGTCACTCATCATTTATCTCCTTGATATTGAATTGGTTAATATAGCGGCTCATACTGTCAAAGCGCTCCTCCCAAATATGGCGGTATTGTTCTGTCCAAGTAGCAATTTCGATCAGGGGCGTTACGTCAATGGTGCAAGGACGATATTGCGCTCGTTGCCCTTGCGTGATCAATCCGGCACGTTCCAGCACTTTAACATGCTTGGAAATGGCCGGCAGACTCATGTTAAACGGTTCGGCGAGTTCATTTACGGTCGCTTCTCCTTCTGCTAACCGCGCTAAAATCGCTCGTCGCGTTGCGTTGGCTAATGCGGCAAAAGTTTGGCTTAATCTATCGTCGTCACTACTCATGTTCACGGTTTTATTTTACCAATTAGTTAATTAACCAGTTGGTAAAATACAACACTTTTTTCCGTTTGTCAAGCCAACTGCTCAAAAGGAGGTGTGCTGCGTGAGTAGACTTGGACCAGGGCAAGGTCTATATTTACTTACTATCTGTCAATCAAAACTGGGGAAATAAAAAGCGGCAAAGCAGCCGGGGCTTTGCCGCTCTGACGTTTCGTTAATGCCAGGCCTGACGTGCGGCGGTAAATGCTAACTCGCTCAAGGTGGGATGCGCGCCGTAGATGCGGCCAAGCTCTTGTGCAGTCATACCAACCTGGATGGCGACGGCTATGGGGGCCAGCACGTCCCCGGCGTGGGGGCCGATAGCGGCTGCGCCAACGATACGGCCGTTTTCCCCCTCATAGGCTAGTTTGACAAACCCGGCGCCGGCCGGCAGTAAATGGGTTTTGGCGCCGGCCCCGTAGTCGGTGGTGTGGATGCGCACATCGTCGCCGGTTAATCGGCCTACCTGGGCGATTTGCGGCTCGGTATACACGGCGCTGATGACGGTTTCGGGGGCAAAAGGCGGCGGCGTTTGCCCGGCGGCGTGCTGCCCGGCCACCCAGGCCTGGGCCATCGCCCGATTGGCAATCATGGGATCGCCGGTCGCGTCGCCGGCAAGATAGATGTGGGGTTGAGCGGAACGGCCGTATTCATCCACCGGCGCCGTTCCCCTTTCCAACGTCAATCCCGCCGCTTCCAAATTGAGACCAGCCGTATCCGGCTTACGCCCAATGGCCAGGAAAGCCATCTCCGCTTCGCAGCGCGCGCCATCTTCCAACACAACGGCAATGCCGCCATCGGTCTGGTCAATGCGGCGGGCCATCTGCCCTTCAACCAGTTTAACGCCGCGCGCGGCCAATGTTTCTTTTAGAAACCGGCTGGCGTCCGGATCAATGCCCGGCAAAACGCCAAATTGGTCTACAACCCAGGTCATGTCCACATCCATGCGATTGAACAAGTAGGCAAACTCACTGCCTGTAGCGCCGCCGCCGACAACGACCATGCTTTTCGGCAGCGCGTTTAGGCCGCTGGCAAAGCGGGGGGCGATGACGGTTTTGCCGTTGGGTTTCATGGTGGGCGGGAAGATGGGGACGGAACCGGTGGCCACGATGAAGGCGTCGGCGGTCATGGTTTCGCCGGGATCGTCTTCCCCTTTTTTGACGAGAATGGCGGTGGGGGATTGGAAAACGGCCGTTCCCGTCACAATTTTCACCCCCAACGCTTGCAGCGCCTCCATTTGCTGGCCGCTCCAGACCCCTTTGACCGATTTAATGCGCTGCATCACGCCATCCGGCCAGGCTGTCGGGTCTTCGCCCGCCAGACCGAGTAATTTACCTTCCCGAAACAGGCCCAGCGCATCGGCGGCTGTCAGCCACACCTTGCTGGGCATCAGGCTGTGCCAACCGGCACGCCCGCCTAATGGAGAATTGCTGATGATTGTCGTATCAGCCCCGTTCTTGGCCGCCGCCCGCGCCGCTTCAATGCCGGCCGGGCCGCCGCCGATGATGATGATTTGATTACTCATTGCTTGAAATGAAATAATGAATTGTGAATTGTGAATTATGAAGTAGCGCACTTCACAATTCACAATTCTCCGTTCACAATTCACAATTATTTAGCTTAACGCCTCGCGTACACTTGCTAACGTACCGGCGGAGAGAAGTTTCTCATTCTTGTGGGCGATGAAATCGGCATAGGCGGGGACGAAGATCTTGCCCGGTTTGCGGAAGTCAAAGCCTTCCGGGTGATCGCGGAAGTATTCACGATGTACGCGCGTCCAGACGAGACGGCCGTCCGTGTCAATGTTCACCTTCGTCACGCCCAACGGCACCGCTTTGGCGAACTGATCTGCATCCACCCCCTTGGCCCCTTTCAACGCGCCACCGGCGGCATTAATGCGCGCCACTTCTTCCTGCGGAACCGAACTGGAACCGTGCATGACCAGCGGGAAGCCGGGCAAATTCTTCTGAATTTCCGCCATCCGTTTAAAATGCAGTCCCTGGCTGCCGGCAAACTTGTACGCACCATGACTGGTGCCGATAGCGACGGCCAGGCTGTCGCAGCCGGAGCGTTCGACAAACTCTTTGGCCTCGTCTGGGTCAGTCAGCATCGCGTTCTTTTCGTCCACGGCGATGTCTTCTTCCACGCCGCCCAACATGCCAAGCTCGGCTTCCACGCTGATACCCGCCGCGTGTGCCCGTTCCACCACGCGCCTGGTGATGGCGATGTTCTCCTCGAATGGTTCATGCGAGGCGTCAATCATCACCGAGCTGTAAAAGCCGGAATCAATGCAGTCGTAGCAGGTTTGTTCGTCGCCATGATCGAGATGAACGGCGAAAACGGCCTCCGGATATAACTCTTCGGCGGCGCGGATAATCGCTTCCAGCATTTTGGGGTTGGCATAGTTGCGCGCTCCCTTCGAAATCTGGACGATGAAGGGGGCTTGCGACTTGATATTGCCTTCAAATAGGCCCAATGTTTGTTCCATGTTGTTGATGTTGTACGCGCCGACGGCGAATTTGCCGTAAGCTAGTTTGAATAATTGGTCAGTTGTTACAATCATTTTTTCCTCCGGGATTAGGACGCGGATGAACGCAGATGAACGCGGATAATTATGAGGTAGAGTTGTTGCGCCAAAGTGGATTCCTGCCTTCGCAGGAATGACACACTGAACAGCTCGATGGTCTAAGTTTCAAAAAAATCGTGTTATTCCGTGTAAATCCGTGTCCCATTTTTATTCTGGCAAGCAAAGCGCTGCCAGTTGGTCTAATGTAAAATATTCTAAACTGCGGGCGACAAGCTGCGCGCCCGCAAAGCTATCCCCAAAAGTGTAATCATTATAAAAAACGGCGCAAGGCAACTTGGCGGACATGTTTTGTAGTCGGGTAGTCGGGTGGTCAGGTAGTCTAGTAGTCGGGTAGTCTGGTAGTCGGGTGGTCGGGTAGTCCGACTATTCGACTACTGGACTACGAGACAACAAGACTACCGGACTACAAGACAACAAGACTACCCGACTACGAGACAACAAGACTACTGGACTACTCGACGAAAATCCTGAACATTCTCCGTAATTGATTTTGTGCCGCCGAAGATGGCGCTGCCCGCCACCAACACGTTGGCGCCGGCGGCAGCTATTTCGGCTGCATTGTGAATTTTGACGCCGCCATCCACTTCCAAATCGGCCGTTGAGCCGATGGCGTCCAGCATTTGGCGTAAGCGGCGAATCTTGTCTGTACTGCCGGGAATGTAGGATTGGCCGCCAAAGCCGGGATTGACGGACATAATCAAGACCAAATCCACATCGGGCAAAATCTCTTCCAGTGTGTTGAGCGGGGTCGCCGGATTGAGGGTCACGCCGGGCTTGACGCCCAGTTCGCGGATGGCCTGGATGGTGCGGTGTAAGTGCGTTGCCGCTTCCACATGCACGGTGATGATGTCCGCGCCCGCTTTGGCAAACGCTTCTACGTATTGGTCGGGGTTTTCGATCATCAAGTGGACGTCTAACACAGCGCCGGTGCGGTTGGCTAACGGCCGTAACGCCTTCACAATCAACGGGCCAATCGAGATATTGGGTACAAAATGGCCGTCCATCACATCAATATGCACATATTCGGCCCCCGCCGCCACCGCTTCCGCTACCTGCTCTTCCAGGCCGGCAAAATCAGCCGCGAGGATGGAGGGGGCCAGTTTTACTTGGGACATGTTTCACTCCAATGATGAATGATGCATGCAGAATGATGAAGGGGAATTGCCCATTCATCATTCATCACTCCTACTTCATCATTTTTAAGGCTGCTTCTGCCACCGCTTCTGCCGTCAGCCCAAATTCGCGGTAAATCGTCTCGAACGGAGCCGACGCGCCGAAATGGTTGATGCCAATAATCGCGCCGCTGCTGCCAGTGTAGCGTTCCCAGCCCATGGGCGAGGCCGCTTCGATGGCGACGCGGGCGGTGACGGCGGGCGGCAAAATCGTATCTTTGTAATCCTGCGGCATGGCATCAAACAGTTCCCAACTGGGCATAGAAACGACGCGGGCGGCAATGCCTTTCTCGGCCAGCAGTTTTTGCGCTGCCAGTGCGATGTGTACTTCGGAGCCGGTTCCGATGAGGATGGCTTGGGGATTTTCGGCATCGGCGACGATGTAAGCGCCTTTGGTCGTGTTTTCGGCGTTTTCTTTATCCAATTCGGGTAGTTTTTGCCGGGTGAGAATGAGGGCGGTGGGGCCGTTTTGGCGCTGGAGAGCAATTTTCCAGGAAACGGCCGTTTCCCACGCATCGGCCGGTCTTAACACAACCATATTGGGAATCACCCGCAAACTGGCCAACTGCTCGATGGGTTGATGCGTCGGCCCGTCCTCGCCCAACCCAATCGAATCGTGCGAAAAGACATAAATCACGCGCAGCCCCATCAGCGCCGCCAACCGCACCGCGCCGCGCATGTAGTCGGCAAACACCAGGAACGTGCCGCCGTAGGGAATCACGCCGCCATGCAGCGCCAGACCGTTCATAATCGCGCCCATGCCATGCTCGCGCACGCCGTAGCGCACATAACGGCCGCCCGGATTATCTTTTTGGATGTCGGTTGCGCCGGGGAAAATCGTCTTGTTCGAGCCGGTCAAATCGGCCGAGCCGCCCAGCATGTCGGGGTTATTTTCGATGAGGGCGGCCAGCGTTTTGCCCGATGCGGCGCGGGTGGCCAACGGTTTACCGTCAAAGTCCGGCATGACGGCGTCCCAATTTTCCGGTAAATCACCGGCCAGCGCCCGCTCAAAATCAGCGGCCAAATCGGGGTACGATTTGGCATAACCGGCCATCAAATTCTTCCAATCCATGCGCTTGCCGGCACCTTTTTGCCCCGCGCCGACCAATAACTGCCGCGCTGCGTCGGGGACATAAAACGGGGGATGATTCCAGCCCAGTTTTTCCTTCGTCAATTTAATTTCTTCTTCGCCCAGCGGGGAGCCGTGGACGCCAGAGGTGCCGGCTTTGTTGGGACTGCCGTAGCCGATGATGGTGCGGCAGGCGATGAGCGACGGCCGTTCCTTATCCGCCAACGCCTCATCCAATGCCGCCCCCACCGCGCCTACGTCATGTCCATCGGCGCGTAACGTCTGCCAGCCATAGGCCGCGTAGCGTTGCAGCACATCTTCCGTAAACGAAAGGGCCGTCGAGCCGTCAATACTGATGTGGTTGTCATCATACAGCACGATGAGCTTGCCTAATCCCCAATGTCCGGCCAGCGAACTCGCCTCGCCGGAGACGCCTTCCATCAAATCGCCGTCCCCGGCAATGACGAAGGTGCGGTGGTTGACCACTTCATAATCGGGCTTATTAAATCGGGCCGCCAGCCACCGTTCGGCCAGCGCCATGCCGACGGCCGTCGCAATACCCTGGCCCAACGGCCCGGTCGTCGTCTCCACCCCCGGCGTATGGCCGTATTCGGGGTGGCCGGGTGTTTTGCTGCCCCATTGGCGGAAGTTTTTCAGGTCGTTCAGGGACAGGTCATAGCCGCTCAGATGCAGCAGGGAGTAGAGCAGCATACTGCCATGCCCGGCGGACAGCACAAAGCGGTCCCGGTCGGCCCAATTCGGCCGTTTGGGATCGAATTTGAGATAGCGCGACCAAAGGAGAACGGCCGTGTCCGCCATCCCCATCGGCATCCCCGGATGACCCGAATTCGCCTTTTGCACCGCATCCATTGCAAGGGTACGGACGGTATCGGCCGTTAACTTCAGTGTAGAAATTTTAGTTTCCGAAATAGAACTCATTATTTACCTCCGAAATGCGTAATGCGTAAGTGACTATACAGCTACCAGAGGTGACAGTCACTTACTAAACATCGTGGTTTTGGCTAACACCTCTGGAAAAAGTGACTGTCACCTGTATAGTTACATGCGTAATGCGTAATGAGCAGCTGCGTCAAAGCCAGCGGGGGACTGTGTTTCGCTTGTTGTCCGGCCTGATAATTGCCGAATTGCGACGCATGTTCCGGTCGCAGCTCCGGCATATGTTCCCAGATCGCACGCGCTAAACGACGCGCTTGCTCACCGGAAACATTACCATCAATCCCCAAAATGTCCACCGGCAGCCCGCGCCAATTCCAGGCGAATACCGCCGCCATTATCCCCTTCCAGCAGATAACTCAAATCAGGATGCGGCATGGTCGGGCGCAAAATGAGGCGAATGGGGTGCAAATGCATTATTGGCCGCTTACTTACGCCATCTGTAAACCGGCCAGGTGTTCGACCCGGCTGTGGTAGTAAACGCGCCATACTTCGCGGTTGGGATGTTCGACGTATTCAAAATGGGCGATGCCGGTGTTTTGGCTCCATACTTCGCAGCGTCGGAAGGGGCCGATGTTGAAAATGTGGTCGTAGGTGAGTTCGATGACGCCGCCATGACAAACGGCAACGACGGTTTGCTCGCGGTGTTTTTCCACTAGTTCTTCGATGAAGCGGCCAATCCGAATGCGGAAGTGCATCAGGCTTTCGCCGTTTTTGCGGGATGGGGTGATGGAGGAAAACGGCCGTTCGCTGCCCCAATACTCCCCATAATCGGGTAAATCGTCGTCGGGCCAGGGTTGGTGGTCCATCCGGTTATTGCCGATTTCGCGCAGCCGATCATCGAATTGGATGGGGATATTGTACGCCTGGGAGAGGGGAACGGCCGTTTCCCGCGCCCGTTTCATCGAACTGGCATACAGCACATCAATCTTTTCCAAATGACCTGGCAGCCAGGCCGCCAAAGCTGCCGCTTGCCGCTGCCCCAATTCAGTCAACGGCTCATCCGAATTACCATTGTCCCAATCTTTTAAATTTACATAACTTTGTCCGTGTCGAATCATATAGAGGTTCATGTAGTCGTTCCTTTTTTCGGGGATTATCCCACAATCTGGCAAGACCTGACAGGAGTTAAGGCCGGATCAGTTGTGAATCATGAATTGTGAATTGTGAGTTGTGAATTGAAACCCCATTCACCCCTGCGAAGGCAGGAGATGAATGGCGTTAAGTCATGTTTTGCCGGGGAAACAAGAACCCGCCTGCAACGTAATGGGAAACTTACACAGGCGTCGAGAGAAACAAAATGCGGCTTGTAACTACACAACTATCAGAGGTGACAGTCACTTTCCAACATCATCGCTTCGGCTAATACCTCTGGAAGAAGTGACTGTCACCTGTATAGTTACTGCGGCTTTTTATACCGATGCCGGAGGTGACAGTCACTTTTAGCCGATTATGCGTGACTGTCACCTCTGAGACCTGAATAATTACTCGCGCTTCACGATAAAATCGCCCCATTCTTTACAGCAATGGGCCAACGACTGCTTCCAATTCTTGCGGGGAGATCATGCCGGTATGGATGTATTGGATGACGCCAGTTCGGTCAATGACCAGCGTGGTGGGGAAGCTGCGAATTTGGTACAGGTTGATGATTTGGCCCATCGGATCGAGGAGGACAGGGAAGGTGAACCCATTGGCTTCGATAAACGGCCGTACCAACTCCTCTCCTTCCTTGGCATTTACAGCCAGCACAACCACACCCTCATCTTTGTACGCTTCGTAAAACGCATTGATGCCCGGCATCTCCGCCTTGCAGGGCGGGCACCAAGTAGCCCAGAAATTGACCACAACCACATCGCCGACATAATCCTGCAAGTTAGTTTCGCCGCCAGAGAGAACGGCCGTGTTAAAAATAGGCGCAGCATACCCCTTCACCGGCGCTCTTTCTACATCAGAAGCGCCATTCTCATTGGAAGACGGCCGTAGCGCAAAAGCAAACAATGCAATCGCAATAATCAGCAATATGGCCGCGCCAATATAAGTTGTGGAATTGTTGGATGTTTTTTTCTTGTGATGCTGTCTGTAACTTCTTTTTTTTGATTTGCTCATGTTATCTAAATTGCTCCTTTATATAAGGTAGAACGATTTTACAACTACCGGAGGTGACAGTCACTTGCTAAAATCGTGGCTTTGGCTAACACCGCTGGGTGGCGGGCAATCACCCATGTTGCTTCCTCTTTAACCCGGCAACTGCCGGGAAATAGTCTATCTATTTTAGATGCAGTAAAACAATAAAGGTAACAAACCATCCTTTAATGATTATAAGTGAAGGTTGATAATAACCGCCAGATTACTATCCGGGGAACGCCAACGATTCCAGTTGATGAATTGCAGGCAACACCGTATCATTTGAATAGGCTCAGAAATAGTTCATTTGTAACTATTCAGGCGTCTCTTGACTGTCATTCCCCGCCTAGGCAAAGACAGGCGCGTGAAGGCGGGGAATGACCTGTATGGTTACGTTTATTTTTGAATAATGCACTGGAGTCTGGCGAATTTTAGACCTGCGAGGTTTTTACTAAAATTGCCAAAAAACCTCGCAGGTCTTCTCTGATGAAACAAAAAACGCCAGTGTCCAGTAATGCATTTTCACAAATCCGGGAGGATTAGATGTCGCAATATGATTTGAAATCGGTGAAGCTGCCAAAGTTGACGGGAACAGGGCTAAAGCTGTTTGCCAATATGCTGGAAAACTCAGCAACGCGGGCGCTGCTGTTGGGGAATTTGCTGCAAAGCGGCGGCATCACAGAGCTACGCAAAATGCGGATTGACGAGCCGCCGACGATGAAGCCGCTCAAATTTGCCGACAAGACAACCTCCTCCCCCTTTAACCTGAACGGTTTTACGTTTCCCGACAGCCCCAAAACAGGTTTCACAACGATTCGGGATTACGCAGCCGCCTATCGAGACGGGACCATCACACCAGAAGAGGTGGCAGAGAAGGTGTTGACGGCCGTTGCCGCCAGCGACGAAGGGGAAACACCGCTCCGCGCCTTCATCGCGCAAAACCGGGACGACATCATGGCCCAGGCGCGGGCGGCAGCGGAACGCATCAAAGCAGGCAAGCCGTTGAGTTTGTTAGACGGTGTGCCGGTGGCAGTGAAGGACGAAATTGATCAGGTTCCTTACCCGACGACAGTGGGAACATCATTTTGGGGTGCGGCTCCGGCGCAAGAAGATTCGACGGTCGTGGCGCGGCTGCGGGCGGCCGGCGCTTTGCTCATCGGCAAGGCCAATATGTATGAAATTGGCATCAATCCCGAAGGATTTAACGCCCATTATGGCGCGGTGCGGAACCCGTACAATCTGGCGCATGATTCGGGTGGCAGCTCCAGCGGGCCAACAGTGGCAGCAGCGGCCGGTTTTTGCCCGGTTTCGATTGGGGCGGACGGCGGCGGTTCGATTCGCGTACCGGCGGCGCACTGCGGGTTGGTGGGGTTGAAGGCGACTTACGGCCGTATCAGCGAACATGGCGCCGCGCCGCTGGATTGGAGTGTGGCCCACATCGGGCCAATTGGGGCGACGGTGGCGGACGTGGCCCTAACCTATGCAGCTATCGCCGGGCCGGATGAAAAAGACGACAACACCAAACACCAACCGCCGGTGACGTTGGACGGCTGGGACAATGCCGATTTGAGCGGACTGCGGCTGGGCGTTTATTGGGACTGGTTCAACCATGCCCAGCCGGACATTGTGGCTGCGGGGAAGGCCATGCTGGAAAAGCTGACGGAGGCGGGGGCGACGATTCATGAGATCGAGATTCCGGAGTTGGACGCCATTCGCATCGCCCATGCAGTGACGATTTTGTCGGAGATGGCAGCGAGTACGGAGAACATCAAAGCGGACTGGAAGGCGTTTGGCGCGCCGACGCGGGTGAGTCTGGTGTTGGGCCGGGCGTTTACGGCGCGCGATTATTTGCAGGCGCAGCGGATTCGGACGCGGGCGATGGCGACGTTTGACCGGGTATTTGAAGCGGTTGATTTGATTGTGTCGCCGACGACGGCCGTTACCGCTCCCAAAATCCCTGACGGCGGGCTGACGGCGGGCTGGTCAAACCTGAGTGTGGTGACGGAGGTAATGCGCTACGCGGTGCAGGCTAATCTAACCGGCCTGCCGGCCATCACCTTCCCCATCGGCTATGACAGCGCCGGGATGCCGATTGGAATGCAGGCGATGGGGCGGCATTGGGAAGAGCATTTGCTGCTGAAAATTGCCTATGCGGCGGAACAGGTTGTGGAACGGAAACGGCCGTTGCTGCACTACGATATTTTGTAAACAAACAACCATTCACAGACAACAGAACCAGAGGTTGTCGGAGAAGTTGAAATGGACACAGATGAACGCTGATTACGCAGATTTTGGACTCAAATGCATCAAAAATCTGCGTAAATCTGCGTTCAAAAAATCTTTCTCCGACAAGCGCCTACGTCTTTTGCCAGACTTCGCTGGCAAAAAAATCGTTGTCGTGATCGTAATCGTATTCGTGATCGATTTTTTCGATTACGAATACGATTACGACA
>JANTHP010000047.1 GCA_024762395.1 Anaerolineae bacterium | reverse complement strand
CCACCTGCCTCAGAGCTTTGCTCGATTTGCTCGACAGCCATCGTGCTACCTACGCCCTGGCCTCGCCTACCGGCCGCGCCGCCAAGCGGCTGGCCGAAGCGACGGGACGCGAAGCCAAAACCATCCACCGGCTGCTGGAATTCAACCCTGGCGAAGGATTTGGCCGTAACGACGACAACCCCATTGACGCCGACATGATTGTGATTGACGAGGCCAGCATGTTGGATTTGATTCTGGCGAATAATCTGCTGAAGGCCATTGGGCCGGACAGCCACCTGCTGCTGGTGGGCGATATTGATCAACTGCCCAGCGTGGGTGCGGGGGATGTGTTGGGCGATTTGATAGAGTCGGGAATAACGGCCGTCATTCGTCTGCAAACCATCTTCCGCCAGGCGGCCGGGTCGCTCATCATCCATAACGCCCACCGCATCAACCGGGGCCTCATGCCCGAAACCCGCCCCGGCGCGGACGACTTCTTCATCTTCATCAAGCCGGAACCGGATGAGGCGGCTGATTTGCTGGTAGACATCGTCAAAACCCGCCTGCCGCGCAAATTCGGCCTGGATCCGATGGATGATATTCAAGTGATGTCGCCCATGTACAACGGCGGGCTGGGCGTGACCAATCTTAACCGGCTGCTGCAAGGCAATCTCAACCCGCCATCGGGCAAAAAGCCGGAGCGGCGGCTGGGCGGGCGCGTTTTCCGCGTGGGCGACAAGGTGATGCAGACGGTCAACAATTACGACAAGGATGTGTACAATGGCGACATCGGCCGTATTGCAGCGATGGATTTGGTGCAGCAAACGATGACGATCAACATTGACGGCGCGCCCATCGTGTATGATTTTTTGGAAGCGGATGAGCTGGTTCACGCTTACGCCATCAGCGTACACAAAAGCCAGGGGGCCGAGTATCCGTGCGTGGTACTGCCGGTGGTGACGCAGCATTACATGATGTTGCAGCGAAATTTGTTGTATACGGCCGTTACCCGCGCCAAAAAACTGGTCATTCTGGTGGGAACCCGCAAGGCCATCAACATCGCCGTCAAAAACGACAAAACCACCCAGCGCCACACGGCTCTGGATTGGCGGTTGCAAAAGTAATCTAATCAGATCAGGTGCGACGCACTTTTGAAATGTGTCGCACCTCCGAGTAACGCTATGCTATCATTTTTACCGATTCCTGTTCGCGGCGTCATCGCCTTATTACTGCTCATCATCAACACGCTTTTTTGGAGCGTCTTGCTGCTGCTTTTGACGTTGTTCAAGTTGATTTTGCCAATTACGGCCGTGCGCACCGCCCTCACCAAAGCCCTGATTTGGATTGCCGAAAACTGGATTAGCGGCCACAAAGCCATCGCCTCCCTGCTGCATAAACACCGGTGGGACGTACAAGGCGTTGAAGATTTGAGCCTGGACGATTGGTACCTGGTCATCAGCAATCATCAATCATGGGCCGATATTTTTGTGCTGCAAAGCATCTTTAACCGGCGCATTCCCTTTCTGAAATTTTTCATCAAGCAAGAATTAATTTGGGTTCCGGTGATTGGGTTGGCCTGGTGGGCGCTGGATTTCCCCTTCATTAAACGATATTCCAAAGAATATCTGCAAAAACATCCCGAAAAACGGGGCCAGGATTTAGAAGCGACGCGCAAAGCGTGCCGGAAATTCCTGACAACGCCCATCTCGGTGATGAATTTCTTGGAAGGTACGCGCTTTACGGATGAGAAATACGGCCGTCAACAATCCCCCTACCAACATCTGCTGCGCCCCAAAGCCGGCGGCATCGCCCTGGTTCTGAACGCAATGGGCAGCGCCATCCAAACCATGCTTAACGTGACGATTGTGTATCCGGACGGCATCCCTACCTTCTGGGACTATTTATCGGGACGCACCCCAAATATCATCGTGCGCGTAGAAAAATCAGCCATCCCGCCCCATTTCGCCCAGGGCGATTACATGAACGATCCCGAATTTAAGATAGAATTTCAAAACTGGATTAACGCCCTTTGGCAAGAAAAGGACGATCTGATTGATCAATTGATTTAGGAGGCTTGAGGTTTGGAAGTACATTTCGCGGTAGCCAAGATTGGTAAATACGCCACCAGTGAGAGTGGCGATACATTGGAAATGATCGAACGGCCGCATGGCGGCATCTCACTCGTCCTGGTAGACGGGCAGCGCAGCGGCAAATCAGCCAAAAACATCAGCAATGTGGTGGCGCGGAAAGCCATCCAACTGTTAGCCGAGGGCGTACGCGATGGCGCGGCGGCGCGGGCGGCACATGATTACCTGTACACCTACCGCAAAGGCAAAGTCAGCGCCACGCTGAACATTTTGTCCATGGATGCGGTGACGCAAACCTTTGTCGTCTCGCGCAACAATGAAGCGCCCGTCATCGTTTACACGCCGGAAAAGGGCATCCTCTTACTCGATGCACCGTCGGAAAGCATTGGCACGCAGCGCAATACCAAGCCCATCATCACTGAACTGCCCATCACGGAAGGGATGATCGTGGTCGCTTATACGGATGGTTTGCGCCACGCCGGATCGCTCAGCGGCAATCCGCGTTATGATCCACAGACAGCATTTGAGCAGATGGTGGCCGAAAATATCCGCAATCCGCGCCAGATTGCGGACAGGTTATTGGCTGAGGCGGTGGAGAGGGACAACGGCCGTCCCCGCGATGACATTAGTGTATTGGTAACGGCCGTTTCTTCCCAAAAAGAGGATGATGTGCGGCGTCTGGAAGCCTGGCTGCCTTTATAAATAGACTGGAGACTAGAGACTGGAGACTGGACTAATCTCCAGTCTCCAACCACCATGTCCACTTCCCCCTCCCCTTTACGTATCAGCGTCGTTGGCCCGTGCGCTTCCGGTAAAAGCGCCCTGGTCAAAGCCTTGCGTGAAGCCGGGTACACAGCCCGTCAGCCGGCCCAGGAACATTCCTACGTTCCCGACATGTGGCAAAAACTCACCCGTCCCGACATTCTCATTTACCTGGACATAGATTACGAAAATACAGTCGCCCGCCACCCCCACACCGCCGGCCCGCCGGAACGGCTGCAAGAACAAACAAACCGGCTGCGTCACGCCCGCCAACATTGCGATTTATATCTGGATACCAGCAACCTCACCCTGGAACAAGTGCGAACCCGCACGCTAGCTTACCTAAAACAGGTGGCCCCATAACGCTCCCGTCGTCTACCTGCCAAACAACCGCCCCAAGCGCCCCTTTTCTTGCGGCATTTGCTGCTCAATCGCTTCCGCCAATTGGCGCGCAGGAGGATAATCTTGCTGCTTCAAGACGCGCTGATTGTACCGCATCGCTTCCTCCAAATTACCCTGACGATAAAAAGCAACACTTATTTTGTGCCACAGCCGATAATTGTCTTTATCAAAGTGAACCGCTTCCTTAAACATAACCAGGGCTTTATCCAAAACGCCCTGCGCTAAATAAAAATCGCCCATACCTGATTGCAGGCGCAGCCGCTGAGGCGCGTTCACAGCCGATTTAACGGCCTTTTCGTACCAAAGCCCAACCTTCTCAACATCGCCCTGCCGCTGACACAGCGTCATTTCGGCTACATGCAGGTAATAATTTTGGGGGTCTTGTTGGTGAAGATAATCTAAAACAAGGCGGGCGTCGTCGAAACGGCCGTTATAAATATACACAAACGCCTCAATCATGTTAATCAGCAGGATATCCGGTTCCATTTCCTGCGCCTTTTCCAGCCACGCCATCGCTGCATCCAACCCCGCTTGAGCGTATGAGCCATCCGATTCCCGCGAAGCTTTGAGCAAAATATACGCCATACCGGCACACAAAAACGGCCGTGACTTACCAGATTGAAACGTCCCCAACGCATTCAGCAGCGTTTTGGGGTCGCCTTTGTAAGAATCGGCCGTTTCCAACCCGATTCTATAAGCTTCCAACCCCTTTGCCGTCGCATCCTCCGTTGCCGGCATCGGAACCCTCTTAAAACCTGACAACAGCTTCTTAACCAATTTTTGTCCCATAATAAACCCTTACATCATCATGTCATTCACGACCAACCAAGTTTACTGCCAAGTGTACAAGAACCCACCAGAAAAAAAAAGACCCCTCAGTGAGGGGTCTATCACACATTCGTCCTATGCAGGGCTTAGAAACCCATGCCGCCGGGCATACCGCCGCCAGGAGGCATCGGAGGTTCTTCAGCCGGAATATCAGTGATGAGCGCTTCTGTGGTCAAAATCATGGCCGCGATACTGGCTGCATTTTCCAACGCGCCGCGCGTCACTTTGGCCGGGTCAATGATCCCTTCGCTAACCATATCCACATACTCAGCCGTCATCACATTGTAGCCAATGCGGTCGTCATCCTGCTCCGCCTGAGCGCGGCGTACATTTTGGATGATAACATCCCCATTTTGGCCCGCATTCTCAGCGATTTTACGCATCGGCGCTTCCAAAGCGGCGCGCAAAATGTTAATGCCGGTCGTCTCATCCCCTTCAGGCAGGTTTACGCTGTCTAAAACGGGCAAAGCATTCAGCAGAGCGACGCCGCCGCCGGGAACGATGCCTTCTTCCACAGCCGCGCGGGTAGCGCTCAAAGCATCTTCAACGCGGTGCTTCTTCTCTTTCAACTCAACCTCTGTCGCCGCGCCAACGCGGATGATGGCAACGCCGCCGGCCAGCTTGGCCAGACGTTCTTGCAATTTTTCACGGTCGTAATCGGAGGTGCTGCGCTCGATTTCCACTTTGATTTGCTCAACGCGGGCGTTGATTTGAGCGTCGTCGCCCTGACCGTCCACGACAGTGGTGTCATCTTTGGTGGAGACAACTTTGGCAGCCCGGCCCAGGTCGCTAATCTGAACGCTGTCCAGTTTGCGGCCCATCTCTTCGGTGATGACCTGGCCACCGGTAAGAACGGCAATGTCTTGCAGCATCGCTTTACGACGGTCGCCAAAACCAGGGGCTTTGATGGCGAGCGCATTAATCATGCCGCGCAGTTTGTTGAGCACCAACGTAGCCAGCGCTTCCCCGTCAACATCTTCGGCGATGACGACCAGATTTTTCTGACCAACCTGCACCAATTTTTCCATGACCGGAACCAAATCCTGAGCGGAGCTGATTTTCTTGTCGTGGATGAGGATGTAGGGGTTTTCAATGGAGGATTCCATTGTATCGGGGTCGGTGATGAAGTAAGGGCTGAGGTAGCCGCGGTCGAACTGCATACCTTCAACGTATTCGGTTTCAAATTCAAGGGTGCGGGATTCTTCTACGGTGATGACGCCGTCTTTACCAACTTTGTCCATCACGTCGGCGATGAGGTCGCCAATTTCTTGGTCTTGGGCCGAGATGGCAGCAACGGAAGCGATTTCTTCTTTGCTGTCAATGCTGATGGCCATGCCGCGAATTTTATCGGCCAAAGCGGCTGTGCCGGCTTCAATGCCGCGTTTGAGGAGCATGGGGTTGGCGCCGGCGGCGATGTTTTTCAACCCTTCGTGGGTGATGTTTTGGGCCAGGACGGTGGCGGTGGTGGTGCCGTCGCCAGCGATGTCGTTGGTTTTGGTGGCCGCTTCTTTCAAAAGCTGGGCGCCCATGTTCTCAAAAGGGTCTTCCAGTTCAATTTCTTTGGCGACGGTAACGCCATCGTGGGTGATGGTGGGCGCGCCAAATTTTTTGTCCAGAGCGACGTTGCGGCCTTTGGGGCCGAGGGTGGTGGTAACGGCCGTTGCCACAGCATCAACGCCAGCCTTCAATTTACGACGTGCTTCTTCTGAAAAAACGAGTTGTTTAGCCATTTTCAATAATCTCCTTATTTTGGGCTTGTCAGCGCTTCAGCCGGTCAGTATTTCAGCTTAAGGCTGAAATGCTGATTAGCTGAAATGCTGATCAGCTTATCTAACTTTCAATGATTGCTAAAACATCTGCTTCATTTAGGATTAGCAATTTTTTACCATCAATTTTTAATTCGGAACCGGCATACTTGGCGAACAAAACCCTATCGCCAACAACCACATCCATTGCCATTCGGCTGCCGTCTTTGCTGCGGCGGCCAGGCCCAACAGCCAGGATTTTGCCTTCTTGAGGTCGCTCTTTGGCCGTTTCAGGCAAAACTAACCCGGACGGGGTGTGTTCCTGCTGTTCCTGTGGCTCTACTACCAGGCGATCGGCAAGCGGTTTGAGCTTCATTGGCATGACCCAATCTCCTTTTTTTAACAATCTGTTTGGGTGTTGGCACTCTCGGCAAGGGAGTGCTAAATCAACTAGAAGCATTTTAGCATGGTTTGTATGCTTGTCAACCGTTTTTAGCAGTCGCAGGGGGAATGTGCCAGCGATCTAACGTGGTTCTAAGGCGTTGTCTCTAACTGGGCGCGCCGACATTGTTCCAGACCGCTTAGGGCGCTCTCGCGGGCGAACGAGTCGGTGTTGGATACGGCCTCGAACAAGGGTACAGCTTTGGGGCAAAGGGCCAGGTCTTTGGCGATATAGGCTGAAGCCAACATGTTAAAGAAGTAGGCGTTGATGTCGTTGGGTTCGCCGTAGAGGGATACGGCCGTTTCCAACGCTTTTATCGCCTCATCATAATTGGGTTCCTTAAAATAGGCCTCCCCCAAACGGCCCCAGGCCCGCGCCATGCCCGGAGCCAATTCAGTTGCCTGCAGCGCATTCTCCTTGGCCGATGGAATCTCCCCCAACTGCAAATACATGTACGCTAATCCATCAAAAGCAACGGCGCTCTTGGGATCAACGGCAATGGCGTCCTGAAAGGTCAAAATCGCTTCAGACACGTTACCCGTACCAAAGTAGTTAAACGCCAGCCCCGTGTACAAATCAATTGACGTAGGGTCAAGATCAATGCCGTATTGATACTGCTCGCGGGCGGCTGCATAGTAACCTTGCAATTCCAGCGTGTTTGCCATGTACAAACGGGCGATGGCATTATCCGGTTCCAGAGCGATGGCGTAATCGGCTGCTTCCTGGGCGCGTTCGTATCGGGCCGGGTCTTGCGGCAAAACCAACCCCCCGGCTTTGTAAGCGTAGGCGGTAGCGTTGTTAGGATTGATGGCGATGGCATTGTCGGCGGCGCGGACAGCTTCGGTATAGGCCAGGTCGGCGCCGGTGGGATCGCCCAACTGGGATAAACGGTCGCCATTGGCGATGTGGGTAGCGGCAACGGCCGTCCACACATCATCATTATCCGGCGCAAGCACAGTAGCTTGTTCGGCTACTTCTAATGCTTTTACAGGGTCGCCAGTCCTGACTAATAAGTTGATCAGGCGAATGTAGAATTCCGGTTTGGTGCCGTCCAGGCGCACGGCCGTTTCATAATACTCAACCGCCTTGTCCAACTCCCCATCCCGTTCGCTCAAATCAGCCAGCAGCGCATACTCCGTAGCCGAACGAGTCGGTTCCGGGGTGGCAGTGGGAATGATAGTATCGCGCACCTGTTCAGCATTGGTAATGACGTAGGCCCCTAAAGCAATGCCTGCCATCACAAGCAAAACCAACAAACAAGACGGGCCGCGACGCGGATAACGTGGGGGAGTGCGATTAATTTCCATCTCAAATATACAGAAGACAACACGGGCAATTGCCCACCATCAAATAAATGAAAATGACTACTGCTGTAGGGCAAGATGTTATCTTGCCCGGACAAGTTAACAACTTGTCCTACATTTACAGAGGGGCGCTTTTGCTTCCTTAAAAAATTTGCCTAAAAAAAGCCGACGAATCTCGTCGGCAGCTTAGCTTAACTATAACGCGCGCTGCCGGGTTTGCAAATTTCGGGCGAGACCTGCGAGGTTTCCAAAAACCTCCCAGGTCAACCTTTTAACACATGAGTATCTACTCATAATCGTAAGAAATCAGGGCTATTTCCCATCTCACTTAATTGAAAGACAGATGCCGGGGAAGTGAGCAACGGCCGTATTTATTTCACAACATCTTTATCTCAACCTGTTACCTGCCCGGTATAATGGAAAACAGTTATGAACCGCGAATTTTATTATCGTTGGGAACTCCAACTCCGCGCCAACCCCGCAGCATTGTGGCCCTATGTAGCCGATACAAACCGTTTCAATCGGGATACACAACTCCCCGCCGTGACCGAATCGGCTCCGGTTTTGCCCAATGCCCGCCGCCAACTGCGTTTCCAAAGCAAATGGCTGACCGCCAATTGGACGGAAGACCCGTTTGAATGGACATATCCGACCCGATTCGGCGTTGTGCGCCGATATAAAAACAGCCCTATCAAACAAATGCGGGTCGTGTTAGAAATGACGCGGCAGCCAGATGGCGGCACGCAGCTTGTGTACCAGGTGTGGGCGCTGCCGCGTAATCTGTTGGGCATGGCCATGATTCCCATCGTGATTGGGCAAATTAGCGCCCGCCGTTTCCGCGCTGCGTTCATCCAATATGATAAATTAGCCCAGGCCGGAGCGGTTCCGGTGTCCTTGAGACACGCTTCCCACTTATCCCCCGGCGCGAAGGGGCGGCTGGAAACGATGAAACAGCGGCTGGCGCAGGCTGGCGCGGCGCCGGCATTGGTGAATCGGCTGGTAGATTTGGTGCAGAATGCAGATGATTTGACGTTAGCCCGGTTACGGCCGTATCTCCTGGCCGATGTGTGGGAAGCGCCGCGCCGCGATGTTCTGGAACTGTTTTTGCTGGCCACGCGCGCCGGATTGCTTGATTTTCAGTGGGAAATTCTGTGCCCCATGTGCCGGGGCGCAGAAGACCGGGTACATCACACACTGGCTCATGTAACATCGGCGGCTCACTGCCAAACGTGCAACATTGATTTTGAGGTCAATTTTGACCAATCTGTTGAACTAACATTTATCCCCAACCCGGCCATCCGCGCCGTGAAAGCGCCCGATTTTTGTGTAGCCGGGCCACAAGTGACGCCCCATATCGCCGTTCAACAGCTTCTTGCGCCCCAAGAACAGCGCGTCCTGTCGCCGGTTTTAGAGGCGGGCCGCTACCGTTTGCGAACGATGCGTTTGCCCGGCGCACAACATTTGCAGGTAACGGCCGTCGGTCAATCCCAGGTCAATTTACGCGCAGAGCAAGACGGTTGGCCGTCCCATGAATTAAAACTCATCCCCACCCCCAGCTTGCAGCTAACAAATGATACCGGCGAAGAACAGTTGCTCATTTTGGAACGAACGGTTTGGAGCGACCAGGCCGCCACCGCCGCCGAAGTAACCACCTTACAACGATTCCGCGACCTATTTTCTGACGAAGCCCTACGCCCCGGCGAACAAATTTCAGTCGGCAGTCTCACCATTCTTTTTACCGATCTGGTAAATTCTACCCATCTGTACCGTGAAATTGGGGATGCGACCGCTTTTGGCGTGGTAATGAACCATTTTGATGTACTGCGAGAGGCAATTGACGCCGAAGGCGGCGCCTTGGTTAAAACGATTGGCGATGCGGTAATGGCTGTATTTCGCCGTCCGGTTTCGGCGCTGCGGGCAATTTTGCAAGCGCAGCAAGTTTTGGCCGCGCCGCCAGCCGGGCAACGGCCGTTACGCCTGCGCGCCGCCCTCCACTATGGCCCATCCATCGCCGTCAGCCTCAATAATCAACTCGATTATTTCGGTTCCACCATTAACATTGCCGCCCGTTTAGAAAAATTATCACAAGGCAGCGATGTGATCCTTTCTGACGCCGTTTGCGATGATCCGGAAGTGGCCGATTTTCTCACCAACCAACAAGCGCAGCGCCAATTGCATGTCACCCCTTTTTCGGAAACGCTCAAAGGGTTTCAAGAGGAATGTTTTTCGCTCTGGCGAGTGGGGAGGGGTGAAGAGGTGAAGGGGTGAAGAGGCGAGGGGGTGAAGGGGGAGAACTGGCGTACCGGCCGCTCGCAAACTTGCAAACTTGCAAACTTTATACGATGATCTCCCGTAATGGCGACTCAATCCCGTTGGCGGCTGGAACTGTTGGCCCGGATGGCGCAGGAACGTTCGTTTTTGCTGCGCCAGTTGTGGGCATTGGATGAAGCGACGATTGGCACGGTTGAGGTAGGAAACGGCCGTACCGTCAAAGACATCATCGCTCATATTGCCGCCTGGGATTCATTGATACTATCGTGGGTACGGCTGGTGGGAAACGGCCGTATCCACAAAATAGAGCCGCATAACACCCCCCAAAACCGGCCCGCCTTCAACAACGACATCTACCAACGCTACCGGCAATACGATCTCAAACTCACCCTGGCCTTCGCCCTGCGCGAACGCAGCAACCTGCTCTACGCCTTCAGCCAAATCAGCGACGACGACCTGTTACGGCCGTTGCAACTACCCTGGGGTGAAGAAACCAGCCTGCGCGACTGGTACAACCAACAAATCCAACACGACAACATACACGCGCAAGCGCTAGAAACATGGCGCAAAAGCCTGCCGCTGCCCGTCAAACGGCAAGTAGGCCCAAAACTCGTCCTGCGCGCCATCCTCAAACAAACACGCAAAGAACTCCTGACACTTGTTGATCTGATACCGCCCCACGACCGCGAAACGCGCCCCTTACGCGAAGATTGGACATTAAAAGAGATCATCGGCCGTCTAACCGATTGGGAAAAGATAGTTACGGACGGATTGCGCCAGCTTTTACTTGGTCAAACGCCCCATTTTGACGAATCCATCACCGATTTCACCGCCTTTGACACTGCCAAAGCAGCCGCCCGCCGCCCACAAGCGTGGGCGCAAATATGGCGGGATTTCCAGCAAACGCGCCAATCGCTAGAAGATGTTTTCTCAAAATACCCCGAACCCTTTTTAGCGCACACGCTCACAACGCCCTGGGGCAAAAAGATGCCTGCCTATTTTTGGCTGACCATCTTATTTGGCAACGATCTTGAACATGCCAATGATATTCGACACGCCCTCAACGAACCTGGCCCCACCACTCCCACACCGACGCCAATGAATCAGTAATCGCGGTTTCCAAACCGCATCTAAAAACTGCCAAGACCTGCGAGGTTTCTTGCCAGAACAGCGCGAGGCAAAACCATTTGAAAGACCTCGCAGGTCTCCAGAGAGGCTTAGCAGTTACATTTGGAGGAGAAAATGACTCAAAATAATATCGCTGCCGACATTGACGCAGCAGTCTGGCGCGGGCAACTGCTGGCCCAACTGGCGGCAGAACGCGCAAATTTACTACGTTCATTTCGCGGCATTGATGAAGAAACACTCTCCACAGCATTGGTTGACGACGATTGGACAGCCAAAGATATTTTAGCGCGTGCAGGCAGTTGGGATGCGTTCCACACGGAGCGGATGAGTTTGGTGTTAAACGGCCGTATCAACGCCATCCCCCCCCAAAGCAGCCCCGAAGAAATAACCGAACTTAACGCCGAAATTCACACCTTTTGCTGCGATTTATCGCTGGAACAAGCATTAGCAATTGCCTTGAAAGAACGCAGCGGATTTCTAACCATCCTCAACCGCATTCCCGATGAACTGCTTCACCGTGAAATCAAACTGCCATGGGGACAGCGCGCCCGCATGAGCCAATGGGCCGAACAGCGCTGGCAGCGCGATGCCACACACAGCGCCCAATTACGCCGCTGGCGCAGCCAGCTCCCCGCAGAAAAAAAGCAGCAAATTGGGCCTGTCTGCATCCTGCGCGCCATTCTCAAAGCAACGCGCAAGGAATTCACGTCATTAGCCCGCCTTGTACCCGCATCTGAGCGGAAAACGCGGCCTGTGTGCGGCATATGGTCGCTCAAAGACCTGGTCGGCCACATCACCGATTGGGAACAGGTAGGCGTCACCGGTCTGCGCCACATCGCCGCCGGGCAAACGCCGAATTTTAACGAACCGATTCCCGACTTTGATACCTGGAACGCCGAACACGCCGCCGCCCGCCAAAACCAGCCCTGGGAAGCCGTGTGGCATGATTTCACCAACACGCGCCAGGAATTGTTGGCGTTGGTTGATAAGATTGATGATGAGGCCTGGCAACGGCCGTTCGCCACCCCTTGGCATACCCACCTCAACGCCTATCAGTGGGCGCTCATCTGGTCGGGCCACGAACATGAACACACCCAAGACCTTCGGGATGCGATTGGCAGTTAGCTGCCGGTCGCTGGCGGCTGATTACCAACAACCAACAACCAACAACTAACAACCAACCACCAACAACCAACCACCAACAACCAACCACCATCTGCCAAATTCCCCTTCACAAACCCACCGTTCTCTGCTATACTATCTTCACCGAGACATGCGGGGTATTACAACAAAACTTTTTGGGAGAGAAGAATCATGAAGGTATCATGCTTACAAGAAAATCTAGCAAAAGGCTTAAACATCGTAGGTCGCGCGGTTAGCGCCCGCTCTACCCTGCCTGTTTTGGCAAATGTATTGTTGGCGACGGATAACGGCCGTCTCAAACTATCCGCCACCAACCTCGAAATCGTCATCACCTGCTGGATTGGCGCCAAAGTCGAAGAAGAAGGCGCCATCACCATTCCGGCCCGCACCTTCAACGACCTCGTCAGCGCCCTGCCCCAAGATCGCGTAGACCTGGAACTCAACGAGCAAACCCAAACCCTGCACATCGCCTGCCGGCGCACCGAGGCCAACGTCAAAGGCATAGACGCCCAGGAATTCCCCCTCGTACCCGAACCGGAGGAAAACAATCGCATCCGCGTCGAGACCGACGTCTTCAAACAAATGGTTCATCAAGTCGCCTTCGCCGCCGCCGCCGACGACACCCGCCCCATGCTTACCGGCGTCTCCACCACCTTTGAAGGCAGCCAGGTCATGATGGCCGCCACCGACGGCTTCCGCCTTTCCGTGCGCTCCGCCCAGATTCCCGGCCACGTCGAAACGCCGCAAACCGTCACCATTCCCGCCCGCGCCCTGGCCGAACTGGCCCGCATCGCCAGCGACGATACTGACGCCATCTACATTTCACTGCCCGAAGGCCGTAACCAAATCATCTTTGACATGGAAAACGTCGTTTTAGTTTCCCAACTCATTGATGGCAGCTTCCCCGACTACACTCCCATCATACCCACCCGGAAAAACACCCGCACCGTTCTTAACACCGCCGAATTCCGAAAAGCGTGCAAAACGGCCGAAATCTTTGCCCGCGAATCCAGTCACACCGCCCGCGTCCGCATTGAACCGGGCGATGAGATTTTGCCGGGACACGCCGTTATTGCCGCCACCAGCGCCGAAACCGGCGACAACGTGGCCCAAATTGACGCCAGCGTTGAGGGCGATCCCATCGAAATCGCCTTCAATGTGAAATATATGAACGACGTTCTCAGCGTGATTGATACCCCCCAAGTCGCTCTGGAAACAACCACAGCCATGGAACCCGGCGTCCTCAAGCCGGTAGGCGACAACGATTTTGTCCATATCATCATGCCCATGCACTTTGGTAGATAACCCAAGTTGGCCCAACTCGGCCCAACTTGTTCCACGCCCCGCGTGGAACAGTTCGCTCCGGCGCTCTGCGCCATAAGGACACATACAACCTATGGCAAAAGAAACAGTCGGCTATGTTCAGCTAGAATGGACATGCCCCTTTTGCGGTACAAGAAACCCAGGCCCCAACAAAAAATGCAGCAGTTGCGGCTCGCCGCAGCCGGAAGACGTGCAGTTTGAACAAGCGGCGCAAGAAGAACTCATCGCCGACGAGCAGCTCATCGAAAAAGCAAAAAGCGGCCCCGACATTCACTGCCCCTTCTGCGGCACACGTAATCCGGCCGGCGCCACAACATGCGCCAATTGCATGGGTGATTTGACTGATGCAGAAGCCCGCGCCAAAGGAAAAGTTGTGGGCAAATATCGCAAAGAGGCCGCGCCAGACATTGCCTGCCCCTTCTGCGGCACGATGAATCCGGCCAACGCCCATACCTGCTCCAACTGCAATGGCAATTTGCATGAACCGGCAGCCCCCCAACCAGCCGCACCGCCGGCCCCGCAGCGGCGGCTCGGCGTTGCGGGCATTATTGGCATTGTTGCCATAATCGCCGCCTGCATTTTTATTTTCTCGCTGTTTCTACGCACTGATGATGTAAACGGCCGTGTTTCCACAGTAGAATGGACGCGCAGCATCGCCATCGAGGCCTTAGTTCCGGTAGAACGCAGCGCCTTCATTGATGAAATTCCCGCCGAAATTGAAGTGTATGACTGCCGCCGGCAGCTCCACCATGTCCAGGATGAACCGGCCCCTGATGCCGAGAAAATTTGCGGCACGCCGTACACCGTTGACACAGGAACCGGCATTGGCGAGGTCGTGCAAGATTGCCAATACCAGGTTTATGAAGATTATTGCCGTTTCACAGTAGATGAATGGCAGCAAGTAGACGTGGTTACAGAACGAGGCGCAAATTTGAACCCGATTTGGCCGCAGCCACAACTAACGTCCGACCAACGATTGGGCGCAGAACAGCAGCAGTTTGAAGTGATTTTTGAAAGCGATGGGGAACGATACACTTACACAACCGACAGCGCCGACCAATTTGCTCGTTTTGAGATTGGGAGTGAATGGATTTTGCAAGTGAATCAATTGGGCGGTGTGGTATCGGTAGAACCGGCGCGGTAATTGAACTACAGTGATAGTCGCGGGACGAACGGCGCTAAAGGTTCGTTCGTTTGTAACTATTCAGGTGTACCCTTAGATTTGTCAAATTTGACCCGGTAAATACTTGGTCGCGCTAAAAAATTTGACAAATCTTCTCGACAGCGCTGGATAGTTACGTTCGTTTTTAACTTTTTGATTTTAGATGGCACAAAACAGTAAAAATATGTTACGATAAGCACATTGTATTTCATTGCTGTAACGGAGGGTACCATGAAAGTCAATAGTTCCTGGGTTATCGGAGTTGGACTGGCAGCAGCGGCAGCTTTGCTGTTGAGCCTGTATCAGCTCCTAGGGTGGACTGGCCCGGTCATTTCGTTGGCAAGCATTTTGGGCCTGATTGCTGTCTATTTCGCCAAACGCTTGTTCTATGTTTATATTGGCGAACTGGAATATGGGGTGGTTTTCCGGCGCAGGAGCGGCAACTTTTCTCGTTTTTTAGACCCCGGCCCTCATCTTTTAAACCCGTTCACAGAACGGTTATCACCGGATCGTATCACTCGAAAATCGCAAACGGCGAAGGCGACAACCAAGGTTCGTACAAAAGAAGGGATTGTTGTCGAAATTACCTGGGCCGTTTCGTTCAAGGTAAATGTCCACTTTATAAAAAAGGTGATAAGGCATAAGCTGGCCCGCACTTTACCCAAATCAGCCGATAAAGTTGTGGCCGGCAAAACGATTCAATCGCTCCGGCACATTGTAGAACAGAAGAGTGTGGTAGCGTTGTACCGCCGCGACGCGACCAAGGAATTGGAACACCAGTTGTGCGATCAGGTGAACGCGCGGCTGCAACTGCGGCACACGCAGGCGCTGAGCAATAATGGCGTCTCGCCAATTCCGCCCAGAAACGAGGATGAATCTATTTCAGGGCTTGGTATTGAGGATATTCCCTGGCGCGATGTGCAGGTTTTTGCTATTGAGATGCCGCCGGAAGTGGAGCGGGCCTTGAAGGTTGATAACCAGCGTCGTTTGGAAACGATGACGACTGTGAATGCGCTGAACCGGCTGCAAACGGCCGTTGCCAACTTTTCCGATACAGATATTGAACGGCTGGCGCAGTTAGAGCGCATGCGAATCTTGGATAAAGATGGTAAATCGTTGACGTATCTGTTAGCGAATTTGTCGTAAAGCAAGGTGACAGGCACTTTGAAAGTGCCTGTCACCCAAATCTTCACCCCATTTGTTCTTCAAAAAATGCCGTCACGATTTCGGGATGGTCAATCACTGATTGATAGCCATCAAAACGATGTCTGCCTTCAGTAAGAAGCGGCCCATGCGCTTGCGGCGTGCGCGCGGCCATATGGGCGACGTCTTCCGGGCTGCCCCAGCGGTCGCCCTGCCCCTGCACATATAAGATTGGCGTTTCTCCCGCGCCGGCAGCCGCAAATGCGGGCTGCATGGCCTCAAACCGCAGGCCGCCTGCGGCCCGGTACATTAACTCGGCCAATGGTGTAATGATTTTGCTCAGAAAACCAAACATGTCGGCCCCATAGCGGCGGGCAAACTGGTTTACGCTGGTTGGCTGCACGGCCACGGCCGCTTTTATCATTTCGGTTTGCGGCAGCGCGGTCAGGATGACGTTAGCGCCCATCGAGAATCCAACAACGCCGATGCGGTCAGCGTTGACTTCGGCACGGCCGTTCACATACGTCAGCGCCCCCAACAAATCATTCGCCTCTTGCCAACCAAATGTCACCGGTTCGGCGGCAGCGCTTTCGCCATGATTGCGTAAATCAAACATGAGCAAATGGTAGCCGTCTCGATGCAGAGCCAGCGCCAGCCGCAGCAAATCCACCGGCTTGCTACCATCTAATCCGGACACAACATCGTCGGCCGTCATGCCCAGGCGGTTCCAGGGCCAGCCATGCACCAAAACGACAGTCGCTCCCTGGCGCGGCGAGTCGGCTGGGGCCGGTATGAACCAGCCGGACAATCGAACGCCATCTTTGGCCGGGAACTGCACGTCTTCATAAGCTAATCCCAAGTCGCCGGGTGTGCCCCACAAACGCTGTCGGGCCGGTCGGATAAGTCGGTGGGCAAAAAAAGCGGCAACGGCCGTTACCACGCCTGCCATCACACCTGCCAATAAAAAAAACCAACGCATCACACGTCGAAACAAATTCATCACACGCTCCTTCAAAAAATAGCGGGGATTGAGAGATTCAGGGATTGATTCTACCAATCCCCTCATCCCCGCCTTGTTTGCTGCCGTTACCGCCTATTATATCGGAAAACAGCGCATAAACGGGATTTTACGCCCCCCATCAACATAATATGTTACAATTCGCGTAACTATACAGCTACCAGAGGTGACAGTCATTTACTAAACATCGTGGCTTTGGCTAATGCCTCTGGAAAAAGTGACTGTCACCTGTATAGGTACCAATTCGCCTATTTCACGAATAATTAACGTATTTGCAACAAAAGGCACGCCTGAATTTAGGATAAACAACGTACAATCAAAAAACAATGAATCAAGACACATTAATGGACTTATTCAGACAGGCCACAGAAGCAGCCGGCAACCATCAATATTGGCCTGCACTGGAACATTACACCCAATTACTGACGTTAATACCTCCTAATGCAGCCGAAAGCAGCGCGCAGGAAAAGCGATTAACCGCATTGCGAGAACGCGGGCGGCTGCTTGGCCTGTTAGGCGAACAAGAGGCGGCTCTATCTGCCTATGTGCAGTACTATCGGGAGGCCAATGATACATTACGTCACATTGACGCGCTCATCAAAATTGGTGATCGCTCGCGCGGCATTGGCCGCTATCCGCAATCTTTAGACGCCTATCATGAAGCGCTCTCCCTGGCCGAAAAAGAAGATGATGCGGTCAGCCGCGGACGCGCTTTGGCCGGCATTGGCGGGACCAATTTGATGCAGGGCCGCCGCGAAGAGGCGATCATTTACCTACGCGAAGCAACGACTTTGTTTGAAGAAAGCGGCAACGCTGCCCGCCAAATTCGCACGCTTAACCGGATGGGCGTTGCCTATGCTTATGGCGGCCAAATGGATCAGGCCATTACCGCATTCACCGATGCGCTTAATCTTTCGCGCAAAATTGGTCAGCAGGATACGGCCGTTGCCGCTCTCAACAACCTGGGCGAATGTCACCAATCTCTGTTTGACTATGAACAAGCGCTCATTTTTCACGAGGAAGGTCTCAGATTGGTAGAAAAATCGCAGCTCCGCCTCTTCGAAGCCGATATTTGTCGTAATCTGGGATTAGACTTGTATCAATTGGGGCGAACAGACGAAGGTTTCGATTTTCTAAACCGCGCCTTAACTGTCAGTCAGGAAACCAAACATTCCGACACCTTTGCTCACACATTGTACGCATTGTCTTTAACCGAAATAGAACGGGAAAATTTAGACACAGCTCAGAAACACGCACTTCATCTCAAAGAGTTAGCAGCGCAAAATGATGCGCGCAACTTATTGGCATTTGCAGATTATGCGTTGGGTTTATACCATCGCAAGAAAGGTGAATCAGAAATCGCCGAACAGTTTTGGCAGCAAACTCTATTCCAAGCTCACGAGACCAATAACCGCACTTTGTTATGGAAAACACATGCAAAGCTCGCCCAGACGGCCGTTAACCCCAACATGGCCCGCGTTCATCGCCGCATTGCCGCCGAAGTCATCCTACAAATCGCCGAACCCATCGCCGACGAAGCACTGCGACAAAAATTCCTGACGGCGCCCCAGGTTCGCCCCCTCCTGGAAACCGATTAAAGAACTTTACTGAACACCGCAAAGGCGTGGAGAAATTTTCCTCCGGCAACTTCTAAACCTTTGCGTCCTCTGCGCCTTTGCGGTTAACATCTTCAGTAAACGCTTAAAACAAACCAAATTTACGCAAACAAATCTTTTTCCCGCTGTCCACTGGTCATAGGCGGATAGGCCCGCATAAAACTATCCCGGCCGAAAAGCTGTTTTTGCAGCCAGGCCGGCAGCAAACGGTTGAAGCTGGTTCCGCCGCCCTGGCTGGAATGGGCGGCGCTGGCCAATCGTTTCACATCCCAATAGGTGCGATAATCAATCATCGTTGTAATTTTCGCCGGGTCAACGCCAATTCGGGTCATGTCAATATCCTGGTTGCGCCCCCAGCGCGTGGGGTCTTGCCCGCGCAGCCGCATCATAAAAATGGCAAATTTGACCCACCGATTGGAAAAAGCAGTGTAATACAATTTTTGCGGCTGGAAAGGAGCAGGGCCAATTTCTTGGTATTGGTCAGGATCGCCGGCGGCGTGGAAAGCAGCAGTGGTAATCTTCCAACACATGATATGGTCGGGATGAAAGTAGCCGCCGGTTTCATCGTGGGTTAGCACAACCTGGGGTTGAATTTCCCGAATGAGGGCTACAATCCGGCCAACAGCTTCCTGTTCATCGGCCTGAATGAAAGCGTCGGGATGCTCATTAGCAGGATCGTTGATGTAGCCTGAATCGCGGTAGCAGAGCATGTGCAGGGTTCCGCCGAGAATAGAAACGGCCGTTTCCAATTCCTTCGTCCGCACTGCCACCAGCCGCTCCATCTCATCTTCAAACTCATCCACAACAGACCCGGCCACACCATCAGTGGCAATGGCGATGTGAACCTCAACCCCCTCGGCGGCATACCGGGCCAGAGTCCCGCCAGGGCCAAATGATTCATCGTCGGGATGAGCTAAAACAGCTAATAGTTTACGGTTCATGGTTGATTGTGAAAATACTGCATCATGGGCAATAAGGGAATAAGGCGGAGAGAGGAATATGGATGACTGACGCCAGGCAAGACAATCAATTCACCCTGAGGTATTATCTGGCTTAATCGCTGCGCCTCAGCCAGTGGAACCATTTTGTCGCGGTCGCCCACGCTTACCAAGACGGGAATTTGTGTATGCGCCGCGTTTCGCTCTGTCAAACCGTTCTCAGCCAGATATGCGACCAGATCAGCCGCCTGCCTGACAAGCGTGCGCCAATGGCGAGCGCCGTGCTCCTGCACCAGCCGATCGGCATAGGTTGGCACTTTCTCAGCCATGATATCTGGATCGAGCTGCCTTCGCATTTTCGAGGCCGCTTCTTTTGTCCAATAAAATTTGGTGGCGTGCATGAGCAGCGTTGATACCCGGCGCGGCTGGTTCAAGGCCAGCATTAAACCTAAATAACCGCCCAGATTGTATCCGGCAATGTGGACGGTTTCGATTTGGAGAAAGTCAAGCAAGTCGCTGATGTCTTGCATCATTTGCTCTGGGTTGAGATTATCGGCGTTGTTCTGGGAACGGCCGTGTCCCCGTAAATCCATCGTCACCACCCGAAAATCAGCCGAGAGTGGACGAACAAAATTACGCCATTGACTAACCAACGACCCTAACATGCCGGGGAGCAGTAAAAGCGTTCGTCCCTTTGCTTCGCTGCCATACACATTAAAATTTATTTCGGTTCCATCATTTGCAGCCCAACTTGTCATAATAACCTCCGAAAATTCATTGGCGTTTCAGCTCAAAGAGTCAGCATTTTAACTAGTCGCCACAACAAAACCGATGGCGTGGGTATTCGTATGAGACAAACTGATTGACCATTCGGCCAGACCCAGTTTGTCGGCCAATGTGCGGGCTGCGCCGTGCAAAACCAGCTCCGGACGGCCGCGTTCATCGTTTACAATCTCCACATCTACCCAGCGAATATCGCCAATGCCGGTTCCCAGCGCTTTACCAACCGCTTCTTTCACAGCAAAACGGCCGGCAAAACTGTCGAAACGGCCGTTACAATAAACCTGTTCCCGCTCCGTAAAAAACCGATCTAAAAACCGTTGTCCATGCCGGTCAATTCCCCGCTCAATCCGGGCAATTTCAATCATATCTACGCCAGTAGTAAGCATAATGATGAATAATGAACGATGAATAATGAATGATGAATGATGAATGATGAATGATGAATGATGAATTCAGCTTTCATCATTCATCATTCATCATTTAATCTGGCCCGGCCACCGCCACAACCATCTGTTCCGCGCTCAGATATTTTTGAGCGGCAGCTTGAATGCGTTCCGCCGTGATGGCGCGCATCATATCGGGAAAACGCTGCAAAAAATCCAGCCCCAAATCATACAATTCCATATCGGCAATAACGCCGGCCAGGCCGCTGTTTGTTTCCAAACTGACAGGCAGCGAGCCGGTGCGGAAGGCAATGCTGTCGGCCAATTCCTCAGCGGAGACCGGCTCATTTTGGATTTTTGTTATTTCAGCGCGGATGCTGGCAATGGCCTGCGCCACATTTTGCGGGGCAACGCCGGCGCTGGCAGACCAGGGCGCGGGGCCAAGCCCGCCCTGCAGACGGCTGTAAGCGTAGTAGGCCAACCCTTGTTCCTCACGCACCGTTTGACCGATGCGCCCCATCATCCCAAAGACGCCCAAAATCGTGTTCATCAGGCTGGCATCCAGATAATCGGGAGCCGAACGGAGCGGCCCCGGCAAACCGAGGATGATGTCGGACTGTATTTTGTCGGGCATGGCGTGGGTAACGCGGCGCAGTTCAGCCGGGCGAACGGCGTCGGGCATGGGCGGCAGGGGCTGCTGGTTGGGATTTTGCCAGTCGCCAAAGACGGCCGTTACCTTTTCCAACGCCTCCTCTGCCTTAACTGCGCCCACAACAGCCAAAATCATACCCGATGGCCCGTAATAACGGGCATGGAAATCGGCTAAATCGTCCCGGCTGATGGCGGGAATGGTGTCCAGGTAACCGCTGGTGGAACGGCCGTAAGGATGTTCTGGATACAACGCTTCATTAAAAATCAAGTTTGCCATGCGCCGCGTGTCGTTAGCCCGCATAGCCAGGCCGGTCATGATTTGTCCGCGCACTTGCTCCACCTGATTTTCCGGGAACGTGGGCCGGCGTAAGGATTGAGCCATCAAGTCCAGCAGCAAATCCATATCTTCCGCCAGGCAGTGGGCGGAGAAACCGGTCGTGTGCGTGCCGCTGCTAAAACCCAAATCGGCCCCAATCGACTCTAATTCCTCGTAGATTTGGGCAAAATCTCTTTTTTCAGTGCCGCGCATGAGGGAAACGGCCGTAAAATTCGACAATCCCGCCCACTGCCGCGACTCAGCCAGCGCGCCGGCCCGCACCACCCCTTCCATCACAACCGATTGACTGGCAAAATTCTCATAAACCAACACCGTAATCCCATTCGGCAGCGTCGTGCGCCGAATCGTTTCCGGGCCAGGGTAACGACGATCAAGCATCAAAAATAGTCTCCAAGGGTAAATGCGGCTATTCTAGCACAGACTAAACGGCTAACCACTGGTAGGGCGATTGCATACTCCCAATTTCGCTCATTGCCGACGGTTAAAAACCGTCGGCTGCTACAAAAAGTACGCTAAAGCGCACTAAAATGGCCGCCTTTCAACACGCTTATGGAAGTTAAAGAATTAAATCGGTAATGAGATTTAACCGCAGATTTCGCAGATGACGCAGATTTTTCTCTGGTATATGGCACTAATCTGCGAAATC
>JANTHP010000046.1 GCA_024762395.1 Anaerolineae bacterium | reverse complement strand
ACAAGCAAACAGGTATTGTAAAATGGTTTAGCCGATTGAAGGGATATGGATTTATTAACCCGGATGGCGGAGGGCAAGAGGTATTTGTCCATTATTCGGCCATTGAGGGTGAAGGATACCGGAATCTTTTTGAAGGCGATAAGGTTGAATTCGATTTGGTAGATCTGGGCAAAGGGCCGCAAGCTCAGAATGTGAATCCACAGCGCAGCTATGGCCCCATGTAGGCCTGTTCGCTAGTGAACGCGATATAGTAACCCGCTTTGTGCGGGTTTTTTTGTGCCTGTTGTGTTGATTTTTGCGGGTTTTTACGCCAGAAGTAGCTGAACCTGGGTTACATCTGCCTGAATTTGAGCTTGAAGCGCTTTCAGGTTGGCAAATTTCATCTCCGGCCGTATGTGTTTGATGAATTCCAGGCGCAGCTCTTGTCCATAGATGTCGTCATCAAAATCTAGCAGATGCGCCTCAACCGTCACATTGCCGCCGTTGATGGTGGGGCGCACGCCGACGTTTGTGGCGGCGAGACAGCGTTTCTGGCCCAACCAGGCGTATGTGGCATAGACGCCATTGGCCGGCAGTAATAGTTCATCCCATGCGGCCAGATTGGCGGTGGGAAAGCCGATGGTGTGACCACGATGGTCGCCTCTTACCACGACGCCGCTCAGATGGTACGGCCGTCCCAAACAGTCAGCTACATCTATCACATCGCCAGACGCTAATCCGGCCCGCACCCGGCTGCTGCTTACCAGGCCGTCCCCCAGTTTGACCATGCCTTTGACTAACTCTACTGTGAATCCCTTCTCCTGCCCTAAGCGACGCAAAAACGGCACTGTTCCTTCTCGTTTGTAGCCAAAGGCAAAGTCCCCGCCCCATAATTGGCGCATATTCAGGTAGCGCAAAAGCTGTTCGACAAAATCAGCCGCACGGGTATGGCGTACTTCTTCGTCAAACGGATGGGTGATGACGAGGTCGATCCCCTGTTCGGCTAACAAGGCGACGCGATCTTCCAGCGTAGACAGGTAGTAGGGGCCGGTTAAGTTTTGCAAAACGCGCTTGGGATGAGGGAAGAAGGTGAGAACGGCCGTTCGCGCTCCCTGCTTGCGGGCGGCCGACACCATGCTTTGCAACAATAGCTGATGCCCGCGATGAACGCCGTCAAACGAACCAATTGCCACAAAAGTTGGCTGCCGGTCGTTGACTTCTGCCAGTTTGTTTACACGGATGATTGATTGAGTCATTGTTTAGATGAAAGCGTTCAGCTTGTCAGCGTTCAGCTTGTCAGCATTTCAGCGATTGGCTGACGCGCTGACCGGCTGACCGGCTAACGCGCTGACTGACTGACCGGCTGAACGCTGATGTTTAGATAAATATTTTCCGCGCCTGCAAGTATCCCGTATGGGCGGTTACAATGCCAATAAATTTTCCATCTTGGTCATAGGCGCGTGTTAATGGGATGGGCGGCAGGTCTGCTTGTCGGAGAGGGCGTTGGCCTTGTTTTAATTGTTCTGCATCGGGTGCAGACAGGTCGAGACGGGGCAAATGGGCAACGGCCGTATCGCTGGGCAGCAGCGCATTTTTCCAATTTGTCTCATTTAAGTCGGCAAGGGGAACGGCCGTATCCAACCCAAAATTGCCGATATGTGTGCGTCGCAGCGCGGCGATATGCCCGCCGCAGCCCAATGCCTGCCCCAAATCATGCGCCAACGACCGGATATAAGTTCCCGATGAACAAACGACCCGTAGGTTGATCTCTGGGGGCGTCCAATCCAGCGCCTCCAATTCGTAGATAGTGACGGCGCGGGGCGGCACATCTAATTTAATGCCCTGCCGCGCCAACTTGTAAAGCGGCTGTCCGCTGCGTTTGATGGCCGAGTACATGGGCGGGCGCTGTTGGATGGGGCCGCGAAATGATTCCAGCGCTTGTTGCAATTGAGATAATGTGATGTGGGTAAACGGCCGTTCCGCCACCACTACCCCATCAGCGTCATACGTATCCGTCGCCTGTCCCAGCCGCACCACAGCTTCATAAACCTTGTCCTGCCCTACCAGGTATTCCACCAGGCGCGTCGCTCGCCCGATACAAAGCAAAAGCGCTCCTGTAGCCAAAGGATCAAGCGTGCCGGCATGACCTACCCGGCGTATGCCAGTCAGTCGTCGTATTCTATTCACCACATCGTGGGAAGTCATTCCCCCCGGCTTATCAACGTTGAGTACGCCTTCAATGGTTGACATGATTTCAATTAGAGTGCGTTTCATTTACTTGTAATGAAACACACCCCAATCATTTACCAACCCTGACTGTTTTTCAGAGCAGATTCTTGTTGGCGAATAGATTCCTTGGTCATTTCCACAACCATCGCTTCGGCCTTAGCCAGCGGGCCATCCAATGAGCAGCCGGATGCCAGCGCATGACCGCCACCGCCCAAATTCACGGCCACTTCTGAAACATTGTAAGGTGGGCGACAGCGGAAACCAACCCGAACGGTTCCGTCGCTCATTTCCAGTAGCACAACACCTGCCGCCGATTGTTCTACATTCGCCAACAAATTTACCAGGCCAACTGTACCAGACCCCTTGTGACCAACCGCTTCTCGTTCTTCATTGCTGATGCTGGACCAAATCAAGCCGTCTTCCATCTTCATTTTGTTTAATCCAAGCTGCCATAATCGCAAAGTAGAAAGCGGTTTGACAGTCATGGTTTTGGTCATGATCGTCCCTAAGTCTGCTCCCATATCCATTAATTCACCAGCGATTTTCATGGTTTGGGCGTTTACATTGTTTGTGCGGAAACCCAAAGTGTCTGTAACCAACCCGGTCAGTAAACTTAGCGCCAATTCGTCTGTAAAAGCATAATCTAACTCGCGGAACAGCCGGTATAAAATCTCAGCAGCTGATGTCGCTTTGCCATCAATCAAATTGATGTCGCCGAAGTTTGTATTGGTAATGTGGTGATCAATGTTGATGATGAATGGGCGCGGTTCCGGCAGATTGGCGAAGGCGTTCCCCATGCGTAGTTCGTCGCCGCAGTCCACAGCAATGAGCAGGTCGTAGGGAACGGCCGTTTCCGGCGCTGGCTGCACCAACCTACTCAACGGCAAAAACTTAAACCGAGATGGCAGCGGATCATCACAAACCAGCGTAAATTGTTTATTCTGTTGACGCAGCGCAGCGCCTACCGCCGTCAACGATCCCAACGCATCCCCATCGGGACCAACATGCGTCACCGCTAAAATCCGTTCGGCCTTCTGAATCGCTTGTTGAATAGCCTCTGTGATAATCACCGAATACCGTTCCTTAAAAATAAAGTAACTAATCCTCTGGCGGAATGATCAAATCATCCAAGATTTTGTTGACCTCTTCCGCCTGGGCCAAACGCGGATCCCAATGAAAATGCAGCTGCGGCGTGGTTCGCACAGAAAGACGCTGCGACAACTCGCGCCGCAGAAAGCCGGCGGCCTTGTCCAGCGCCGTCATAACCTCTTTTTGGCGGGTTTCATCAGTCAGGGCATGAACATACACATCAGCATGTTCCAACTCACGATCAATCGTGACTTCGGTAATGGTCAACCCGACTAATCGTGGGTCATTGAGATGGCGACGGCTTAAATCGCTCAAAATCATATGAATTTGATCGGCCGTTCTTTGTTGACGTATTTTACTCATCTAAATCTCTTCATCCTTTAACCGCGGATGATCCAAGAAGCTAACGGTCAACTCGTTGGGTCATGAAGAATTCAATGAAGTCACCGGGTTTATAATCATTCCACCCACTCACATTTACGCCAAATTCAAATCCGGCTTTCACTTCACGCACATTTTCTTGTAAATGTTTCAGGCTGGATACCGGCCCTGTGTACAAAAGAGATGAGCCGCGAATGACGCGGGCTTTCGCATTGCGCCGCGCTTCGCCGGTACGCATGTAACATCCTGCGATATTGCCTGCGCCTCGAATTCTGAAAACCTGGCGCACTTCGGCCCGGCCAATCACAACATCTTCATACACTGGCGCCAGCAAGCCCTTTAAAGCCTTTTCTACATCTTCAAACAATTTATAGATGATATTGTAGGTGTTAATTTCCACTTGTTCGCTGCTGGCCGCTGCTTGTGCAATGGCATCCGCTTCTACGTTGAAGCCCATGATAATCGCGTCGGAGGCCGAGGCTAACATCACATCACTTTCGGTAATGTTGCCTGTGGAAGCATGCAAAATTTCAACGGATACTTCTTCGTTGCTCAATTTTTCCAGCGAGTTGGTAATTGGCTCCAATGATCCTTGCACATCGGCTTTTACGATTAGATTCAGGGTTTTGGTATCGCCTTCCTGCAAACGGCTGAAGAAATCGTCCAGGCTAACGGGGCCGCTCCGGGCAGAGACCTGGCCTCTTTGGGCTTCTGCTTCTTCGGCGATGATTTTGCGCGCCGCTTTTTCGCTGGCGGCTGTTTTGAACTGATCGCCGGCTTCGGGAATGCCATTTAATCCGGCAACGGAAACTGGCGTAGACGGGCCGGCCTCTTTAATGATTTTGCCCCTAAAATCGTACATGACTTTGATACGGCCGTAATGCTCGCCAATTAGCAGCGTATCTCCCTTTTTTAGGGTGCCATTTTGAACCAGCAATGTAACCATGATACCGCGACCCTTCTCTTTTCGCGCCTCCAGCACCGTTCCGGTTGGGTCAGCTTTTGGGTTCGCCTGTGGGTCGAGGTCTTCAGCCACCAGCAAAATTGCTTCCAGCAAATCATCAATGCCCAATTTTTCTTTAGCCGATACAGGGATAACCATCGTATCGCCATCCCATTCATCAGGAACCAGACCTGCTTCGCTCAACTGCTGTTTTACCAGCGGTGGATTGCTTGTAGCCAGGTCAATCTTGTTGAGCGCTACAATTATGGGTACATGGGCGGCTTTGGCATGGGCAATCGCCTCGCGGGTTTGGGGCATCACGCCATCATCAGCGGCAACAACGAGAATGGCAATATCTGTTGCTTGAGCGCCGCGTGCGCGCATAGCCGTAAACGCCTCATGGCCGGGCGTGTCCAGAAAGGTAATTAACTTTCCCTCGCGCTGGGCCTGATAAGCGCCGATATGTTGTGTAATGCCGCCGGCTTCACCGGATTGCACATTGGTCTGGCGGATGACGTCCAACAATGATGTTTTTCCATGATCTACATGTCCCAGCATGGTGACGACGGGGGGACGTGGACTCAAATCGGCGGCATTTTCTGCGGCCAACACCTCGCGCCAGGCCAGTTGTTCGGTTTCTTCCTCTTCCGCCTCGGCCGCGAGCGTCTCTGGCGAAACGACTTCATAGCCCATCTCTTCGGCCACGATGGCGGCCGTGTCAAAATCAATTTCCTGATTGATATTGGCCATGATACCATTGCTCATCAACTCTTTGATGACGTTGATAGGGCTTATATCCATGGCCGCGGCCAGATCGCGGACAGTAACAAAATCTGGTATCTCGATTAGCATTTTTGTGTCAGTCATCCACTCACTTCCTTACAACAACGAAAAACGGGCGTCGTTTTTTTGTCGCTCCCTCAGTATCCGGTTTATGCGCAGCAATGTGTGCCAGTTCCGCCTCGCTGACTTCTGTTAGAAGCGCCCGGTTTAATAATTGGGCATTCTCTATGATTTTTTCCCAACAATCCTGCTGCCTACAAATATAGGCGCCACGGCCGTTTCGCTTACCGGTCAAATCCACAAGGACGCCATTATCAGGAGTTCGCACGATCCTTGTCAACAGTCGTTTATCCCATTTTTGGCGGCAAACGATACAGGTTCGCTGCGGTACATGTTTTGATCGTTTGCGAATCTTCTGACCCATAAGTATATCAACTTGTCACTGCTCAGGTGACAGTCACTTTTCTCAAAGGTATTGGTCACAACATGCTGCATTTTAAGTGACTGTCACCTCTGAGGCTGAGTAGTTACATCAACTTTTAAAAATCATCTTCATCAAAATCATCCCATTCGGGACGACCGCGCCGACGCTTGCGCTTGCGCTTGACAACCACCTCGCCCATATCTTCGTCAAAGACCAACTGTTTGCCTTTCCCTTTGCGCTGTTTTTCTTTTTCGGCCTGCTCGCGCGCCATTTCTTCGGCGCGTGACGGTCTTGCAATAACGACGGTCGGTTTGGCTTTCTTTTTAGTAGGCTTAGGCTTTTCTTCAACTTGAACCAGAGGTTTCGACAAATCGTCAATAGCCGGTACAACGGGTTCCGGTTCTGGCGCTTCTACGGCTGCTTCTTCTTCGGCCGGCGTTTCTTCAATCATTGGTTCTTCGATTTCAGGCGCGTCAGCGAGAACGGGTTCAGGTTCCTCTTCAAACGCAGCCGGTTCCGCCGCAACTTCTTCGGCTGCGGCGAGCGATTCTTCTGCTTCGGCTGCAGCCTCAGTCACAGCTTCGCCTTCTGGTTCAGGCAGTTTGTAATTGGCAAGGTGTTCTTTTACTACTTCAAGCGCTTTGTCGCCAAATCCACGGAAGGTGAGGAAAACGTCATCGCCTAATTCTAGTGTAAACAGAACATCGCCGACCGTTTCAATTTCGTTGTCCAACAACAGATTATGAATACGGCCTGGCAAATCCAACTCATCAAGGGGAATGTCCCAAGCTGCAGCGGGGACTTGTGCTCGCGCTTCGGCGCGTTTTTTACGTACTTCTTCATGGATAGCCGAGCGAGCGGCGATGATGCTGCCTTCAACAGCATTTACCAGCCGGTCAAGAATGAAGTAATCTTCAGATGTAATGGGGCGTCCTGCTTCTTTTTTGGCCAGGATGCTTTGAATTTGTTCCAGGAATTTTTCGTCCTTGCGAACGGCCGTATCCACCGCAGGGTGATCCAACCGAGTCAACGAATCCGCAGCCGATTCCGTCAAACTCTTAATATCAATCCGCCAGCCGGTCAACTTGGCTGCCAGCCGCGCATTTTGTCCCTCACGGCCAATCGCCAGCGACAATTGGTCATCTGGCACAACCACGATAGCCGTTTTGCCATCATCCGGGTGATCATCCAGAAAAACATGCGAAACGCGCGCCGGGCTTAGCGCTTTGGCAATAAACGTCTTTTGGTCGGGATTCCATTCAATAACGTCAATCTTCTCGTCATTCAATTCACGCACGATGCTTTGAATACGCACACCACGCATACCCACACAAGCGCCTACCGGGTCCACCCCAGGCTGCAAAGCCATCACCGCCACTTTAGAGCGTTGGCCTGCTTCACGGGCGATACTTTTAATTTCCACTTGGCCGTTATAAATTTCCGGCACTTCCAGTTCCAAAAGCCGCCGCAGCAAATTACGGTGGTTACGGCTGACGAAAATTTGCGGCCCACGATTGGTGCGCCGCACTTCCAGCACATAGACGCGGATTTTGTCATGAGCGCGGTATCGTTCCCCGCGCACCTGTTGGCTTTTGGGTAATGTGGCTTCAGTGCGCCCTAACCCAATGGTGATATGCTGCCCGCTGATACTTTGGACAGTTCCGTTAACTAATTCGCCTTCCCGGCCAGAGAAATCCTCATAAAGCTGTTCCCTCTCCGCTTCTCGCACGCGCTGCAGCAAAACTTGCTTGGCAGTTTGGGCGGCAATACGACCAAAGCTGGACGTCGTGCTGTCTACCATGACCAGATCGCCAATTCCCAGATTGGCGTCATCCGTGTCCGGGTGTTTTAATCGGTCTACATTTTCCAGTAAAACCTCTGTCCGACTGTCTATGATGTGGTCTACAATTTCTTTTTCGGCATAGATGGTTGGTTCACCGGTTCGAGCATCAATTTCAGCAAGGACTTCTTGGGTGTTGCTGACATTCATATCTCGCCGGTAGGCAGACACAAGCGCATTTTTCAGGGCTTCGAAGACATCTTCTTTAGGCAGCCCGCGTGATTCACAGATTTCGTTAAAGGCTAAAATAAATTCGCTTTTCATTCAAGCAACTCCGCTCGTTTATCCTATAGAAAACAAAAAAGTGGGGGAAGCCCACTTTTCGCAGAACGTATCCAACAAACTATGGCAAAAATTATAGCATGGCCTCGTGTTGAGGGCAAGCAAGCCACACAGGGTGTGTGCGGGCTTTTTGCTGGTGGTGTAGGGCAATTTTGCAAAATTGCCCCTTCACCCCCTCATGTTATACTTTTATCGGTGACCAGACATTGGAAAATATGGTAACTATACAGCGTTGTCGAAAAGATTTGTCAAATTTTCTAGCATGACCAGGCGCTTACCAGACTAAATTTGACAAATCTAAGGGGGACACCTGAATAGTCACAAAATATGTTCAATCATCACTGACCCAAGCCATAAAAACGGCCAGGGTAATGAGTGGGCAATCCAATACGACAACTGGCATAGGAGCAATAAATGGAAGCGATTTTGAATACAGCGCAAGAAGAACTGCTTAAACGAACGCGAGATGTTTTGGGGCAACTGCGTGATGTGTTGGCAGATACGGCCGCTTCCCCCGAAGACCGCGCCGCCCTGGCCGAATCCATCCGGCAGCTTGACGAGCTGTTTTTGTTAGTGCTCGCCGGAGAATTCAACTCTGGCAAATCTTCTTTCATCAATGCCCTGCTGGGCCAGCCGCTGCTGGAAGAAGGCGTCACGCCCACCACCAGCCAGATTTATCTGCTGAAATACGGCGACAAGGCGGAGCAAAAACCCGTTGAAAAAGGGGTCTGGGTGCAGACCGCACCGGTGGACATTTTGCAAAAAATCAGCATTGTGGATACGCCCGGAACCAACGCCATCTTGCGCGAACATGAAGCGCTGACGGCCGAATTTATCCCTCGCAGCGATTTAGTCCTGTTTATCACTTCCGCCGACCGCCCTTTTACGGAGAGCGAACGCAATTTCCTCTCCCAAATCCGCGATTGGGGCAAGAAAATTGTACTGGTAGTGAACAAGGTGGATATTCTCACCGATGAAGCGGACAAGGAAAAGGTTATTGCTTTTGTGCGGGATTCGGCGCGGAATTTGGTGGGGGAGATTTCGGCCGTGTTTGCTGTGTCGGCTAAGCTGGCGCAGCAGGCCAAATCGGGCCAGCCGCAGATGTGGGAAGCCAGCGGCTTTGAGCCGTTGGAGGCGTTTATTCGGGAGACGTTGGATGATGACGGCCGTTTCCGTCTCAAACTCCTCAATCCTTTGGGCGTCGGTCATAAACTGGTCAAAAAACAATTGGATGCGCGTCAGGCCGACCTGGATTCACTGAAAGAGGACACCCAACTGCTGGCCGATATCGAAGGGCAAATGACCTATTACGATGAGGACATGCAGCGCAATTTTCAGGCGCGGCTCAGCGAGATTGACAACCTGCTATACGACATGGAAAAGCGGGGCGACGCCTTCTTCGACGACATGATGCGCTTGGGACGCATTCCCGACCTGATTCGGGCCAAGCGGGTGGAGCGCGCTTTTGAGAATGAAGTGGTGGCCGATACGCCGCAGCAAATTGAAAAACGGGTGGGAGAGATGGTTGATTGGATGGTGGAACAGGATTTGCGGCAGTGGACGGCCGTTGCCGAACATCTAGCCAAGCGCAAAGACGACCACCAAAACCGCGTTGTTGGCGAAGGCGGCCCCCGCGAAGGTACGCTGGCCTACGACCGACAGCGCCTGGTGAATTCCATCGGCGAATCTACGCGCCGCGCCGTTGATACCTACGACCGTGACAAAGAGGCCGAAGAGATGGCCGCTTCAGCGCGGCAAGCTGTCGTCAACACCGGGTTAGCCGGGGTTGGCGTGGGGTTGGGTGTTGCCATCGCTATTGCCGCCCATGTCGTTTGGGTGGATGTGACTGGCGTTTTGGCCGGCGTTGCCGCCGCCGCCATCGGCTTGCTCATTTTGCCCTCCCGCCGCCGCAAAGCCAAGAAAGAATTAGAAGAAAAGCTGGCCGAACTGCGCCAGAAGTTGGTTAGCAGCCTCACAGAACAATTCAACCGCGAAATTCGCCGCAGCGCCCAACGCATCGAGGATACCATCGCCCCGTTCAGCCGCTTTGTCCGCGCCGAACAAGACAAAATCGGCCGCCAGCATGAACAGCTTGTGGAGCTTGAAGCGCATGTTTTGGGTCTGCGGGCGCAGTTGCAGGCGGATGGCGTGACAGGGTGATGGGGGAAAGGGGAGCTTCGCTGCGCGCTAATGATTGTTCATAAACTGGATGAAAACGGCCGTCCCGTCTGGCAATATCCCGCCCAAATTTTAGAAAGAACGCCAACCAGCATCCGCTTGGAAGCCTTTTTCAATCGGGATGACATGGATTTGGGCTTCGCAGCATTCAATCGCGGGGATCGCTTTGTTGAGTATTTTTACACTGACCGCTGGTATAACATCTTTGCCGTTTACAGTCGGGACAATGGGACGCTGAAAGGGTGGTATTGTAACATTTGCAGGCCGGCGGAGATTGGGGAAACGGCCGTACACTGCCAAGACCTCGCCCTCGATTTATGGGTCGCGCCGTCCGGCCAAACCACCATCCTGGACGAAGACGAATTCGCCGCCCTAAACTTAACCCAAACCGAACGCACCCACAGCCTGAACGCTCTCCAGAGACTTCAAGAACTAGCCCGCAGCGGCCTTCCCACGTAATGCGTGATGCGTGATGCGTGACGAATTACGCATCACGTATCACGCATCACGTTTCACGTCTTATAACAGCAACCGCAGCGGTTCTTCCAAAATCCCCTTCAACGCTTGCATGAACTGCGCCGCTTCCGCGCCATCCGTCACGCGATGGTCGGCGGAGATGGTCGCTTTCATGCGCGTGCCGATGGCAAGTTGGCCGTCCACCACAACCGGCACTTGCTGCGCCGACCCCACCGCCAAAATCGCCGCGTCGGGCGGATTGATGATGGCGATGAAATGATCCACGTCGAACGCGCCCAGATTGCTGACGGTGAACGTGCCGCCGTCCACATCTTCCGGCTTGATTTTGCCAGCGCGGGCGCGGCCAATGATTGCCCGATTATCGCGCGCCACCTGCGCCAACGGCGTCAGGTCGGTGTTTTGCTGCACGACGGTGAGTAATCCACCTTCGACGGCCACCGCGCTGCCGACGTTGATGCGGTTATGACGGATGAGGGTTTCGCCGTTGTAGCTGGCGTTGATGTTGGGAAAATCGCGCAAAGCCAGCGCCGCCGCCTTGACGATCATGTCGTTGACGGTGACTTTTTCGCCTTCGGGCAGGGCGGCGTTGATTTGTTTGCGCAGGGCCAGCGCCGGAGCCATGTCAATGTCGGTGGTGACATAGAAATGGGGTACGCTGGTTTTGCTCTCGGTCATGCGACGGCCGATTGCCTGCCGCAGCCGGGTTGTGGGCAGCTCTTCGCTGTCCGGTCCGGCCGGGATTGGCGTGAAGGCTGTTGGCGCGGGCGCGGGCGCGGCGGCGGCGGGTTGGTACGCTTCTACGTCGGCTTTGCGGATACGGCCGTCCGGCCCACTCCCCGTCACCAGGCGTAAATCCACACCCAAATCCTTCGCAATCCGCCGCGCCACCGGCGTCGCCTTCACTCCGCCAGGGAACTCGCCGTTAGCCGGAACTGAGGCGGCAGTTGTGGGAGGCGCAACGGCCGTTTTACCCGAAGGCTCTTCCTCTAGCTCTAGCTCTTGCTCTTGCTCACTGCCCATCAAAGCCGACACATCCTCCCCCGCCTCGCCCACAATCGCCAGATTGCCGCCGACAGCGACCACATCACCCGGATCGGCCAGCAGTTGCAGCAGAACGCCGCTGGTTTGCGCTTCCAGTTCCAGCGTTGCCTTATCCGATTCAATCTCGGCAACAATGTCGCCTTTATTCACCGAATCACCAACGGTCATAAGCCAATTGTTTAACACCGCTTCGCGCATATCAAAGCCCAGTTTGGGCATGACAATAAATTCAGCCATTACAGCGCCTCCCGGTTGGGGGTTCGGGAATTCCAATTCCCGAACCATGCCTGAAGTGTGTATCGGGAATTGGAGCTCCCGATACGTATGATAAATTCAGCCATTACACAATCTCCTTGACGGCGGCGATGACTTTATCCACATTGATCAAAGCCGACTGCTCTAACTCGCGCGAGTAGGGCAGTGGCGCTTCTTCCTGGGCCACGCGCTTGATGGGTGCGTCCAGGTAATCGAATCCTTCTTCCTGAATCCGGGCCGCGATTTCGGCACCGATGCCGTAGGAACGATGCCCTTCTTCGACGACGACGGCTTTGAATGTTTTTTGGAATGATTTGAGGACGGGGGCCATGTCTAACGGCCGTAACGTCCTTAGATCCACCACTTCCGCCTCAATCCCTTCCTTCGCCAGCTTCTCCGCCGCTGCCAAAGCGACTTGCAAACCCTGGGCATAAGCCACAATTGTCACATCCGTCCCTTCCCGCTTCACATCGGAAACGCCGATGGGAACCACATAATCCCCTTCCGGTACTTCGCCGCGCACCTGGTACAGCGTGGCGTGCTCAATGAACAACACCGGGTCGTCGGTGCGAATCGCCGCTTTCAACATGCCTTTGGCGTCATACGGCGTGCTGGGCGAGACCACTTTGAGGCCGGGAAAATGGGCAAAAATCACGTCCGGCGTGTGGCTGTGCGTGGCACCCAATTGGCGGCCGCCGCCGCCCGGCGCGCGCAGCACCAGCGGCACGCGCATTTGGCCGCCAAACATGTAGCGCATCTTGGCGGCGTGGTTGATGATGGCGTCAAAGGCCACAAAGGCAAAGTTAATCGTCATAAATTCGGCGATGGGCCGCAGTCCGGCCATCGCCGCGCCAACGGCCGCGCCGCCGATGACCATTTCGGAAATCGGGGTGTCGCGCACGCGGCGCGGGCCAAACTCATCGTAAAAACCGCGCGTGACGGCATACGTACCGCCCCACACGCCTACTTCTTCCCCCATAATAAAAACACGCTCGTCGCGGTGCATCTCTTCGCGCAGCGCATCGGTAAGCGCTTGTCGCATGGTTATTCGTGCCATGATTTTCTCCAGCTATTAGCTGTTAGCCTTTAGCCGTTAGCTTTTAGCTAATTGCTAACCGCTAAATGCTAATTGCTAATTCTCAACGTAAATATCCGTAAACAGTTCTTCCGGTGCGGGCAGCGGGGAAGATTCGGCAAAATTGACGGCTTCATCCAGGTGGGTTTCAACGGCCGTATCAATCGCTTCCAGTTCATCTTTCGAGGCCAAATTTTCGGCCAGAATGTGTCGTTCCAGAATGCCGATGGGATCATCTTCGCGCCATTTTTCCACTTCTTCTTTGGTGCGATAGCGGAGCGGATCGCCCATGCTGTGCCCTTCAAAGCGGTAGGTCATGATTTCCAGGAACTGCGGGCCTTCGCCGTTGCGAATAGCCGCCAGCGCTTTCTGGGTGGCTTCGTGGACGGCAAAAACATCCATGCCGTCTACCTGCGCGGCCGGGATGTCGTAACCGCTGGCTTTTTGCATGATGTTGGTGGCGGCGGTGTGGCGCTCAACGGCCGTGCCCATTCCATATTGATTATTCTCACAAATCCATAAAACCGGCAGATCCCACACACCCGACAAATTCAACGATTCGTGGAAATAGCCGATATTCGTCGCCCCATCGCCAAAATAGCAGAGGACGGCGGCATCGGTTCCCTGATATTGTTCAGCCAGCGCAATACCCGTCGCCAACGACAAATGCGCCCCGACGACGGCATGGCCGCCCCAGAAACGTCGCTCCACATCGGCCAGATGCATCGAGCCGCCCTTACCCTTGCTGACACCGGTGCTTTTGCCCAGCATCTCCGCCATCACCGCATTCGTGTCCGAACCGATGACCAGCGCATGACCATGATCACGGTAAGCGGTGATGACGTGGTCGTTTTCTTGTTTGGCATTAATCGAGCCAACGGCCACCGCTTCTTGCCCGATGTAGAGATGCAAAAAGCCGCCGATTTTGCCTGCTTGATAAAGCTCTGAGCAGCGCTGCTCAAAGCGGCGGATAAGCACCATTTGACGGTACCAATCCAGAATGGTTTCTTTGTCCATTTAACGCTCCTAAATTAGTAATGAGTGTTGAGTGATGAGGACTGAGTTGTCCTCGGATTGTGCAGAAATGTGGTGACAGTTACAGTAGGGAATTGTCCAATTTATGTAACCCCATACAGGGGAAATAGTTGCAAGCTCAACAATTTTATAGTGTACCAAATTAACCCCCGTTGACGACAATGTGATGGATTTCACTTAGGAAACATTCAAAATTGTTTGGAGACTAAAGGAGTTGATGCGGATTGAGATTAGAGATTGGAGAGTGAAGTGCATTGGTCTCCAATCTCTAATCCCTGCTTAACTGCCAACGGCGTGGGTCAGGGTGCGGTGGATGGGCTGGTAGCCTTGCGCGGCCAGTTCTGGCGTGGGCAAGGAGGCTTCGTCGGGTTTGTCGGATAGGGCAAAGAGCAGCGCGCCGCGCGCTTTCCATGCCAACGCCAACGCGCGCACCTCCTGGGTGATGAGGATGTCGTTGGCTAACAGGTCGGCTATCGGAGCGTCATCGGGCTGTTGACCCATGCTGCCGACGGTGGTGAGGTATTCATTGCGACGGAATGCCTTAAATGGCGTGGGGTCGCCAGCCTGTACGTTGGCGTAGATGTCCTGATGAATGGGGAGCAGAGCGGCGGGCAGTTGGTCGGCTTGGGCGTCTATCTGGCTGATGAATTGGGGAAAGTCGGTCAGACGGCCTGCCTTTACTTCCCGCTCCACGTCATCCATGCTGGTTAACCCGGTTCCGAAGATGAGACAGATATAGGCCAGATAATCCTGGTTGTCGGTGGTGAAGGGGTGAAATTCGGTTTGATTGAGCCGGTCGTAGTCGGCCTGGAATTGGGCGGCGTTGAAATTATCGCCCAGCAAATCGGCGACGGTGTTGAAAACGGCCGTTACCCTTGCCTTATTTATCGCCCCATCATTCCGGCCCCGTGCTCCCAGAGAAGTTTTGTCTAAGTCGAGGAGGACGGCCGTTTCCGCATTTACCATAAACCCCTGTTCAGCCAAATACGCATCAAAATCAGCCAGCCCGCTCCAGCGGTTGGAGAGATACAGCGTCCCACCCGTCGCGGTAGGCACAATCTCCACCTGCGCCGGCTGGTCATTTTCCGAGCCGATGAAGGCGATACCAGGCCAATTTCCCGCCTCACAAATGTTGGCAAAGGCCAGCCCGTCGTTCAGGCGCGTATCGCCCACAAAAAGGAGGCGTTTGAGTTCCGTATCGGGCGCAGCTAACGCCTGCGCTTGCCGCAGCAGGTGGACGATAACATGGGCGTAGTCGGTTTCGCTTTTGCGCGGGATACGCCTGCGCTGAGCGGAGCCGAAGGGGCCGTCCGCCATTCCCACAACCGCCCGCAAATCACCCAAACCCGGAAGTCGTTTATCTACTGGTTCTAAATTCCGATACACAATGTTGTCGCCTAAAAATTCACTGATAGTTGTTTTTCCGTATGATTTCATGAAAAGACCTCAAGGTTGCAAAGCGGCAGAGTTGCAAAGTGGCAGAGTTGCGAAGTGGCAAAGTACGCTGCAACTCTGCCACTTTGCCGCTTTGCTCCTCTGCTTTTTCTCTATTTTACGTTAAAATGCGTAGAGAACCATTCATCATTTTGGAGATGTTTTCATGACATTTGCACACCGGGTTGCTCATTTGAAAGCAGAAGGCGCTTACGCTGTGCTGGCGCGGGCGCAGGAGTTGGAACGAAACGGCCGTGACATCATCCATTTAGAAATTGGCGAACCCGATTTCAGCGCCGGGAAAAACGTCAGCCAGGCGGGCATTCGCGCCATCGAGGAAGGGCGCACCCGCTACAATCCGCCCGCCGGCATCGCAGAACTACGCGAAGCGCTGGCTGCCGATGCGGGTCAACGGCGCGGCATGACGATTCGGCCCGGACAGGTCGTTGTCAGTCCGGGAGCCAAGCCCAACCTCTTTTTCCCCACGCTGGCGCTGGTGGAGCCGGGGGATGAGGTCATTTATCCCAATCCCGGTTTTCCGACGTATGAAGCGATGATTGGGGTGGCGGGGGGAACGGCCGTACCCGTCCCACTGCTCGAAGAAAACAACTTCTCCTTCGATTTGGCTGTGTTCGATGACCTGATCAACGACAAAACCAAACTCATCATCCTCAACTCGCCCAGCAACCCCACCGGCGGCGTTATGCCGCTGGCCGATTTGCAGCACATCGCCGCCGCCGCCCAAAAACATGACTGCTGGGTACTGTCCGACGAGATTTACGCCCGGATGGCTTTCGACGGCCTGAGCGTGCCCAGCATTGCCGCGCTGCCCGGCATGGCTGAGCGCACCATCATCATGGACGGCTTCTCCAAGACCTACGCCATGACCGGTTGGCGGCTGGGCTATGGCATTATGCCGGAAGCGCTGGCCGACCGCATCCAACTGCTGTTGACCCACTCCGTCGGCTGCACAGCCCATTTCACACAATACGCCGGGTTGGAGGCCATCACCGGCCCGCAAGATTGGGTAGATGAGATGATGGCCGCCTACGAACGGCGGCGCAACGCGCTTGTGGCCGGATTGAATGCCATCCCCGGCGTTAGCTGCCAGATGCCGCAGGGGGCATTTTATGCCTTTCCTAATGTGAAGGAGTACGGCCGTTCCTCTGACGAGTTAGCCAATTACATTTTGGAGAAAGCGGGCGTGGCCCTGCTGCCGGGTACGGCGTTTGGCGAATTTGGCGAAGGCTATTTGCGAATTGTGTACGCCAACTCTCTGGACAACATCAAGCAGGCGTTAGAGCGTATCGGGAACGCGCTGGCGGAACAGTAGGATGTGACGTGCGGGTTTCAAAACCGCGCACGTCTATTCATTGAACTGCGTTTAATGCCTGCTGCAAATCGGCGATGAGATCGGCCGTTTCCTCAATTCCCACTGAATAGCGGATTAACGTTTCAGGAATTCCCATCGCCTGCCGCTCTTCCAGCGTACATTCCACATGGCTGGTGGTGGCGGGCGGCCCGGCAATCGTTTCCACCGCACCCAGATTTGCCGCGGCGTGGGCATAGTTTAAGCGCGGCAAAAAGGCACGTACTGTATCAAAATCGCCTTGCAGCTCAAAGCTCAACACGCCGCCGAAGCCCCGCATCTGCTTCCTGGCAATGTCATGATGCGTATGCGATGGCAGGCCGGGATAATGCACATTTTTAACAAACGGGTGCGCGGCCAGATATTCGGCGATGGTTTGGGCGCTCTTATTCTGCTGCCGCACGCGCAAATGCAGCGTTTTCAGGCCGCGAATCATCAGGTAAGCGGCCATTGGGTGCAGCGTCGCGCCGTTGATTTCGCGGTAATGGTAAATTTGCTTTATCAATTCTTTTGGCCCGCACACCACGCCGCCTAACGCATCGGCATGACCGCCCAGAAATTTGGTGGCGCTGTGCAAAACCAAATCTGCCCCCAGCGCCAGCGGATTTTGGTTGATGGGCGTGGCAAAGGTATTGTCTACAACAACAGTCGCGCCAACCGCTTTGCCCGCTTGAGCCAGCCGCGCGATGTCCATGATTTTGAGCGTGGGGTTGGTGGGGCTTTCCAGATAAAGAACGGTGCATCCTTTGGCGATTTCGGCTTCGATGGCGGCGAAGTCGGTGGTGTTGCAAAGAGCGACATCGATGTTGAGGCGGGGCAGAAATTCGGTGAAGATGACATTGGTTCCGCCATAGGTGTCTTTGACGGAGACGACGCGGTCGCCGGGGCGCAGCAAGGTGTACAGGGTGTTGCTGATGGCGGCCATGCCGGTGGAGAAGCTGGTGGCGGCTTCGGCGTCTTCCAGCAGGCACATTTTTTCTTCGAAGACGTGGACGGTGGGATTGCTGTTACGGCCGTAAATATGCCCTTCCTTCTTCTCCAAAGCCACATCCAGCCATTCATCCACATCCCCATACCCAAATGAAACGCTGTGTACCACCGGAACCTGGGTGGCGCCCTGCATTAAATATGTCTCTTCGCCGCCCCAGACGGTTAATGTGCCCAGATGGGGGCGTTTTGCTTGGCTCATTGGTTTCTCCATCGTAACTGTGCAGCCGCCAGAGGTGACAGTCACTTACGTTTTTCAGATTGGTCCAATCTTCAAGATTGAACCAATCTCATATGGCTTTACTCAACAACGCCGTAAAAATGCGGTAATGGGTCTACCGGTTTATCTGACCAGGTGAATGCAGCTAATACTTCTTCACGAGCCTGGGCTAATTTGTCCGGATTGTTGGCGTGGATTTCGCCTAATCGCTGCCCGGCTTCCAGGCGATCGCCGACGTTGTATGGCAGTATCAGCCCGACGGCATGGTCAATCTCATCTTCCTTGACCAAACGGCCGGCGCCCAGGCGGACGCTGGCCCAGCCAATGGCAGCGGTATCAATCCGGGCGATGACACCGGAGCGAGGAGCTAAGATAGGTTCTACCAGCGGCGCTTGCGGCAGCAGCGATGGATCGTCAACCTGGCTCACATCCCCGCCTTGGGCTTGCACCAGTTGGCGGAATTTTTCCCAGGCACGGCCGTTATTCCGCGCATCGTTTACCATTTTCTTCGCCGCCGCCAACGACTCTGTTTTGCCCGCTAAATGCACCATCCGTCCGGTTATCTCCTCGCAGTGCGCCCATAAACTTGGCGGCCCGCCGCCGCGAAGGGCGTCAAGCGCTTCCTTCACCTCCAGTGCGTTGCCCACTGCGTTGCCCAGCGGTTGGTTCATGTCAGAGATAATCGCGATTGTTTTGCGTCCCGCATCATTACCAATGTCTACCATAATGCGGGCCAATTCCCGCGCATCTTCCGGCGCAGCCATGAATGCGCCGTTGCCTGCTTTGACATCCAACACGATCCCATCGGCGCCTGCCGCCAGCTTTTTGGACATGATGGAGGCTGAGATGAGCGACAAGTTGGCAACTGTGCCGGTCACATCGCGCAGCGCGTACAATTTGCCGTCTGCCGGAGCCAGATCAACTGTCTGCCCGGTCAAAACCAGTCCGATTTCGGCTAACTGCTGTCTGAATTGGGGCAATGTTCGGTCAGGCGACCAGCCGCGAAAGGATTCCATTTTGTCTATGGTGCCGCCGCTGGAACCCAGGCCGCGTCCACTCATTTTACCCACCGGCACGCCGCACGCCGCCGCCAATGGCAGCGCGACCAGCGATACTTTATCGCCCACGCCGCCGGAGGAATGTTTGTCAATCACGAAGGGGGCGATGTCGTGTAAATCTAACTGTTCGCCAGAGCGGGCCATCGCCAGCGTTAAATCAACGGTTTCTCGCCGATTCATGCCGCGAATGAAGATGGCCATCATCAATGCGGCGGCCTGGTAGTCGGGAATGTTTCCGGCGGTATATTCTTGGACAAACCATTCTATTTCAGCGGCAGTCAATTCCTTGCTGTCTCGTTTCTTTTCAATGATGTCTATTATTCTCATAGTTATAACCAAAAACGTATCGTAACTATTCAGGCACACCCTCAGATTTGTCAAATTTAGTCTGGTACGAATGCCTCATATCTTAGAAATGATGGAAGTGTAAACTACTTTACATATGAATTGTAACAAAATTACCGACAATCACACGAAACTTATTGTAGAATGATTTCATCATTGAGTGAACAGCTTTCCAGCCAACATCAACTTCCCAATTCACTCCACAAATTTATACTAAATGTCCTCCTTTTTCTCCTCTTCCCGCAAAAGGCCTTGCTCCCCGCAAGGCTTTTTGTCTTTTATGGCGGCATAACGTTTGTTGGTTCTTTGGGAACTCGCGGGGTTTTAGGTTGCGAGTGGCGAGTAGCGGGTGGCGTGTCCAGAGAGCTTACTCGCTACCCGCCACCCGCCACTCATGTCAACCCCGTGAAATCCTAGAGACCCCGTTTGTTTTTCGTGGTTGTCACACTGTTTCCCATTGAGTATTATCCATCATCTATGAGATTCAGGTTGTTGGAAATTCACGGGGTCATTGCAGTGTAATGGGTAGCACGGCCGTTTCCCCCAAAAAGTATCGTTTATGGCTGCTGTTGATTTTGTTAACGGCCGTTTTCCTGCGCCTGTACGCCATTGCCGATGCGCCGCCGGGGCTGACTCATGATGAAGCTGATCACGGCATTACTGCCTGGGAAATTGTAAATGGGGCGCGGGCGATCTATTTTACGGTGGGTTACGGCCGTGAGCCGCTTTATGATTATGCAACGGCCGTTCTCATGCGGTTTGTCGGCCCTACCTGGCTGGCTGTGCGGGTAACGGCCGTCTTTTTCAGCCTCATCCTCATAGCCGGAATGGCGGCCTGGACGCGCCGCGCATTTGATGAACCAACCGCGCTGCTCACCGCCGCCGGGCTGGCCGTTGGTTTTTGGCCGGTGATGGCCGGGCGGCAGGCGCTGCGTTCCATTGCGCTGCCGGCTTTGTTTGTGTTGGCGCTGCTTTTTTGGCAGCGGGGCGTTGACAGACTGGAGATTGGAGATTGGAGACTAGCGATTAAACAATCAGTCGCCAATCTCCAATCTCCAATCTCTCATTTTCTTTTTGCCGGACTATTTTTGGGGGCGACGTTTTACACTTACATTCCGGCGCGGGTGATGTGGGGGGTGTTTCCGGCGGTTTTACTGTTTGCGGCGTGGCGGCAGCGGTCGTTTTGGGGGCGGGCATGGCGTGGAACGGCCGTCATGCTCATCGTTGCTTTTATCATCGCCGGCCCGCTTTTTTATTATTTGGCCTCCCATCCCGATGTGGAAGTGCGGATTGACGAGTTAAGCGTGCCGTTAACGGCCGTTACCGACGGCAATTTCAACCCCTTACTCAAAAACAGCCTGTCCAGCCTGCGCCTTTTCACGATGGAAGGGGACTCCACCTGGCGTTACAACATACCAGGACGGCCGTTTCTGCAGCCCGTCATGGGCGTTTTGTTCTATTTTGGGCTGTTCTTCTCCTTTATGCGCATGCGGGGAGGCGAAGCGCGTATTGCCCGCGCCGTTTTTTTGGCGCTGGCCTGGCTGCTGGCGGGACTATCGCCCGTCCTGGTCACTGGCCCTGACTTGAGCATGACGCAAGCTGTGGGGATGCAGCCGGTTCTTTACCTGTTCCCGGCGCTGGCGTTGGTTACAATCGGGCGGATTTCGGCTCTTTTCTTTGCCAAAGGCCGCGAAAATGACCGGATTACGCTGCCGAGATGGTATGCTGCGCTGCTGGTTTTGTTGTTTGGGGCAACGGCCGTTACCACTTTCCGCGACTATTTCATCACCTGGGCCAACGCGCCGGAAGTGCGGGTGCAGTATGAAACGACAATGGTAACGGCGATGAATTATCTGAACGAGTACGGGAGGGAGGCGACGCCGGCGCTGAATGCAGTCGAAGCGGCCGTTTCTACCATCACCCCCCACCGCTATCACAGCCCGGCCATCGCTCAACTCACCCTGCGCAATGCCAGCGTTAATTTGCATTGGTTTGACGCCCGGTACAGCTTGCTGCTGCCCGCCGGTTCCAACAGCGTTGTCATTATTCCCGGTTTTACGCCGCTGGCGCCGGCATTGGAACGATATTGGGAAACGGCCGTTCTCACCCAAACCATCCCCATGCGTCCCAGCGACCGGGACAAACCGTTGGACATCTACCAAATTGATGGGAATACGATGCGGCAGGCATGGCTGCGCCAATTCCAGCCTGAATCAGCCACATTTAACGAGGCGGCTGCGTTTATAGGCTACGATTTGCAAACGCCGACGGTTCAGGCTGGCGGATTGGCGCAGTTGGCGACGTTGTGGGAAGTGAAACGGCCGTTAGACGGCGCCGTCCTCTTTACCCATGTATTGGCAAACGGCCGTCCCATCGCCCAAACCGACCGGCTGGATGTACCCGGTGAATCATGGCAGCCCGGCAGTTGGTTCATCCAACTGCACCAAATCCCCATCCCCGCCACCGTAGAACCCGGTGAATATCCCATCGCCATTGGCGTTTATACCTGTCCCGGCGGCGTTCCCTGCCCCGATGGCGTGCGGCTTACCACATCAACCGGCAGCGACAGCCTCATTTTGACAACCCTGCGAGTAACCCAATGACCCCGTCACTACGCATCACACGCCATGATCGCACGCTCATCCTTATCGGCCTCACTATGTTGGCCTTCCTGCTGCGCTGGGTTTGGCAGGACAGCGCTCCCCCCGGCTGGCGCGACGACGAACTCATCAATTCGTTAGTCATTTCACAAAAGGTTCTGGATGGCGATCTGGCTGTTTATTATGCCGACGCATCCGGCCATGAAGCGCTTTACCATGTGCTAAACGCTCTCTTTTTGGGGCTGTTTGGCCCCGGCGCAGCCGGAATTCGCCTTTTATCGGCCATTTTGGGCGCTCTGACGGTTCCGATGA
>JANTHP010000045.1 GCA_024762395.1 Anaerolineae bacterium | reverse complement strand
CCCACAAACCGACGGGAACGGCCGTGGTACGGCAGTAAAAGCGAAAATCAATCAAATCGGCAATGGCCATCGTCGCCGCCTGCTCAATGCTGCCCGCATCCAGCCGCTTTTGCCCGCCCAGGTTAAGGACGATGTCGCCGTTGTATACCAGCGCCAGCAGGACGACGACCACCCATTCCGGCTCCAGGTGGAAGAGAATATCTTTCTCAATTTCGCCGCCGATGCCGCTGCCAACAACGGCCAGCAGTTCGCCCCGGTTGACAACCTGGCCTTCCGGCTTGTCGTTGAGCAGTTTGAGATATGCCTGGGCGTAGGGGGATGGATACGGCCGTATCTGCTCCTCATTATCCAACAGTCCCAACCCATCCAGCACAGCCAGCGCCAGATTAGTACGCCCGCGCCCAGCCAGTGCCCGCACTGCCTCCATCGCCGTCGCTGCCCGCGCATTTTCCGACACCGGCTGGTTAAGGCGGGTGAAAGCAGGATAATTGGGGTAGGCTTCGTCAAACTGCGGCGCCAGCAAATGGGCCGCCAACAGCTGCAGCAGTTCGGCCAGATTGCGGCTGGCGCTGCTGCGGGTTTGGGCCAGCAGCGCCGGTACCGGCTGCTCCACCCCTTCATACCCCACCTGCAAATGGGCGGTGGTGTTTTCATTCAGCCATTTAACCAACCGGGCCAGATAGCCGCCGCGGCCGGTCGCCTTTTCCAGGTACGTTTCCCGGTGAGTAGCCGATTCATTGCCCAGCGCCCGCGCCCCGGCATAAAGGCGCACCAGTTCGGTAAACGATTGGTCCAAACCGGTCAGGCGCAGCACAACCTCATCGGCCTGTGTCTGCCCCTGCCACGCTTTTTGGGCAAAGGGAGGCAGGATATAGATGTAAAAATCGCGCGGCGGCTGGGCCGTACTGCGCTCTTCGGGCGGGCCAAAGAACAGGTAGCCGGGGCGATTGACCTTTTTCTCTGCCCAGGGGAGTTCGTAAAACCAGATGCGATGGCCGGTGACGTAGGTGGTGTCGCTCAGGTTCAAAACCTGGCGCAGGGCATCAAAGAAGTAGCGATTGAGTTCGTCATCTCCCATCAACTCACCCCGCTGCCGGATTTGGGCGTCGAAGTCAATGTCTTTCTTCACGTCCAGGTAATATTGGCCGTTGGCTTCGTTGAAGGAGATATACTGGCCGCTGACGGTGCGCATGATTTCCCGCAAAGCCACCTCGACGGTGTGCAGGAGGAAGTCGGCCGATTGTTCCGGCAGTTTCATGTACAGGGCCAGGTCGTCGCGCAGCTCGACGGCCGTGGCCCCCAGCGGCACGTGAATGTCATCCGTTGTCAGCCGGTGGACGCTGAGGCCGTGAATGATGCGCAGGGCCAGCGGCAGTAGATTTGGGCGGGTGTAGGCGTTTTTGATGCGCCCTTCCAGCACATTGCTCTTCTCCACCACCTCCGCCACGCCGGGCAGGGTACGCATGGACGGGTTGTTGCGCAGCCGGTCCCAATAATGGTCGTAGGAGATGAGACCGGGCGCCTCGTCAGGCACAGGTTCATCCAGCAGCGCCCGCATCGCCTGGCTGATGGTCTTCAACACCTGCCGCTTTTCCACGACTGTCACCCGTTCAAAGGTATCAATGTAGGCCGGATGGATGGGAAAGAGGCGGGCAAATTCAGGCAGCCGCTCGGCCATGTTGTCGTAGAGGGGGACAAATTGGCGCAGGTGTTCGGTTATCCAGGCCAACTGCTCATCGTTCTTGCGCAGCAGCCGCTGGGCGACGACGTAAGCAATGTCCTCGCGGACGATGCGCACCTGTTCAAAGCGGTCACGCACCCGGCGCAGCTGCTCGGCAACAAAGGAGAAGCGGGGGTTGTCGAACAATGTTTCCTGCACGCCGCCGATGAAGCGGAAAGGGGTTAGTTCGGCCACCTCGCCCAATTCGCGCAAAAAGCCCAGGTCGAGGATGAGTTTGCGCTCCTCGCGGCTGCGCAGGAAGTCCAGCAGCTCATCCACCACCAGCAAAATGCCCTGGTCGGGATATTTTTCCCGGAATCCGGCGACGGCTGCGATGATGATGTCTTTGTTGTTGGTGACCTGGTCGGCCGGGGGGAAGGTGGTGGGCGTCCCCCACTCTTCCAGGGCAAAGGCAAGTTCTTCCAGCAGGCTGTCACGCAGGCTGCGTTCCACCCCGCCAATTTCGACGCGCAGGACGCGGAAACGGCCGCTTATGGCAGCGGCGGCTTCCTGGACACGGGAATTGGAAACGGCCGTGAGCGCTTCCGGGTATTCAGCCAGCGCCGACAGGAGGGACATCAGGTGGGATTTACCCGTGCCGTAATTGCCGACGATGAAGACGCCTTTGTTGTCGGCCGGGCGGTCTATTTGCATCTGGGGCACGACGACATCCGCCAAAATTTCTGCCATACGGTCAGAGATGACGTAGGTGCGCACCAGTTCGGCTGCTTTTTGAGGATCATCGGCTTCGCGCAGTTGGATAATGGTTTCGATGGGGTCAAATTGGACGAGGTCTCGGTAAAGCATTGTTGTTTCCTTTTGTAGGACAAGTTGTTAGCTTGTCTGGGCGTGGACAAGCTGACAGCTTGTCCTACAAGGTGATGATGCAATAAGGGCATAAATCCGGGTTATCCCAGGTGCGGAAATGGGCGTGTTCGGGCACGGCGCAGGCCAAAACGCCATTTTGGTAACGGCCGGGCCAGGCCACAATCAATGTCACTTTCCGGCTGGCCTCTCGCAAAAGGGCCAGTGGATCCAGCGACAGCGTAGGCTCAAAGAGTAAATCTATTTCGGTACACAACAGTGGGCCAGGCGCATGCCTGGAAACTAGTTCTGGCAGGATGCGCCTGGCCTGCCGGCTGCGCTGCCGGGGCGCGATGGGCAGCAGCGCCTGGCTCAGTTCTTTGCCAATGGACAGGGTGGGCCAGTTGTTGGTTTGGGTGAGGTAGGAAACGGCCGTTTGCAAACGCACAATTTCAGGATGAATGAGAAGTAAGCAAGCGTGGTAGGGGGTGGAGGCGAGGAAGTGGGAAACGGCCGTGCCGAGGGCCTCATTGTTTACTCTTTCGTTTTGCCGTTCGCCGGGTTTCTCGTTACCTGTCAAGAGAAACTTACCCCCTGCCTCGATGTGAATATCCAACCTGTATTTGCATTATACACGCTCGATTGGCCTCGGCAAGGGAAACGGCCGTAATCCGTTAAGAGGCCGACTCATGAGCTATTAGAGTGTGCCTCGCACTCACGCTTGACTGGTATTCTGTTTGCAGGTGGCCCGGTACGACTCATCGCCAAAGAAACGCTGCCATTCCACTGGCGTGCTGTTTTTAAGTAACTGCCGCCTCTGGAACTGAACAGCGCTCCAATCACGGATATACGGCCGTTTTTGCACGCAAGAAATATTCTTCTGTTCGTTGGAAGGCAAGCCGGGCGGCCTCATCTATGGTGATGTCACCGTAATAGGCGCGTTCGATTTCCTCGTCGGCGACGCTTTCAATTTCCTGCCAAGTACTGATAATTGGCACGCGGCGTAGAATACTGGCGTTGTTGATGAACACGTTTGCCCTGCTGGGCGGCTGGGTCGGATCAAGAAAAGCAGCCGATTCGGCGACGGATTTGAGCGAGGGAACGGTACGTCCTGAACCGGCAATGATGGTTTGGCCGGCCTCTGAATTGGCAAACTCGATGAAAGACCAGGCCGCGTTTTTGTCAACGGCCGTTGTTGACAAACAATAGGCATCGCTGTGCAATATCCCCGCGGAGGTTTTCCCGTGGGGTAAAGGGGCCACATCCCAAGTGAAGCTGTCAATTTCACGATACGTAGGCACGCCCCGGCGGCTGTTAAGGAACATGGCTGTCGTCCCGGACAAAAAGCGGCTTTCACTGTCTTGAGCGGCTTCTTCGATCCGTCCGGGCACCACACCATGTACATTGTGCAGGTCGGTAAACCATTGTAAGGCGGCCAACGTGGGCGGGCGCGTCAGCGTGAGGCGGGTAGGCCGAACCGTATCATCTACCAGAGGGGCATTGTTTTGCCAGATAAAGGGGGCCAACCGGAACAAAGACGGCTCAACGCCCAGGCCGTATTGGTCAATCGTACCATCGCTGTCAAAATCTTGCGTGAGAGCAACCGCTGTATCCACAAACTCAGCCCAAGTCCATTCATCAGGTGGGACAGGCAAACCGGCGGCGTCAAACAAATCCTGATTGTAGTACACAACCAGGCTGGAAATGTTTTGCGGCAGGCACATCAATGTCCCTTGCCAGATAAAGGCATCCATCGCCACATCATAAAAATCATTTTGGCTGATAAGAGCGCTTTGTGCCAGATACGGCCCCAGCGGTTCCAGCATCCCGTTAGCGGCAAAACCGGCGTAACGCCGGTAATTCATCAGTGTGATGTCAGGCGGCGAACCCGCGGCGAACTCGGTGACCAGCCGTGTGCGATATTCCTTGGGGGAGGGAACGTGGGTGAGTTCGACATGAATTTCTGTTTGTTGGGCATTAAAGGTATCCACTAATTCTTTGTAAGCATTGAATTCAGCCGGATCGCCAAAAACCATGAAGGAAACCTCTTTCCGTGTGGGTTGTGTGGTGCAAGCGCATGCGAAGAGAACAAAAGGTATCAGAAAAAACAGTAATTTTATCCAATTATCAAGATGTATTTGCGGTTGGCAGCTTGTTTTCATGGTCAAAACCTTTTGTAACCGTTCAGTTCCAGAGGTGACAGTCATTTAATAACAGTCTTGAATTGGCCAGCGCCTCTGGGGAAAAGTGGCTGTAACCTGAACGCTTATAACCTTTTTTTATTGCGATTGAAGACGGGTTGCAGTAGTAAAAACAGCCCGATGGGTATGAGCATCGTCCAGACAGCTGCGGCCAGCATCACACCCCAATCAGACCGGCTGAGCTGCTGCAATGTTTGCAGGGCAACTGGCAGGGTTGTACGGTTCCCACTACGCAAATAAAGCAGGGGGCTGATGAAATCTCCCCAATAAAGGACAAATGTGAGGAGGGTAACGGCAACGGCCGTTGCCCGTGCCATCGGCAGTGCAATCAACCACCAAGTTTGCAAAACACCAGCTCCATCCAGGCGGGCGGCGTCATAAATACCAGCCGGAATGCGGCGGAAGGCGCGATAGAACATCAAAATATAAAAAGGGCTGGTTCCCATCCAGGCCGGGGCGATCAGCGCCCAAATGGTATCGTACCAACCAAGCTGCCGGTAAATGAGAAAGCGGGTTGACCACAAGGCCATCCCCGGCACCATTAAAATTGCCAAAGAAAACACAATCCAGCGCTGTTGTCCGGCTCGCGGTAACCGGGCCATGCCTAACCCAGCCCAAGAGCTGATGAGTAGTGTGATGGGAACGGCCAGAGCAATAACCATCAATGAATTAACTGTGTAGCGACCAAGCGGCAAGAGTTGAAAGATACGGCCGTAATTGGCCAAAGTTAATCGAGGCGGCAGCAGTCGCAGCGAGGTAGGTAACGGCGCCCCCGGCGGATAAAGAGACGCTGCTATCAACCACAGTAAAGGCAGTAAAAAAATAATAACAATGAACAAACGCAGCCCCGTTCGACCAACATGTTTAGAGGACAAATGTTTCCTCCGTTGTACCGACGTTCCATTGCTTGGCAATGATGTACAGAACGGTCACGATCAGGCCGGTGAGAGCATACATCACCCATAAAGCGGCTCCAGCTATACCAAAGGCGCGCAAATCAAACCCTTGTTCATAAATGAAGAGGGGCAAGGTATAGGTGGCATAATAAGGGCCGCCTTGAGTCATGAGATAAATGTGCGTGAATGATTCCTGAAAGGTGAAGATCGCGTCGCGGAAAGTCAGTAAAAGCAGGATAGGGGCTGTGAGCGGTAAAAGAATATGTCCTATTATGGCCACAGCGCCGGCCCCGTCAATGCGGGCAGCGTCTTCCAGTTCAGGCGGGATGTCATACAAAGCGGCCAAACTGACAATGAAACCTTCTCCGATAGGCCATAATCCCATCAATACCAATGCCGGCTTGGCCCAAACCGGGTCTACCAGCCAGGCGGGCGCAGGCAGTCCGATAGCCGTTAACAGCAGGTTAACAGGCCCATAGAGAGGGTTTAGAATCCACAACCAGGCAAGGGCGAAGGCGGCAGCGGGTACAACGCTGGGCAGATAGATGGCTGAACGGAACCAGGAGAGGAAACGGCCGTTGCGCTGCATCAATCGGGCCAACAAAAATGAGCCGAATACTCGCAGCGGAACTGGGATCAAAATTAAGGACAATGAATTACGGATGCTTAACGCAAATAGTTCATCGGTATATGCCAGCACAAAATTGAGCCGACCGGCCCATACAGGTGGGGACAGGGCGTCATAATGAAAGAAGGCTAAAGCAAAAGAAAAGAGGGCCGGCACAATAACCAGTATAATGACGCCCAACACATAGGGGAGCAATAACAGTCGCCATCTGGTGTGGTGAGAAAGTCGCAAGATTGAAAAGCGTTCAAACATAAAGCCTGGGCAGTTTAATGGGTGATGGACGCGGTTATAAGATGTTCTGCCTGAATTGTCAAAATGCGGCATTGCAGAACCAATAACCAGCCCATAATGTTAAAGATGCTATATCACCAACCAGCGCGGTTACGGACAGCATCAGTCCAATTGAAGTTGATTTATCTCAAGTAACATCGCCGCCATCTGAAGATACCAGCCCCAATATCGCCCCTCGACCGGGTGCGCCTGATCCGGAAACGGCCGTTACTCAGCAAGTTAGCCAGGATTTAGCCAGACGATTAAACACCGATGATAGTGACATTCAAACATTGAGCGTGGAAAAAGTGGATTGGCCGAACAGCGCTTTGGGCTGCCCCACACCTGACTCAAATTACCTGATGACCGTAACACCAGGGTACAAAATCACCCTGGAAACAGCCGGGAAACAATACACATACCACACCGATATGCAAGGAAATGCCATTTTATGTGGTCGTAACGGTCAACCGATTCTACCCGAGTAAGTGTTGTATTCGTAACTGAAGCGCTGGCTTTTTTTTTGAGTTTTTAGGGTCTTTCGGATTTCACGGAGACAACATGCGTGGCGAGCAGCGCGTATCATCTCCGAATGCGCCACCCGCTGCCCGCCACTCACTCCCAAACCCCGTGAATTCCCAAAGAACCAATTTATCTGATAGGGGCGGGGGCGCAGCAACACCAACGCCACCCCCCTACCAGAATTAAGGTTTCATCAGCCGCTAACTATAAAACATTAGGGTTGGCCAAATATAATAGTTGTTCCATCACTGTCCCCGTCAGGGTCATGATTAGAACCGCTATCATATACGAAACCAGCCTTAGAAACATTGGTCACCGTAAAGGTCAAATCCGGTTGGGAATCTGCAACTTTCATTCGTATGCGGCAGTTACCGGCAGCGCCCGTTGTACAAGAACGAACAGATCCATTCACATCCATTGTAACCTCTGCGCCATCCACTGGGTTCTCACCGTTATCGTGTACGAAAACTCTAACTTGAGCGCCCCAATTAGGGCCAAAGTCTCGCGTTCTTCCATCAAGATCGCCAATGTGAACGGTATCTTGAGCGCCGCCACCACAAGATGCATACTCAAAAGAACCAACGAAATTACCCCAACGACCACTCGAGTTTCCCGTATTCTTGCTGTACTCACCTAAATACCAGAAGGTGAGACCATCCGGATCGATCGTCATTTCGGTATAATCCCCCCAGCGTCGCGGTTGTGCATCAAAGGCTGTATAAGTGATCTCGCCTGCCTTCAATTCTATTTCAGCTTGCAATGCTCCCGTCGGGTCGAAGTTTTCACGTCCTGTCACCCAAACTGCGGGGAAGATGCTGCCATTCGACTTGGTATAACCGACAGCCATGTCATTACACATGTTGGCAGCCAGGTCTGGGAAGACACGATGGTCGCCATCGCTCGAATAAACGCCTGCTTGAACCAAGGTGGGGGGGCTGGTTGTCAGATCAAACTCTGACCAACGCACACAGTTCACGCTGCCGGAGCCGGGATTACAACTAATTGAATCGGTCGTCCAACCGTGACCATTACGATATTCAAAGCCACGCATACGCCAGTCATTAGCCGTGATCGAGCCGCCATTACCAGCTTGGTTAACATCAACTGGATAGCCGCTGCTAACACCAGTCGCCGCTTGCAAATCAATAGTAGCTACTTTGACAGGCGCACCACCGCTCAAAGCATTGGGCCATTCCCAAATCTGAGCGCTGACGCCATCATACGGATCGGTCAGGAAGTAATGGGAACCAGTGCTGGGCCAGGTACCTTGCAAGAATCCGTGTAAATTAAGCGGCTGTGGCGAGCCATCCTCACCGGTACTAAAAGTTGGCCGGTCCGCTGTCGTAAGTGTCATGCCGGCGTACATCTTACTCTTGTTAAGCGCCCAAACACGCCCCTCAAAACCACTTGGAAGACTGCCGCCAAATTGGTTCGCACCAACATAGATGGCGTCTTCACCAATGCCAGTATGGGGATAATCGTGGAAGGCGCCGCTAAGATTTGCCGGAATAGCGTAGATATTCCAAAGGCCAAGCGGGTCGCCTGTTTGGGTCACAGCAATACAGAAATTCACCCCGTCGGCATCAACACCCAATGTAAAACGATCTTCTGCTTCGTCATACAAAACTGTGGGATCAAATGAGCCGTTACAGCTGGGAACGGAAGCAAAGAAAGAAGCAAAAGTAACAGGGCCAGTGAGAACGTTACCGCTCTTATCGTAAATTTCAAAAGCTACATTAACTGCAGCTAATAGATGATTTGGGCCAGCAGCTAAAGAAGGATCGGGGGGGACGTTAGCGCCGCCGCCACAACAATCATTAATGTCTAATGAGTCAAAGCTGGTTAGCAAGGTGGGCGCATTGAGTCCCGGGCTGCTTTCTGCTAATTGTACGTTGCTGCTGGGGGCTAATCTGGCGGCTTCATCCCGCAGTGCAGCTGCTTCAACGGCCGTAGCCCGACCTTCATTTGCTTCGTCCAGATCGATTTCACCACGAAGCCAACGTTCATATTGGCTATTTCCATCACCAACGCCAACCGGTATATCAGCAAGGTTTACGACAACCGGCGACACGGGGCCGTCATTTGCAACAACATCTGCACCTGAGCTGTTGGTCGAAAATGGGGCCAATGCACCAATCGCATTTTGACGGGTAATGGTTTCTTGACCCAGGTTACCCGGGCTGCTCATGAGCCAAATACCAGCAACAAGCAAGACAATCAAGAAACCCCAACCCAAAGTTTTTCTATTTAGGAACATTAAAAATGACCTCCTTCCTTAACTATAAAGAATGCTTATATTTTCAAAACCAATGAACAATCTGTTATTATTTGATAGTCGTATTTTACGCACCACCTCCTATATCAGGGTTTATCAAAGACGGTATAGATTTTTGTTGGCAATTTTTTGGGTGATTCTTGCTAAATTTGGATGATGTATTCTCAAATCTGTTATCATAACGACTAGGGTGACAATCGTTTTTTCCAGAAGTAACAGTCATGACAAATCGTCATTAAGCGCCCGTTCGCAAATAAGTTAGCAGAATTGACGAACGGGCGCTTAGTAATTGCCTGTTATCTTAATTATTTTAGAAAGACACATCATATATTATTGGCTGTACTCAGCAGACAGAAACAGCATACCACTAACGAAGCACTACATGAGAATGAAATGATTCCGTACACGGCCGTTGCTGTGCGCGTAACAAGGTTGAGTACACTTAAGGTTGACAATAAAAAATACGGAATTGCATCCTCAGCCTGAAGGGGCGGTAAGGAAACGACCTCAATTTCCGCTCCTTAAGGGTTCGCTCGTTTATAACATTCCTGCTTGGACAGCATGTTTCGGGAATTGGAATTCCCAAAACACCACAGTTATTTACGATTGAACCCTTAACACCCGTTCGCAAATAAGTTGGTTGAATTGGCGAACGGGCTTCGGGTAAGCAGCCTTCCTACTCAATAATTTATTATTGGCCGCTTATTTAGTTTACTCCTTTCTCATTCGAAATACGTGAAAAAAAATTCTGAATCTGCTCCGACTTTACGGAATGGAGGCCCCATGGCTAACGCCGCGGCCAAACGGTTCGCCCGTTTACTAACGGAAGCCATATACCAAATACGGCATCGAGAGTCCAAGAACATCCAATTAGTGCAGGATGAACTGGGCTATGCGTTGAAAAAAAAGGGGGGGGCATCTATTGAGTATTGGCGCAAAGGGAATCTCCCCTCAAAAATTTCCGATTTGGAAGCATTGGCTCAAATCATCTTTGAGCGTGGTAATTTTTCGGCAGAATGGATGGCAGAATTTCTTGCCAGCGCCAGACACCCTCACGTTAATTCTTTTTTGGCGCAATTATTCCGCGCCAATAACGACAATTCGTTCTCCACACAGCCAAAACCGGCAGCTTCTTTAATGAATATCCCCGCACAGCCGACCCCGTTTCTGGGACGAGACCATGAATTAGCGGTTATAACAGAACGATTAGTCGGTCCGAGTTGTCGAATTTTGACGTTGGTGGGACCAGGAGGCATTGGGAAAACGCGATTAGCCTTGCAAGCTGTACAAAAGAGTGTGCAACATTTTCCTGATGGCGTCTTTTTTGTTTCTCTCGATAGGGTAAGTTCGCCGGCGTTATTGCTGGACAGCATAGCCCGTGCCCTTCAGTTTGCATTTGAGGAAGGCCTTCCCCATAAAACACAGTTGCTGAACTTTTTGCGAGAAAAACGGCTTCTACTGCTGTTGGATAATTTTGAACATTTGATTGCCGAAGCGCCATTGGTGGCTGATGTGATCGCTTATGCCCATCATGTTCAGATATTGCTGACTTCCCGCGAAAGACTCCGTTTGCGGGGCGAGTGGGTGTATGAGGTGACGGGAATGCAGTTCCCATATGAAGAGTCATGGTCTGAATCAACCATTGCGGAACCGGATTTTTATGAGTTTAGTGCGGTGAAGTTGTTTGTTCAAAGCGCTCAGCGCGTACGCGCCGATTTCGCTGTCCGGGATGATGATAAGCAAGCTATCGTGCGTATTTGTCAGTTAGTGGAAGGGTTTCCCCTGGCAATTGAATTGGCTGCGTCCTGGGTGCGGGTATTGAATTGTACTGAAATCGCCCGGGAAATTGAGCATAATTATGAATTCCTGGCCACAACCTGGCGTGATATTCCGCCTCGGCATCGCTCTTTGCAATCTGTTTTTGACTATTCTTGGGCGCTGTTATCCCCTCATGAGCGTGACATTGTGGAAAAATTATCTGTTTTTGAGGGTGAGTTTAGCCGGGAGTCAGCCATGGCTGCCTGTGGAGCTTCTTTGCCGGAGTTAAGTGATTTGGTTGATAAATCGTTTTTGCAAATGATAAAAATTGATCGACGGGAAACGGCCGTTACCCACTATGAAATGCACGAACTGTTGAGAATTTACGCCCTGGATAAGTTGAATGCCGGGCAATAGTATGTTTTGGTTCAGCGTCAAATGGACATAGTCCACAAAAAACAGGTCACTGACAGAAGCCCCTGGCTTTTTGCCAAAAAAAGCCGCTCAAAACGAGCGGCTTTTTTGTTCCCTGAAAACCCCATTGTTAAACATGAATCGGACTACCTTCCACCCCGTGCGCCGCTTCCATGAGCGCTTCGCTGAGCGTGGGGTGGGCGTGAACGTTACGGGCGATTTCTTCGGCGGTGAGTTCGGCGTTATGGGCCAGCGTCAGTTCCGGCAGCAGTTCCGTCACATCGGGGCCGACCATGTGCGCGCCCAAAATCTCGCCGTATTTGGCGTCGGCGATGATTTTGATGAAGCCGTCCCGTTCACCCAGCCCCAGCGCTTTGCCGTTGGCCTGGAAGGGGAATTGGCCGACGTTGATCTCGTAGCCCGCTTCTTTGGCCCCCGCTTCAGTATAGCCAAAGCTGGCAACCTGCGGCACGCAGTAGGTGGCGCGGGGCATCATGCGGAAATCAAGTGGTGTGGTTTCGTGTCCGGCGATGGTTTCGGCGGCGAGAATGCCCATGGCCGAGGCGATGTGGGCCAGCCGGTAGTCGGTGGCGACGTCGCCGATAGCGTAGATGTTGGGGATGTTGGTCTGCATTTGTTCGTTGATAGCGATGTTGCCGCGTTGGGTCAGTTCGACTCCGGCGGCTTCCAAACCAATCCCTTCGATGTTGGGAGCAAAGTTGATGGCGACCATCGCTTTATCGGCTTCCAGTTCGGTCCCATCGGCAAGGGTGACTTTGACGCCAGCGTCAGTTTTGGTTAGGGTGGATACGGCCGTTCCCGTCCTAAACGTCACCCCCATCTTCTTGTACGCCTTCTCCACCACCTGGCTGACCTCCGGTTCCTCATTGGGCAGAAGGTGGGGCAGCATTTCCAAAATGGTAATGTCCACGCCGTAGTTAGCCCACATGTAGGCAAACTCCATCCCAATCACGCCGCCGCCGATGATGATCAGCTTCTCCGGCAAACTGTCGGACAAAATCGCCTCTTTGTAAGAAATGATGCGTTCGCCGTCGAAATCCACGCCGGGGAAGGGGCGGGGACGGGCGCCGGTGGCGATGATGATGTGGCGGGCGGTCAAATCAGCCTCTGTGCCGTCGTTCAGATTAACATGCACCGATTCACGGCCGGTCAACACGCCAGTCCCATCATAAACGTCAATCTTGTTCTTTTTCATCAAGAAGCCGACGCCTTTGACGAGACGGCCGGACACCTGGCGGCTGCGTTTGAACGCTTTGCCGTAATCCAGCGACAAATTATCAAAGCTAAAGCCAAATTCGCGGGCGCGATGCTGCAGGGTGTGCGCCAGTTCGGCATTCTTGAGCAGGGCTTTAGAGGGGATGCAGCCCACATTGAGGCAGACGCCGCCCATGTATTCTTTTTCGATGATGGCAGCTTTAAGCCCCAGTTGTGAAGCGCGGATAGCGGCTACATAACCGCCTGGCCCGGCTCCCAGAACGATTAGATCATATTTAGACATTGTTTTCTCCGTAATTATTGGTTGCGAGTAGCAGGTGGCGGGTGGCGAGTAAATAAATGACTTGCCACTCGCCACTTGTCACCTGCCCAATTATATCGAAATGACCACAATTAACACCTTCATTCTAAACTGGCTATAATCGTTTTCATGGGATTTCCGACATGGACGTTGTGGGGTATGGGCTTATCGGCATTGGCGGCGCTGCTGGCGCTGATTCTGGCTTTTTTATCCCAATCGCCTCAATTTTTGGCGCGGGCGCGGCTCACAGGCCACCGTTTAGATTTACGAACGCGGCAGTTTACGGGGTATGCGTTGGCGGCGTTGGTGCTGCTGGCTGGATTTTTTGCCGCCGGGGTGCCGATTGGCACGCCGGATGCAATGACGCCAACGGCCGTACCAATTGCCCAGAACACGGCCGTTCCCCTCCCCAACGAATCTGCCACCCCCACACCGGAAGATGCAACTCCGGTTCCCACCCGCCGCGACACATCCCAAACACCCCAATCCGGCGCATTTGGCGGGCCGCCGCCGATATCGGAAACGGCCGTTACCCCGCCAACAGACGAAACGCCAACCAGCGCCCCCACCAACGCGCCAGCGTCCACCGCCACCCCCTCGCCGGAACCAACCACGCTGCCTACCAGCACGCCCACCCCGTCGCCAACCGTCACCCCCACGCCAACACTGACACCGACACCCATCGAAGGCGAAACCGCCACCATCAACACCGGAACCAGCACCTTGTGGCTGCACCGAATGCCAGGCGGGCAGCAGCTAGTCCTGGTGAGCGGCGGCGATATTGTCATCCTCATGCCGGGACACGCTAACCAGAGCGGCCTGCTTTGGCAAGAAGTGATGACATTAAACGGCACAGTGGGATGGGTACAAGAGCGGTTTTTAGTTACAGATTCGGAATAAACCGGTTTTATTGTGCTGCGGGCAGTACAACAAACGATAAATCACCCTAAATTCGCGAAAAAGCTGGTGGAAGATGAATCACCAGGCATCTCTATGACCCGAAAAGTTGACCTTGTTGCCCACAATCCTGAATGGGAAACTCATTTTGCAACAGAGGCGGAACGGCTGACGGCCGTTTTCCAGCCCCATCTCCGCGCCATTCATCACATTGGCAGTACGGCCGTTCCCGGCATCAAAGCCAAACCGATCATAGACATCCTCATCGAAGTGGACGATATTGAGCGCGTGGACGAGTTCAACGCCGCTATGAGCGAACTCGGCTATATTGCCAAAGGGGAAAATGGGATTGACGGCCGTCGCTACTTCCGGCGCGGCAGCGATGTCCATCACACCCATCACATCCACGTTTTCCAAACCGGTCATCCTGAAATAGAGCGGCATCTGAGCTTCCGCGACTATTTGATAGCCCATCCGCCTGTCGCCCAAGCATACAGCCGCTTGAAGGAAACATTGGCCCGCCAATATCAGATGGATGTGGGACGCTATACAGCCAGCAAGTCAGATTTTATTCAAAAAGTGGATGAGCAAGCGGCCGTTTGGCGCTCTGCTGCCAAATTTGAGGGATAAGAGTTGACAAATTTCATTAGCGCTTCGTCTTACACGAGTACTATGGGGAAATTTGTCAACTCTCCCCCGGAATATTGAGAAAATACAAATAATGCGCAAAAAGCTATATTTCGGTTTGTTTACCATTCTCATGCTTTTCGGCGGCGCGTATTTGGCAGTAAGCTACGTCCTTTACGACACATTGGCGAATATCGAACATGGCTGTCAGAACGCCAAACCCAATCGCCCCGATAATTTCACAGACCGCAGCGGCTTTTGGCGGGATGACTTTGATTATGCCGCTTACTGGATGCCCGACTATGAATCGGTACGGTTCCCCAGCCGGGAGGCGGAATTTACGATTGCCGGTTGGTATGTGGAGGCGGCGGCTAACGCGCCGACGGTGATTGTGGTGCATGGGTTAGGCGCGTGCAAAAACGCGCACACAGTATTGGTTCCAGCCGGGATGCTGCATAAAGCCGGGTTTAATGTGTTGATGCTGGATATGCGGGATGTGAATGAGTCGGATTATGAAGACGGCCGTTTCGCTCTGGGCAACGAGGAATATCTGGACGTGTTGGGCGGCTGGGATTGGCTGGTCAACGAGAAGGGCATTCCGCCGGAACGCATCGGCATGATGGGTAACTCGCTGGGCGCGGCGACGACGCTCATCGCGTTTGCCCAAGAACCGCAGTTAGCGGCCGTTTTCGTAGATTCCCCCTTTGACAATTTACCCCAAATCATTAACGATGAACTGGACCGCAACAATTACCCCCATTTTCTAACGCCGGGCGGCATTTTAATGGCGCGATTGGTGGCCGGCGACAATGTGGTGGAACATAATCCGTATGAAGCGATTGAGCTGGCAAACGGCCGTCCCCTCTTCATCGTTCATGGCACAGCCGACAGCCGAATTTCAGTGCAGCACAGCTACAAATTACAACATCGAGCCGAAACAGCCCACGCCAACGCCACCTTTTGGTTCCCGGAAGGCGTTGATCACATTCAAGCCGCTTCCGCACTGACGGATGAATATGAAACGCGGCTCGTAACCTTTTTCCGCGAAAATCTAGGAGGAAATAGACGATGAGTAAGCAACCAATCATTTTTACGAAAAAGGGACGGCCGTTTTCCACTTCCGCCATTGCCATTCAAGCCATCATCATCAATGAAAAAGAGCAAATTCTTCTGCTAAACAGCCCCACGCGCAACCAGGGCTGGCAGGTGATTAGCGGCGCGTTGGAAGCGGGGGAGACGATTCTGGATGGCGTGTTGCGAGAAGTGAGGGAAGAGGTGGGGGATGTAGAGGTACGGCCGTTAGGCGTTGTCCACAGCCAAACCTTCCATTACGATGAAAATGTGCCCTTCATGGTGGGTATTTACTACCTACTGGCCTACGAAAACGGTAAAATTGTTCCCGGCGATGATATGATCGGCAGCGATTTTCGTTGGTGGCATATAGACGATCTGTCTCAGGAAAACCTGCATCTCCATCCAACAGTCATTCCCTGGCTGCTGCGCCGGTCGGCTGCTTTGTACCAGTTGTGGAAAGATGAGGGGGAACGGCCGTTGCAGCCCAAAATTTAATGGTCAATTGTTAATCGTCAATGGTCAATTGCCAACGTACAATCATTGACCATTGACAATTAGCCATTGACAATTGACAATTTCTATGAATCCTATTCGCATCGAACTCCCTAACGAACGACAAGTAGCTCCGGTGAATGTTTACCTGTTTACCAAACCAGAACCGGTACTTGTGGACACCGGAACGAACGCAGCCTCCGACCAGGCCGCCTTGCAAGCAGGATTAGCGGCGCATGGTCTTACCGTCGGCGATTTGAAGCGCGTCATCATCAGCCACGCTCATGTTGACCACTTTGGGCAGGCGGCAACGATTGCGGCCCACAGCAGCGCCGACATCTGGGTATCGGATTTGGCGTATGAGTGGCTGGTAGACACGCCTGCCATGTGGCGCAAGCGTATTGCCTACTACCGCGACGTTTTTTTACCGCAAACGGGTCTATCCGTTGAAATGCGGGAGATGGTGCTCAATTTTATGGCCTATTCAGCGGAAACGGCCGTCTCCGTCCCCCGTCAGCGCATAAAAACATACGCCCCGGACGCCAAATTAGAGATGGGCGGGCTAACCTGGCAAACACTCTACACACCCGGTCATGCCAGCCACCAAACCTGCTACTACCAGCCGGAGACGCGCCAACTGCTCTCATCCGATATGCTGATGACCACAACGCCAACGCCAGTGGTAGAACGACCGCCGACCGGAACCAAACACATCCCCGGCCTGCCTCGCTTTCTGGAGTCACTCGATCTAATCGAATCGTTGGATATTGAAATAGTCTATCCCGGTCACGGCGAACCATTCAGCAGCTATCGGGAAATCATCAATAAACAGCGCAGCCGCATATACCAGCGCAAAGCAGAATGTTTGGATTGTGTCAAGGATGGATGCGATACGGCCGTTTCCCTGGTGCAGAAAATGTACGGCCGTCGTTCCGCCACCATCCAATTTGCCGGTTTATGGATGGTCATCGGCTACCTGGACCTGCTCTTGGCCGACAATGCCATTGTGACTGAAGAAGTTAATGGCGTGCGCCATTATCGGGCTAAAAAATAACGGGGACATTCCTTCCAAAACGTAACGACTAAGCCTTAAAGGTGACAGTCACTTAATAGGAGAAAGTGACTGTCACCTTAGTAGTTACTCCAAAACAAAAAGCCACTCGCAATGAGTGGCTTTTTTGTGGGCGGTACAAGACTCGAACTTGTGACCTCTACGATGTCAACGTAGCGCTCTAACCAACTGAGCCAACCGCCCGACACAGCCAGAATTATACCAACCTTCCCGTCAACGTCAACGACGATTTTTCACCATTCATCATAATTTATGGTATAGTTGCAGCAACCAGCAAACAGGTAGTGGGAATTGGGATGGTAAGTGTAACGGCCGTTTCCCGCCCCAATGAGTCCAATAATTCAAAACCAGGTTGGAGCTGCGTTGAAGACAAAAACCACCCCTCCCAAAAAGTCAGAACCCGGCATCCTTATTTTCCTTGTGGTTGCCCTGCTCCTAACCATCACCGGCCTATTTTTAGGAGACGCGCGCGGCGTCCTTTACAAAACCTTCGGCGGCATCCACTGGTTTGCCGTCTTCATCGTCAGCTTCACATTCGGGCTGCTCTTTTTCGCCCAATTCGTCCTGCCCATTCGCGGCGCTCAGGGCTGGAGCGAAGGGTTTTATCTGATTTGGCGCCATTACAGCGCTCCCGGCCAACGGTTCCTCAAAAGAATGTTCGGCCTCAGCGCCAAACCAGAAAAAAAACCGGCGTCAACCAAATCCCGGCGCAGAAAAAAAGAACCGCCCAAAACAGACCCCCTCCAACTGCCAGCCAGTTTCACCGCCCTCAAAGCCGGCATTCTGAGCAGCCATCACGTCTTGGCATTGGTTAAAGGCAGCCAATTTGCCCGGCCGGCCGGGCCAGGTTTTGTCATGTTAGACCCTAAAGAAAAGGTGTCCCATTTGATTGACCTGCGGAAACAACTGCGCCGCCAGCCAGTTAAAGCCAGTACGCGCGATGGAATTCCGGTGGAAACGGCCGTCACCGTCATCTTCCGCGTTCGCCAGCAGCCCATTGAGTTTTTAGGGCCGGAACCCTATCCATACGACGACGAAGCCATCTTCCACATCGCCTACCACCAAAGCATAGACGAAAAAGACACCGTGCGCGGCTGGATGGACCAGATCGCCCCCCGCGCCGCCGCCCTGCTCGCCGACGAAATCCCCCGCTACACCCTGGATGAACTATACCGGCCCGGCAGCGGCGGCATCAGCCCCCTCGACCAAATCAAAACGCGCATCAAACAACAGCTAGACCGTCAACTAGACCCCAACGGCATCGAGCTTTTAGTTGTCGCCGCTGACCCATTCGCCTTGCCCGAAGGCGTCGTCGCCCAGCGCATCAAAACATGGCAGGCCGACTGGATGCGAAAAATCGCCTTGCAGCAGGCCGCCGGCAGCGCTGAAGCGGTGCGCCGCATCAAACGGGCGCGGGCGCGGGCGCAAATCGAAATCATCCAAAACATCACCCAGAACATTGCCGCCGTGCGCCAGGCAGAAGGAACCGACCTCACCAACATCATCACGCTGCGTATGATTGAAGCGCTGGAAGAGGCGCAGTCCAGCGCCCCCCTGAAGGCCCTCGTCCCGCAGCAAGTGATGTCCAGTTTGGTTATGGACACATCCCAGCAAATGCAGTCCTGGCTGCACCGGAAAAAGGATTTGGGCGCATGACGGCCGTTCCCCCACCCGCCGCACAAGACCAAACAACCACCCAAAGCCGCTGGTTTGCATTTTTTATGGCCGCCCTTTTTCTGGCATACTGGTGGTTTGCCTGGCGGTTGGAACGAGTAGATTTAGCCCCGCTGCTAACCCCTTACTGGCAAAATTGGGCGCCATTTTTAGACATGCCGCGAGTCATTGTATTCGCCGCCGAAATGCTGCATTGGCGGGTGCTGCGCCACCTGGCCGTGCCCATTTTGGGATGGAATTTAGCCTACCGGGCTGCCGTCAGCATGGTGCGCGTTTTGTATGATTTACCGGATAACCAGGCGGCCAAAAGCCTGTTACGCCGGCTGCAAGCGACAAACCCGCCGGCGGTCAAACCGCTGGCCGTCAACGGGCAGACGCTGGCAAAGCTGCGCGAAACAAAGGAGCTGCTCCGCGTGGGCGGCCCCGGCAAAGTCGCCATCACATCGGGCGAAGTGGCGGTTACGGAAATTAACGGCCGTTTCCAACGCATCCTCGGTCCCGGAACCCACACCCTTACCCGGCTGGAACACATCCAAACCATCCTCGACTTGCGCCCCCAGGAGCGCACCGCCGCCGCCGTCCCCCTCACCACCCGCGACGGCATCGAAGTCCACGCCGACATCACCGTCACCTTTCGCCTGGACACCGGCGGCGAATTCCCTTCACAGGAAACCCCCTACCCCTACGATGAAGAAGCGGTACGCATGGCCGCCTACAACAAAACCGTCCTGCCCGACGGCTCCGTTTCCGGCTGGAGCAATGCCCCGGCCGCCAGCGCCAAAGCCAATTTAACTCAAATCATCGCCAACTACCCATTAGACGAACTGCTGTACGCCCGCACCGATGACGAACCATACAAAGCCATCCGCACCGAGTTGATACATAAAATTCGGCCGATACTTGCCAAACAGGGCATTGAACTCACCGGGCTGCACATCAGCCGTCTGGAACTGCCGGAAGATGTGACCGAACAATACATCCAGTATTGGCAAACCCATTGGGAAACCCAGGCCCAACTGCGGCTCGCCGATGGCAAAGCGATGTCGCTGGAAGAGGTCGAAATTGCCCGCGCCGAGGCCGAAATGACAATGATTCAAGCCATTGTTGAAGGCGTGCAGCGGGCGCGGCAATCCAGCGCCACCGACAACATGCACGAAATCATCGCCCTGCGCCTGGTAGAAGCGCTGGAAAAGATGGCGAAGCAAACACAGCAAGAAACGCCGCTGCCCATCACCCTGCTGCCCCAAATTGATACGCTGCGCCGGCGATTAGAACCGGGTGCAGCGCTGCCCGACGCCCCGGAGACTGGAAATAAATGACAAATTCAACGGATGAAACGGTTGATTTGTTAACTGGTTTGCTGGCGCAGCTTTATCCTGATCCCCCGCCCGATATTTTGACGCTGGCTGATGTAAAACGGCGTTACCGGCTTACTGGATTAGGCCCGTTGGCGGTAAGCGCCATCCAGCAGGCCCAGCGCATTAACCGGGCCGCCGGTAAGTTTGAAAATACGGGTTTATGCGAATTCCACATCGGCCTGATTTATTTGCATTGGCATGATTTTCAGGGGGCGGCGAGCCAATTTAAGGCGGCGCGGCAGCAGTGGTCGTTTGTGGATAAGACGGCGGCGATGTCGCTGGCTCATTTGGCCGAAGGATTGGCCGAACACCTCCGGTACGCGCATGAGACGGCTTTGGAACAGTATGGGAAGGCGGAACGGTTGAACGGCCGTATCCGGTTCAATCCATCCTCAAGCGACCAGGGCGTTTTTTGGCAGCAGTTGACAGATGTGTTGGAACAAGCGCGAACGGCATCCCGCGCGGCGCTGTGGGAACCGGCCCCGACTTTTCCGGTTGGTCAAATTGAAAGCGATGATGGGAAAACGGCCGTAAATGATGAAATTCCTGACGGAGAAACGGCCGTTCCCCCACCTATTCTTTCCTCACACGAACGAACTGAACGAACTAACCAATCCCCCACCCCCCTTCCCGATCACACCAACAACAACAACGAATACATTTGGTATCGTATTCGCGTCCAAAAACCAGATCGCCTGTTTCCCCGCATACAAAAAGGATACATTCTCGTTCACCGTCAGACAGCTCAGCACAACTTTGAAAAAGGCGAACTGATGGTTATCCAAAGCAACGATCCCAATGCCAGCATCGTGCTGGAACCATTTTTGCCGACAGAACAGGCTTTTCCGCGCATTATTTTGGCCCGCGCTGAATTTGAAGGCCACTTCATTAGAGACAACCAGCGCGTACAATTTTCATCCGATCTAAAACAAATCCCTGTCACACATGAAGATTTGTTTGGTTATGTTGTTGGTTTATGGCTTGAAGCAGAGGATTTTGGGATACTAACGTAAAACGATTTGGCAAATCGTTCTACAAAGTTTCATGAGGAGTAACTACGAAGCCTCAGAGGTGACAGTCACTTAATATGGCAATTTGTCATGACCATTGTCTCTGGAGAAAGTGACTGTCACCTTAGTAGTTACCATGAGGAAGGCATTATGGGCGAACATATTCTTGTCATTGGGGCAACCCTGCTGGACACAAAAGGTAAACCGCTTGCCGGATTAGAACCGGGTACATCCAACCCGGCCCGCATCCGCTCTACACGGGGTGGCACGGCGCGTAATGTGGCCGAAAATCTAGGACGGCTGGGCGCAGATGTGTACCTGATTTCGGCCGTCGGCAAGGATTTGACCGGCGAACAGCTCGTCGGGCAAACGGCCGATGCCGGCGTAAATGTTGACCATGTGCTAACCGTCCCCGATGAAAACACCGGCGTCTACATGGCGCTGCTGGAAGATGACGGCTCGCTCTCAGTGGCGCTGGACGATGTGCGGGTGATGGCCCACATCACGCCGGACTATTTGCGCCAAAAAGAAGCGTTGTTCCGCGATGCGGCGATGATTATGATGGATGGCAGCCTGACGCCGGATGCGATGCAAACGGTTGTTGACCTGGCCCAAAAACAGGCGGTTCCCCTGTGCGCTGACCCATCTTCGGCGCGGTTGGCTTATAAATTACGGCCGTTTCTGCCCCATCTACATCTCGTCGTCCCCAATGAAGTAGAAGCCGCCGAGCTATGCGAAGCTGATTTCTTTGGCTTCGACCCCGACGCCACCCTCGACCTGGCCCGCCTCCTCGTGAAGGCCGGTGTAGATAATGTTGTCGTCACCCTGTCCGATTTTGGCCTGGATTACGCCACTTTGGACGAAACCGGCTACATTGAAGCCAATTACATCGAACATGTAGACAGCACCGGCACAGGCGACTCGGTCACAGCCGCTGTTATCTTCGGCCTGGTCAACGAGCTGTCCCCGATTGAATCCATCCGTCTGGGCGCGGCTGCCGCCAGCCTGACGCTGCAAACGGCCGAAACGGTTGTGCCGGATTTGAGCCTGGATATGTTGTATGAGCATCTTATTGTTTGAGGTGGCGAGGTGGCGAGGTGGCAGGGTGGCACGGTGGCGAGGTGGCAAGGCAATTCGGGTACCCTGCAACCCCGCACCCCTGCAACCCTGCAACCCCGCAACCCTAATTCCCTATGAATAATTGGCTTGGTTTACTCATCTGTCTCATCTATATTTTTAGCATTATCGGCGCGGCGGAAGGGCTGCGTAAGTGGCGCGGCTACAAGAGCGATTTTACGCGCAAGGTTATCCACATCGGCGTGGGAATGATGAGTTGGGCGCTGCATTTTTTGTTTGATACGCCCTGGTTTTTCATTGGCACGGCCGTTGCCTTCATGATCATCAATTTCCTCGATTGGCGGTACGGTTTCTTTGCCGCCATGTCCAGCAGCGACCGCTCCAATTTAGGAACCGTTTACTTTCCACTGGCCGCCGCCGTCGTCGCCTATGTTTTTTGGGAGCAGCCGCCGCTGATGGTGGCGGCGCTAATGCCGCTAACCTGGGGCGATGGATTAGCGCCGGTGGTGGGAAAGACTTACGGCCGTCGCGCCTACACCATCGGCAATCACAAACGCACATTGGAAGGGTCGGCGGGATTTTTCATTGCCGGGTTATTGTTCACCTGGCTGGCGTTGTGGGTCATGGGCGGTTCGCCGGAAATCAGCGCTGGCGCGGCGTTCGTTCCGGCGCTGGTCGTGACACTTGTCACGACTTTGGTTGAGGCTGTGTCTATCTGGGGGATTGATAATCTGACGATTACGGCCGTTGCCATTTTCATTTTTACGGTTTGGCCATTCTAAATTCATCATTCATCATTCATCATTCATCATTCATCATTCATCATTCATCATTCATCATTCATCATTCATCATTCATCATTCATCATTCATCATTCAT
>JANTHP010000044.1 GCA_024762395.1 Anaerolineae bacterium | reverse complement strand
CGCGCACTTCCGTCTTGGTAAACTCGCCCACCGGAAACAACACATGCGCCAATTTCTCCTGCGTCAGCACATGCAGCACATAGGATTGGTCTTTCGTTTCGTCAATCCCCTTGAGTAGTTGATAGTTGACAGCAGTCTCCGTAGCGCGATTTGGTAAATCGCGTTTGAACGATTTACCAAATCGTTCTACGGAGACAGGACGGATGCGGGCATAATGGCCGGTTGCCAGATAGTTCGCGTCCAATGCAAACGCTTGATTGAGCAGGTAGGTAAAGCGAATTTGCCGGTTACACTGGATGCACGGGTTTGGCGTGCGCCCTTGCGCGTGTTCGTCAATAAAAAATTGGACGATTTCCCGCCGAAAAGTCTCCTGCGAATCCAAAACGTAGAAGGGAATGTTGAGCTGGTCGGCGATGCGGCGGGCGTCGGCTATCTGGTCGGGGGTGCAGCAGCGATTGGGCGTCGGTTCGCCCACACGGCACGGCTCGCTCCACAGCCGCATCATCATGCCGATGACTTCGTACCCTTGCTCAACAAGGAGAGCGGCCGTTACGGAACTGTCCACGCCGCCGCTCATAGCGACGACGACGCGATTTTTGATGAGAGCGCTTGGGTTAGAATCGGACACAATTTTTACTCGCCTACGCTGTCGGCGGCGTAGATTTCGCTGGCATGACGGCCGTTTTTTAACCGTGACACAAGCTGCTGGATGATAAGGCCGGGAGCCTCGACAATCTGTACCGGCGGCGGGATTTCATCCCCAAATACGAAGTAGCCGCCCCGTTTGATAGCGACCAGGAACATCGTTTCGGCATTTTTGGTTTTGGCGGCCTGGTATAAACGGTTAGCCGCTTCCGGAATGGTTTCAGACGGCCGTTGCACGCGCACAGGGATCGGCAACCCATTGATGTCATCTTTTAAGATCGCATCTATGCCGCTGTTACGCTGTACAGTTGCCAATTCTAACCCCGCCAGCATCGCCAACGCCGCTTCATTCGCTTTTTTGTAGCTGTTACGGTCACAGTGGAAAAACAGGGAACCGGTAGGCGACATGACCCGCTTTATGGCTTGCAGGCGATCAAACAGAAACGCTGCATAATCCGTATGCGAACCCCATAAATCATCAAAAGAAAACTCGCGCCGGCGGTCGCGGGTACGTAATTTATGCGTTTTTTGGGTGAAGAAAGGGGGATCGAGATAAACCAAATCTACGCTCGATGCGTCCAATTGGGGCAATATCTCCAGGCAGTCCCCTTCAAAAAGTTGGCTGTTCATAACTTTTCACCATTTTCTTGCGCCAATTTCTCCAAAATGGCTTTCAAATCAACGCCAGTTTGTTTGTGCACATGCCGATTCTTTCGCGGCAAGTTCTCTGATTCGTTGTTCAATCTCTTTTGCCATAGGATTATGATAACACAACCGCTACTGATTCGTTTGCAGGCGTCGCAATTTTGGCATGATTGCCAACATGGCGTCCAAGAAACGCTTTGTGTCAGCTTCTGTGTTCTGCGCGCCAACGGTGAGGCGCAGGCCGCCTTTGCTCCATTCGTCGTCCAGGCCCATCGCTTGCAGCGTGCGCGACGGTTTGGGGTCGCCGGATTTGCAAGCAGAACCGCTGCTGGCGGCGATGCCGGCGACGTCCAGGTGCATGAGCAAGTCGTTGCCGCTGATGTTACGGAAGGCGAAGCTGGCGTTATGGGGCAGCCGCTGCGCGGGGTGGCCGGTGAGGATGCAATCGTCGGGAAAGGCGGCGAGGAGGCCGTTGATGAGCTGGTCGCGCAATTTTTGGTAGTGGGCGCTGCGCTCATCCAGTTCGGCCATGGCCAATTCTAACGCTTTGGCGGCGCCGACGGCGTAGGGGACGTTGCTGGTTCCGGCGCGACGGCCGTCTTCCTGCCCCCCGCCCGTCAATCCCGACACCAACTCAATCCCCGCTCTGGCATACAAAATCCCAATCCCCTTAGGGCCGTAAAATTTATGCGGGGCGACGCTCATCATATCAATCGGCTGCTGGGCCAGGTTCCAGCGGCGCACGGCCGCCGCCTGAATGGCATCGGTGTGGAACAAAACGCCATGCTTTTGGGCCACTGCCCCCAACGCATCAATATCCTGCATCGTCCCCACCTCGTTGTTGGCGGCCATGATGCTAACCAAAACGGTGTCGGGGCGGATGGCGGCGTCCAGGTCGGCGGGGTCAACCAGACCGTACCGATCTACTGGCAGGATAGTCAGGTCGAAGTGGTGCAGATCGCGCAGTTGCACGGCCGTTCCCCACACCGCGCTGTGTTCAATAGCCGAAATGACAAGATGGTTGCCGCCGCCGTGCTTGCGCGCCGCCCACATCGCGCCGCGCAGGGCCAGGTTATCGCTTTCCGAGCCGCAGCCGGTGAAAATGATTTCATCCGGCCGGACGTGGAGCAGGTCGGCAATCGTTTGGCGGGATTGTTCCAGAGCGCGGTGGGCGCGACGGCCGTACTCATGCACCGAGGAGGCGTTGCCGTAATTCTCCGTCCAGTGGGGCAGCATCGCTTCGAGGACACGGCCGTCTACCGGCGTGGATGCGCCATGATCAAGGTAAATGTGTTTTTTATGTTGCATGGGGGAATTGTATAGCGAGCAAGCGAGGAAGCAAAAGGAAGGGGTGAGCGGGTGAAGGAGGAAAAAGAATCACCCTTTCACCGCTTCACCCGCTCACCCCGTCATTCTTCAATCGCCGGCAGCCGAATCGTAAACGTCGTCCCGGCCCCTTCGACACTGGCAACGTTGATTGTGCCGTTGTGATATTCGACGCCTTCCTTGACCATGTACAGCCCCAAACCGGTTCCGGCAATACCCCGCTCAACGGCCGTTTGCGCCCGGAAAAAACGACCAAACAAATTCGGCAGCGCCGCCTGCGGGATACCAATCCCCTCATCCTGCACCGCAACCACAATCTGACCATTCTCTCGCCGCGCCGTCACCCGCACCGTACCCGAAAGCGTAAATTTAATGGCATTGTCCACCAAATTTTTCAAAATCAAGTAAAGCGTCTCTTCATTACCTAAAACAGGGGGCAAATCCTTCTCAATTTTCTGGAGAAAAGTCAACTTCTTCTCCAGTGCGCGATCAGCCAATGGTGGCAGCATCTCATTAAAAACAGCATTCAAATATACCGGCTCGGCGCTGCGCTTGAGTTCTCCCGCTCCCATCTTGACCAACTGAAGCATTTGCCGCACCATTTTTTGCAGCCGGTCGCTTTCCCGAACAATGACACCCAAAAAGCGGTTTGCTTTTTCAGTTTCAGTCACCTTACCGTCTCGCAGCAAGCGGGCATACATTAAAATCGTCGCTAACGGCGTGCGTAATTCGTGAATAATGCCATGAAAGAAATCATCCCGCATCCGCTCCACTTCTCGAATTAAGCGCAAATCGCTAAAGACAAAAACCATCTCTTTCAACTGCAACTCTTCATCTCGGACAGGCGCGCCGCTTATCAAAGTTGGCACCAATCCGCCCCCGTCACGCACCAAATCGGCTGCCAGTTGCGGATATTCTTCGCTTTCCACCCTGACCCGGTCCAAAAATTCGTCCAAAGCATGGTCTTTCAAGCGAATGACATCATAAACCGTCTGTCCAACAACGTGTTCAACTTCTTTGCCCAACAGTGAAAGCAGCGCATCGTTGGCGTGGGTGATAATGCCTTCAGCATTAACCGTGATCATCCCTTCCGACATGTTGGCAAAAAGCGTTTCTATACGACGTTTCTCAGCAATCACAGCATCATGCAAACGTGCATTTTCAATGGAAGCCGCCATCGGTCCGGCGATGGCCTGCAACAGCCGCAAATCATTATCGTTAAAATCACTATCTTTTTTATTGATGGCCTGAACAACGCCAATGACTCGATCCTCTACTTTCAGCGGGATACAAATCATGGAATCGGTGCGAAAACCAGATCGCCTATCCACCTGGGAGAAAAATCGCTGATCAGAATACACATCATTAATGATGACCGGTTCGCCATGCTCAGCCACCCACCCGGCAATGCCCTGTCCCCGCTTTAAGCGCACGGGGGGCATATCCTTAAACAAAGGCCCCATCAAAACATCTATGAAGATGATGTCACGGCTGACAGGCTCAATCAAACCAACAGAAACTGATTCGACTAACAAGGTGCGTCGAATGGGATCCTTCAGTTGGTGAAAAATATCCCCCATATTTAAAGTTGAGGTAAGGGCATGGCTAATGTCCGATACAACGGCAAATTCGATGTCTTGCCGATTAACATGATTCCGCATGTATGCTCGATCAAGAAATACGGAAAGGTTAAAGACCAGCGGATTGAGCGCATCGGGGAACAGAAGGCAGTCCGGAGCCGGGTCAATTAAACATAAGATGCCCGGCGGTGTGAAACGGCTATGGCTGCCCGGCATTGGCAAAGGCGCAGCGATGATGGTTTCACGGGACAACTGCCACAGTTCGCTTTTAATTAATTCGGCCGGAGAAAGATCGTATTTATGATGGACGGCCGCTTCTCCTTCCTGAATGAGCGGCATGAAGGTGGCTTTGTCACCATCCCAAATCGTTTGCTGGGTACGGCCGTTTTCATCACCAATCCATACATCATAATAACGGCTGTGCGGGCCGCTAACACCAATAACGGTCTTCGTCCCTGTGTAAGCGGCAATTTTATGGGCCAGGGTAGCGCAAACCCCATGCGCGTCCAAAATATCGGCCAGCTCATTCGTTAGTTCCTGCCATAAGGCATGGATATTCTTTGTTTCGGTTGGCAAGGGTTGTTCAGCCATAGGGATGTTATAGCCGCGCTGCGGTGAGTTGGCAAGGGGAAATGAGTACAGGTACAATGCGAAGGGGTAAATGATGAATGCGGAATGAGGAATGAGTACGGAATGAGGAATGCGGAATGAGGAATGAGGAAACTGCCGTTGCTTTGGCCCAACAATTAGCGTCTGACTTTGCCAGCCGGGCGGGTGAAGCGGATAAATTGAGCCGACTACCGGCAGAAGACGTGGCCGCATTGAAAGAATCCGGCTATCTGGCGTTGAGCGTGCCGCGTGACTTGGGCGGGCATGGGTTGTCGCTGCGCGATTGTGCAGCAGCCAATGTGGCATTGGCACAGGGCAGCAGTTCGACTGCGTTGGTAGCAGGAATGCAGCTTCATCTGTTTGGTCATCAGCGGGAAGTTCGCACCTGGAATCAGGCTTCGTTTGAGCGTTTTTGCCGGTTGGCGGCTGATGGGGCTTTGTTCAACTCCATTGCCAGCGAGCCGACAATGGGCAGTCCTTCACGCGGCGGGCTGCCGGCAACAACGGCCGTTTCTACCAAAGATGGCGCCGGATGGGTAGTAAACGGCCGTAAAACCTGGGCTACCGGCGGTGAGCATCTCACACACATGCTGGTTCGCGTGGCCGTCGAGGGCAAAAATGGCGTCATCTTGGTTGAGCAAGGAACGCCGGGCATTTCCTGGCAAAAAACATGGCGCGATTCACTTAGCTTACGAGCCAGCGACAGCCATGATGTGTTGTTTGAAGATGTAATTGTCCCGCGCGAAAATTTGGTGGCAGTGAGCGACGGCCGTTCCGCCCCCAACATCTGGTTCCCCCTCATAATGTCCTCCGTCTACCTGGGTACAGCCATCGCCGCCCGCAACGCCGTCATCCAATTTGCGCTGGAGCGCGTCCCCACAGCGCTGGGCAAACCCATCGCCACATTGCCCAAAATTCAGCGCCAAATCGGTGAGATAGATATTGCATTGCAAGCAGCCCGGCTGTTATTCTTTGAAGTTGCCGGCGAATGGGACGGCAATAACGATCATCGGGCCAACATGCTGCCCCGCATCGCCGCCGCCAAAACCCTGGTCACAGAAACAGCCAACCGCGTCACCGAAAAAGCGCTGCAAATCGCCGGCGGCGCCAGCATCACCAAAGCCCTGCCCCTGGAACGGTACTTCCGCGACGTGCGCGCCGGTTCCATGCAGCCCCCCTCTGGCGACACAGCCTTAGAAACGGTTGGGCGGGCGGCTATTGCAACAAGGCAATAACCATCAAAAAAACCGCCGCATCTTCAAAACGATGTCCCGATCAACATCATTCCAAAAACAAACAATACGCCATTCACCATCTTCAAACGCCACTCGTTCAATACCCTCATACGCCCAATCAATCTGGTCGCCAGCCATCGTCCGCATCCATGTCAGGCGAATTTGCAGCGGGCTGATTGTTTCCGACCAATGGGCATAGGGGAATGGTTCCAGCGGGCTGACCAACTCAAATTCCAGCCCAATTCCTGCCAGCAGCGGCGTTGCCAGAAAGAGACGCGCGTCAGTCAGCGCTTGCGTGCGGTATGGTTCGTGCCGGGTCAAAGCAGCGGCAAGATGAACCGGAATATCACGCTTGGGCCGATCTGAATTGGCTCGAACAAGCGGTCTGGCCCGCATCCATGTTTCCACCAATCGCTGTAATGCGGGTTGATTCGTTATCATGATGACCGTGTGTACTTCGTTTCTACAGCTTTTGCCTCGCTGCCCTCTGGCGTAATGTTGTAAGCGGTGATGGTGATGCGGTCAGCATCCACAATCTCAATGTCGGTGCGCCACCCCCAATCGGGACCGCCGCTGGGGTCGGCGTAATGGCCCAAAACAGAAAACCCTTTCTCTGTCTCGTGACCAGTCGAATAGCTGATGGCATACCGGGTATGGCAACCGTCAATCCAGGCCATTTCATACCGGCGGTTGTCTAAATTGTAGCCATACAAAACAATGGATTGACAATCATAGCCAATGAGAGTGTTTTTGTATTCATGGATGAGGAAACGGCCGTCCAAATAAGGCTTAATTGTCCCCTGCGTCATCTGTTCATCGGCCAGCTTTCCCGGTTCAAACCAGGTCTTGGTAACGCCCTGCCACTCCCCAATCATTTGTTGAAATTTGCGATGCGGCCCGTTTTCTAGCGATTGTTCGAATGGATCGGCGCTCATTATCATACCTCCAGCCTTGCTTTTCCAATTCTATTTTACACAAATCGGACAATAAGCGGCACAACAACGGCCGTTACCGCCAAACACAAAATCACACCCGTAAAAAGCGTATACCGCTTATCATAATTCATCAGCAAAGACGAATCGTAATACTTTTCCACATCATTATCTTTGTACATCGCTAACAGGCCATTGAGCAATTTGTGGCGCGTTTGCTTACCTACCGTCAGCGCCGTAATGGAAATGCTGTTAACAAAAACGAGCAAGATAACAAAAACAACCATTACCACATCATTCACCGCCGAATAGGTGTCTTGATTGGCTCCTTCCCCGGCAACTGCCGAATTAACGCCCAAAACGATGAGGTTAAAGACAATTGCCGTGATCACAAAAATCGTATCCGTCCTCGCCCCCTGGTTTAACTCGCTGACGATGTGTTGGTGAATTTTTTCTAACATCGCAATCTCCTAAGAGCAGGACGCTGAGTTGCGCAGAGAAGGCGCGGAGATTCGCGGAGAGAAGAAGGAAAAACCACCCTCTCTTTTCTCTGCGTATCTCCGCTCCTCCGCGAATCTTCGCGTCCCCAAAATTATGCGGGGTAAAAGTAAATGTCCGTCGGTTTCATTTTGCTCAGGCGGCGGAAACGGCCGTTTACCTTCATCCCAATCCAATCCAAACTCGCTTCGTGCGGGTCCAGCCCAATCAGCCGGGCCAAAAACAACGTATCCGCTCCCGGCATCTCAATCTGCCCCAGAATGAAGGGGCAGTCCGGCAAAAACTCCTCGCTGCCAAAGTGACAAACCGTGAAGGCATGGATTTTGCCCTCGGCGGGCAGTTCCACCCATTCCGTCTCGTTGCCCGTGTACATGTCATGGCCGCGCGGGGTAGCATAGGTGTAGCCGGTTTCAGGATCGCGGTTGGCCAGAAAACGGCCGTTCGTCAACCCGGCAAAAAACGGCGAATCCTGCCCAAACGAATGCAAATACGTAATCGCATACGGCTGCTCAATCAAAATCGGCGCCATCCGCTTCAAACTAGCCAACGCCGCCTCATCCAACTCCGTCGGAAACGGCACATTGTGCAAAATGTAACCGCCGAAGGTTTCTTCCATTTTATGTGTCATGGTTATCTCCTGACGTGATGCGTAATGCGTAATTCGTGACGCATCACGCATCACGCATTACGCATCACGCTCCAAAACGCTGACCGTCACATACGTCCCCGTCCCCGCGTGGCTGTGGATTGCGCCCCGTTTGGCGTCCGGCACTTGCAGCGTCGTATCGCCAAAATGCTTGCCAATCGCGCCTTGCAACTGCCAGATGGCAAAAACAGCTTGCATGAGACCCGTCGCGCCCACAGGATGACCGCAGGCAATGAGGCCGCCGCTGGGATTGACGGGGCAAATCGGCTCGTCCGGCAGCTCCAATCCGTACTCCACACCGGGCATAAACGCCTTGCCGCTGGCCGCAAACGGGCCGCCTTCACCGTAACGACACAGGCCCATATCCTCATAAGTCTGGATTTCAGAGCTGGTATAGGCGTCGTGCAGTTCCACAAAATCAATCTCGTGCAGCGGGTCGTGGATGCCGGCATTCTGGTACGCTTCCTTGCTGCCCATCCGCCCGGCGCGGAAGGAGTGGACGCCGGGATAGCGGAACCCCTTATCCCAAAGATGTTTGTAATAGGCGCGGGTATCGGCCGTATCCTCGCTGGGCAGCAAATTGTATTTTAGAAAATCATCAAAACTTTGGTGCGGGCGGTCGGCCATCCGCATGGCGTCTGTGCCGCGCCCGATGCCGGGAACCTTCACCAGCGGGCGCGGAATGACAGCCCCAGCCGCTTCCAACTTCGCCAGCCCCTCCTCGCTGCACAAAATCGTCGCCGCCGCCCCGTCCGACATGACGCAAATGTCTAAGCGCGTCAGCGGCCAGGCCACCATCGGCGCATTGCGCACATCTTCAATCGTGAGCTTTTGCCGCTTTTGGGCGTAGGGATTGGCGTAGGCGTTCCTATGGTTTTTGACGGAGACGTGGGCCATCTGCTCCGGCGTTGTGCCAAATTCCTTCATGTGGCGCGTCACCATCATGGCGTAGTAGCCGGAGTAAAAGCCGCCGACGGGATAATCAAAGCTGACATCGGAGGCGAGGGCGATGAATTCGTTGCCCTTCCAGGTGGCGACGTGGCTCATCGTCTCAAAGCCGTAAGCCAGGCAGACATCCATATAGCCGGAGGCAACCGCTTTCCACGCTTCCTGGAAGCAGATGCCGCCTGTGGCCCCGCCGCCTTCGACGCGATGGCTGGGTTTGGGCGTCAATCCCAGGTAATCCTGTACCATAATTCCGGCCATCAACTGCCGCGCAAAATGGTCGGAAAAGTAGGAGGCGACGCTGCCGTCTACCAGTTCGAAAAATTGGGGATGGGTAAGGCCGATGTCGTCCAGGGCGTAATCGTAGGCTTCTTTGACGAGGGCGGGGAAGGTTTTGTCGGGGCGGGCTTTGGCAAATTTGCTCACGCCGCCGGCGACAGCATACACGGTTCGCATAAGATATTCCTCCGTTATCAGTAATCGGTTATCAGTTATCGGTTATCAGTTATCGGTTATCAGTTATCAGTTATCAGTTATCAGTTATCGGTTATCAGTTATCAGTTCTGATCACTCATTACTGTTCACCGTTTACCGTTTACCGTTTACTGTTCACCGTTTACCGTTTACCGTTTACTGATTACTAAATGATAATGCGTTGGCGGCGTCCCCCCCAGTTACCGGGGGATTGGTCGAATTCTCCGGCGAGGGGATGGCCGCAGTATTGGCAACGGCCGTTTTCATCCAACCGCCACTCGCTCAAGTTATACCAATTGCGCCCAATGAGCAACTTACCGCAGTGGGCGCAGTAGGTGGACTGCCCGGCCTTGTCGTAGACATTGCCGGTGTAGACATGGTGGATGCCGGCGGCTTTGGCCTGCCGCCGGGCGCGGTTCAGAGTGGATGGCGGCGTGGGCGGCACATCCACCATTTTGAAATCGGGGTGGAAAGCCGAAAAATGAAGCGGCACATCCGGCCCCAGATTTTGCACAAACCAGTCGCACAGTTGGCCGATTTCGGCTTCGCTGTCGTTATGGCCGGGGATGAGAAGGGTGGTTACTTCCAACCAGACGCTGGTTTCTTGTTTGATCCAGCGTAGGGTGTCGAGGACGGGCTGCAAATTGGCGAAGCATAGTTTTTGGTAGAACTGCTGGCTGAACGCTTTGAGGTCAACATTGGCGGCGTCTATGTGGGCGAAGAAGTCGCGGCGAGCAGCGGGGGTGATATAACCGGCAGTGACGGCGACGGTTTTGAGGCCGCGTTCGTGGGCGGCAACGGCCGTATCTATCGCATATTCGGCAAAAATGACCGGGTCGTTGTAGGTGAAGGCGACGCTGCGGCAGCCGGCGCGTACGGCCGAGTCGGCGATGGCGTCGGGCATGGCCCAATCGGTCAGCCGGTCGTTTTGCCGCGCTTTGGAGATGTCCCAGTTCTGGCAGAAGCGGCAGCCGAGGTTGCAGCCGGCCGTACCAAAAGAAAGGACGCTGCTGCCGGGGTAAAAATGGTTGAGAGGTTTTTTCTCGATGGGGTCAATGGCGAAGCCGGAGGCACGGCCGTAACTGGTTAGCACAATCCCATCTTCCCGCGCCTCGCGCACAAAACAGAAGCCGCGTTGGCCGGGCCGTAGTTTGCAGTGGCGGGGGCAGAGGTCGCATTGGAAACGGCCGTCATCCAACCGATGAAACCATTCCCCCTGAACGACTCCCGGTTCAATCATTGTACGATTAAAAGCAACCATGATTGACAAGCTCCATTTCTTATACAGTGTAGCATAAAAATGGCCGTTTGCGTCAAGGGATGGGCGAATTTTGGGGCGAGATTTTATTTTATCGTCAGCGCTAAACCGAGTTACACATCTTTCCAATTGGTTGCATCAAGCCAATCAACAACAGCATGACGCATGACGACGATGGTACGGCCGTCCGCCATCTCCAATCCGATACTGCCCAAATCCCACCACACAATCCGGCCGCGCAGCGTCTCGCCTGAACGCAGGGTGAGGGAAGCCGGCTCTTTCGTCTCCAACGCGCGGGCAGCGTAGAAAGTGAGAAATTTACGCGGGCGGGCGTCGTGCCATTGGAACTCTTCCAGGGGACGGCCGTAATAATTCGCCAATTTAGCTACCAGTTCCGGGTCGCGCACCGGCCGGTATTGCGTTTCGGCCCGGTTGATGGGGCCGGACGTTTCCAGGCCAATCGCCTCGGCAATGGCGCGCGTGTCCATGCCGCCGCGCATGGCACGCAGGTAACGAAGATGGTCGCTCAGGCTCATACCGCCTCCTCTGCCGCCGGGGTGGCGGCCGTCGGCACAACGGTATAGTAGGCCAGGGCGATTTTGTTGATGGTCGTTTCGGGGCCATCGGGCGGGGCGATGGTGATGGTGTAGGGGGAGAAGCCGACGATACGGCCGTTCATCTCCGTGCCGTCAAACAGCTTAAAGGCGAGCAAATCTCCCGCTTCCTGCCGCGCCGTAAGGTAATTAAATTCAAACTCGTCTACGCCTTCGGGTAAATGATACCGCTTGCGCCGCGTGTTGGGCGGCCGTTCCGAATCAGATTCGGCGGCGCGTTTCGCTTTGAAGGCCTGTAGATCCTCGGTGTACCGATTCAGCCAATGACTGGCTTCCTGCATTGTTAATTCAGTTAAAGGCTTGCCGATGGTTTCGGTAACGGCCGTTTCCGTTTGTCCCATACTGCGCGCCAGTTGTAACAAGTGGGTGATCTGGCTTTCACGCACCGGCTTTGAGGCCATTTTTTGCTTCTTTTTCGCCACCGGCTTCGGCGGTGCGGTTTTGGACTTGGCTGGGGCGGGCGTTGGCTTGGGCGACGGCCGTTGAACCGCTGCCGGTTTCGGCTTCTCCTTCTTCGGCTTAGGGTCTGACTGCGCCTTAATCTCATACGTATCCACATACAGCGCCTTCGCCAGCCTGGCCCGGTGCGCCGTTTTGACTAGCTTACCGGATTCATAAGCATAAATGTCGGACGCCGAAACGCCCGCTTTACCGGCCAACTGTTTCACCGTCATGTGCCGCGCCATGCGCAATTCCCATAAATTTTTTGCCATACTGACCTCCAGTTTAGAATGATTGTTGGTTCGCAAAACATGAAACGTGAAAGTATCTACGCCTTTTGCCAGACTTCGCTAGCAAAAAAATCGGGGTCTCTAGGATTTCACGGGGTTGACATGAGTGGCGGGTGGCGAGTAGCGAGTAAGCTCTCTGGACACGCCACCCGCTACTCGCCACTCGCAACCTAAAACCCCGCGAGTTCCCAAAGAACCAAAAATCGTTGTCGTGATCGTATTCGTGATCGATTTTTTCGATTATGATCACGACAACGATTACGAGTATCGACAAAAATTGTCGATGTGGGCGCGTAAGCGCCTACGTCATCGGCGAAATCTGCGTTTTTTTTCGGAAGGCTCAAGTATGTTCCCAAAAACGATTTTTTTGCCAGATAACGGCCGTTCCATACCCCACTACGGAACTATAATCGCCCGTTACATCGCCGGATGTGGCATGGTGCAGCACATCAACCTTGTTCGCGCCTAGCGCCCGCGTAGCCCACAAAACAGCGGCTACTGCGCCGCGCCCGCAAGCAAAACCGACGCCCTCATCCTCCGCATCCATCACGCCGGCAGGATCAAACGCTTGCAAACGGCGCAGCAGCTCACTGTCCAGCCACTCGGCAATCCGCTGCGGGTAAAAGTGAGAAAGGTCGGAACTGGCGACAAAGAGGACACGGCGTCCGCGCAAGATGTCGGCCAGCGCCAGTCCTAACCCCTGTGCGATTTCCTTGCTCTGCTCCCGTATCATGACGGGCAGCAGTTGAAATTGGCCCAGGATATGCTGCAAAAATGGCAGTTCAATTTCCAACGCATGTTCGCGGTCGTGGGTAATGGGGGTAAGGGCGGTGCCAATTCGTTGATGGAGGGCGGCGTTGAGTTGGGTAACGGCCGTTTTTGCCACCGGCAGCAGGCCCAAAGGCGTTTCGTAAGCATCGTGGCCTGTCGTTAACAAAGGGGCGCGACGACCGCTGAGAAACGGCGGCGCGCGGTGCAGCGGCGAAACGACAACAACGAGATCCGGCTTTAAGCCGCGCAGGCAGTTAAAGCCATACGCCGCCACTCGGGCGGAATAATGGTAACCGGCATGGGGAACAATGACGCCATAGATTTTGCCGGGGGGAACGGCCGTGTCGGCCTGCGCTAAATAACGGTCCAAATCGCGGGTTAGTCTGCCAACCTGTCCCGGATACCAGGAACCGGCGATGGCCGAGGGTCTGATATTCATACTTCCTCGTCCTCGACAGGCGCTTCGGGGATTGTCCCGGCTGTTTCGCCGCTGTTTGATGCAGACGTGTCGTCCCGGTTATCCAGCCGCCTCTCGACCATTTGTCCCACGACCGCATAACGAAACTCGCGCCCCATTCCCGCCTGAACCGTGCCCCAAAAACCATACAGTCCCCAAATCGCCATAAAAATGAAAGGGCAAATCATCGAGCCTAGCCCAACCCAAAAAACGGGGGGCGGCGCGTCCTGATACTTGTCGGCGTTCGCCATGAGGGGAATCAACGAAATCATGTAAAAAACGCCCCAACATGACCAAACCAGCATCATGATTGACAGGCCGATAAGCTGGTAAATGGCCGCTTGTAACCCTTGCCTGGCAGCGTAGGCCGATTTTTCTTTCTGCGTGACGTAGATAAGCAAACCGGCCACTGGCGCTATCATGCCGGTGATGATGGCAGCGTGGGCTAAGGCGGCCAATAATCGTTCTTCCTGGGTATATTCGTTCTTGGCAGTCATCAAATGTATCCTCCCGAATTATTGCCTGAATAGCAGCACGTTGTCGCAGACGCTAAGCGGGATTTGAGACTAGAGACTGGAGACTGGTTAATCTCTAGTCTCCAGTCTCCAGTCTCCAGTCTCCAATCTCTAATCTACGGTCAAAGTCCAAAGTTAATAACAAACAAACCCTAAACATTCAGATACCAGTCACTTGCAGATATTATAGCAAGCGGCTAAACAGCCATAAAGTGATGTTTATCACTTTAAGTTGGCAAAGATGGTTTCGTTGCCAGGGCTGATGGCGTCGCGGACGGCCGTTTTCTCCCATTCCACCGCACTATCTGGCTCTTCACCCGGCTGGAACCAGGCTGCGTCTGCTTTTGGATCGGCATCGCCGTCGGCCATAAAGACAAATATCATTTCCGGCTTGTCGGACTGGATGTAGACGCCGGTAAGGTTGGCCAGGTGAGTGGATTGGCCGGTTTGTTGTTTGGTGTGACGAACGGCCGTTTCCCAGGGCGCTTCAATGGGACGGTTCACCCCACCCGGCAGGCGGTATTTGCCGCCATCTTTTAGCCAAAGGATTTGGTTTTGCGCATTACGGATGATGGTAACGGCCGTTACCCGCCACTGCGGCGCGGGTACAAAATCCGGCTTCCCTTCCCGCTTTCGCTGCCGATTCATACGCGGGTACACCACCAAACCCAACCACAGCCCCATCAAGCGCAGCTTCAACGGCATCCGCTGCGTCGCCCAATGAACCGGGCCGCCTTGATGGTTCAAACCATGTTCCAACCGCTCCCGATGCAGTTGCAGCATCGGTTGCGGCAAGGCACGCGGCCAAAAATAAGCCACCTGCGGTGATTCATCCGACGTAGCAATCTCGCCGCCGCGCTGGATGCAGCGAAAGACAAATTGCAGCATCCCTTCCGGCTTCATCGGCCAGAAGTACGCGCCCACCAGCCGCACCGGCATCACAATCAGCCCCGTTTCCTCCCGAACCTCGCGGGCGATGTTGTCGGTGGGCAGTTCGCCCGTTTCCAGCCCCCCGCCCGGCGGCGCAAACGTGCGCGAATCATCCCGCTGGATGAGTAAAACTTGTCCCGATTCGTTAATGACGATGCCGTTGGTTCCGATTTTCATAGGTCGTTAGTCTTGTAGTCGCGTGGTCTTGTAGTCGGGTAGTCTCCAGTCTCTACTCGCCGCGCACCATGTTAATGGCAATTCGGTTGTGGCGTTCGATGTGGGGGCCGAGGTCTATGGTAGTGAGACGGCCGTTCTCCACCACCACCTTCCCATTTATCACCGACACATCCACATTCGGCGGCTGAGCCAATACCATTGCCGCCACCGGGTCGTGTACCGTCCCGGCAAACGCCACTTGATTGAGATTTAGCGCGATAAAATCGGCGCTCATCCCAGGAGCCAGATAGCCAATATCATTGCGCCCCAAAACGGATGCGCTGCCCCGCGTCGCCAATTCCAACGCTTGCCGCGCCGTCATCGCATCCGGTTTGCCGCCAAAGCCGCCGCGCCCGCCCGGTTTCTGGCTCAAATAGCGGTCGGGAGCCACGCGCTGCAGCAGCATCGCCAACCGCGCCTCCGACAACAAATGCCCGCCGTCATTAGAAGCCGAGCCATCCACGCCCAGACCGACGGGAACGCCCGCCTGAATCATCTCCGGGATGCGGGCAATGCCGCTGGCGAGGCGCATATTGCTGGCCGGGCAGTGGGCGACGCCCGTTCCCGTCTGGCTGAACAAATCAATCTCCTCATCGCTCATGTGGACGCAATGAGCGTGCCACACATCGTCGCCCGTCCAGCCCAGCGATTGGACGTACTCGACCGGGCGCGCGCCGAAGGTTTCCAGACAAAATTCTTCCTCCTCCAATGTTTCGGCCAGATGGGTATGCAGCCGCACGCCGTACTGCCGCGCCATCTCCGCCGATTCACGCATCAAATCGGGCGTGACGGAGAAGGGGGAGCAGGGAGCCAGCACGACGCGCATCATAGCGTGGCGCGCGGGGTCGTGGTAGCTCTCAATCAGGCGGCGGCTGTCTTTGAGGATAAAGGCTTCATCCTCAGTCACGTTGTCCGGCGGCAGCCCGCCTTTGCTTTCGCCCAGCGACATGGAACCGCGCGCGGCGTGGAAGCGGACGCCAATTTCGCCTGCGGCCCGAATCTGGCTGTCCAGCGTACAATCGTTGGGAAAGATGTAGAGGTGATCGCTGCTGGTGGTGCAGCCGGAGAGGGCTAATTCGGCCAATCCGGTGATGGTACTGACGTAAACAGCCTCATCGGTAAGGTTGCCCCAGATGGGATAGAGGGTTTTGAGCCAGGTGAACAGGTCGGCATCCTGGGCCAAAACGCGGGTGAGGGATTGGTACAGATGATGGTGGGTGTTGATGAGGCCAGGCAGGACAATGTGGTCTTTAAGATCGAGGACGGTGTCGGCAGTCGCCGGCAGCTCCTCGGTTTTGCCGACTTGTTCGATGACGTTGTCGCGGACGAACAGGCCCCCGTTTTTTATTTCGCGCCGTTGGTTGTCCATTGTGACGAGAACGGCCGTATTCTTTACCAGTAACGTACCCATTGCAAACTCCTCAGAAAATGTGGTGTCAGATTGGTCCACTCTTGAAGATTGGACCAATCTCAAAGATAGCTACATTTTACACCTCTTTTGCCCTTTGTCAGATGTTTTCGAACTGATACTCGAAAAATCCAGTTGGCAAAGTTAAACCCAGTGATATAATTGGACGCTTGCCGGGGATGTGGCGGAACTGGCAGACGCGCATGACTTAGAATCATGTGCCGCAAGGCGTGTGGGTTCGAGTCCCTCCATCCCCACCTTTAGAGACGGAAAGGCGTTGCCCCGGCAACGCTTTTTTGATGAATCAAAGATAGAGACAGAGATAGAGATAGAAGACGCAAGTTCCTTTATCTCTATCTCTACACTTTATCTATTTTTGTGAGGTACCCTGTGACATTAAACATTCATACTGAAGAAAATGAACAACGCGAGTTAAAACTGACGATTGAAGTTGACGAAAAACGAGTCGAAAAAGCAATGCGGCAAACGGCTCGCAAACTAGGACGTGAAATCAACGTTCCCGGCTTTCGCCGCGGCAAAGTGCCCTACAATGTAATTTTACGCCGCGTGGGTAAGGAAACGCTGCGAGCGGAGACAATTGACGAAATGGTGCAGCCTATTTTTGAGGAAGCGATGGAAGAAGTGGCCCCGGAGGTGTACGGCCGTTCCACCTTCGACGATATGGAAATCGAACCGCTTGTCCTCAAATTCACGATCCCCCTCGCGCCCAAAGTTGATTTGGGCGATTACCGTGAACTACGCAAAGAGATCGAACCCGTCAACATCACCGACGAAGCCGTTACTGAAGCGCTAGAGCAAGTACAAACCCGTCACCAACAAATCGAATCCGTTGACCGCCCCGCTGCTGCTGGCGACCTGGTGACACTTAGCGGGCGCGGCGAATTGATTTGGGAAGAGGATGACGACGAGGACGAGGATGAGGACATAGAAAAAGAGGGTGAAGAAACGTCGGCAGAAAGCGACGATGACACAGCAGCCGACGACGATGACGATTACAACGACGTTATTTTCGACGAAGAAAACATAGATTTACCCCTCGATCCCGACGAATTATACCTGGGCGCTCCCTTTATAAACGAAATTATCGGCTTGTCCGCCGGAGACGATAAAGCATTTACCATCACCTTCCCCGAAGATTTTCACGAAAAAGAATTGGCCGGTAGAGACGCCGATTTTGAAATCTCGGTATTGGACGTGAAAGAGCGAGAACTGCCTGCTTTGGACGATGAACTCGCCAAATTGGAAGGCGATTACGAAACGCTGGACGAACTGCGCGCCGCTCTTAGGGAACAGTTAGAAAAGCAAGCCGAAGCCGAAGCTAAAAATGAACTCATTGAAGGCATGATTGACGACATGCTGGAAAAAGCTGAAATCGTCTACCCGCCAGCGGCCGTCGAAGCCGAAATTGACGAAATGATTGCCAGCTACAAGGATCAGGTGACCCGCTCCGGTTGGGAATGGGACGACTTCGTAAAGCTGCAAGGCAACAGTGAAGAAGCCATTCGCGACAACTTCCGCGAAAGCGCCATAGAACGATTGGAACGCCAACAAATTTTGCGCCAATTCATTCTGGATGAGCGCCTCACCGTTGAGGAAGAGGATGTGGACGCGGCCATCAAGAAGCGGTTAGAAGATTTTGACGATAATGATGAGTTCAAAGAAAGTATGCGTAAGTACTTCAACAGCGGCTATGGATTTGACATGATTAGCAGTGAAGTAATTATGGATAAGACGCATGACCGGATGACGGCCATACTCACAGGCAATGCCCCGGATTTAGAAGCCCTGGCTGCCGCCGAAGAAGCCGCTGCGGATGAAGAAGAATAAATCAGATCACGATTACGTAAATCTAACAAGACCGATTTATACTTCACCCAATTGACTTGACAATGTGAACGCAGGCAGCTTGCCTGCGTTCCTATTCATGGGAGAACCAGCATGATTATTCCGACAGCCTTAGCCAATCCGGCAATTATTGAGCGAGACGGCCGTAAAGAATACGCCACCGACGTTTATTCGCTGCTATTCAAACAACGCATCATCCTTTTAAGCCTGCCCATAGACAGCATCGTTGCCAATCACATCGTCGCCCAACTACTTTATTTAGCCAACGACGACCCCAACAGCCCCATTCACATGTACATCAGTTCCCCCGGCGGACAGGTTTACGCAGGCATGGCCATTTACGATACCATGCAGCAAATCGAAAGCCCTGTGGCCACCTATGCCGTTGGATTTACCGCCAGCTTTGGCACAATCCTGCTCACCGCAGGCGCCAAAGGGATGCGCTACGCCTTGCCCAACGCTACCATCCACATGCACCAACCCCTCGGCGGCGCACAAGGGCAAGCCTCCGACATCGCCATCCAGGCGCAAGAAATCTTGCGACTCCGTACCACACTAAACGAAATCCTCAGCCATCACACAGGGCAGTCCATTGAGCAAATTGCCAAAGACACCGACCGCGACATTTACATGAGCGCCGAGCAAGCCGTTGAGTACGGTCTGGTTGACCAGGTCATCAACACAAAAAACGAAAGCTAAACCGAATTACAAACACAAACCAATCTTGAAAGGGGCGTCCTGACTGACTAAGCAGCGCCCCTTTTGGCTTTCTCCAATTTGCTATTGCTTTTTACTCCGCTTATAATCCGGTTAATGTTGATAGATATTTGTATAGGCAGCAAAATACGCCGCCCCACAGCGCGCTTTAACCGCCAAAGGTGTTCGTTATGAAATCCATCCGACGCCTCCTCCAATTAAGTTTAGGCTTGTTACTCGCTGTAGTATTGGTAGCAGCATTTGCGTTCACCGTCTCTCCATCGGCCAACACTGCCAGTGTCCAGGCTGCTCCGCTGCAACAAACAACGCCAGAGGTTGAATTCTCTGCCAGTTCCGTCACGCTGGATGAAGATGCAGGCAGTTATCTTTTAACGATTCAGCTAGACATAACGTCTACCAATGACGTTCAAGTGGAGATTGAATCTTTGCAAGGCACTGCCTTTGGCGGTGAAGACTACACAACCATCCCCCAACAAACGATTACTATTCCAGCCAACGATGATGAAGCAAACTTCACGTTAAACATCATTAACGACAACAATGATGAACCGGGCGCCAATGAGTTTTTCTATGTGGAATTAAGCGACCCCATCAGCGCCACACTAGGCGCCAATTGGCGTATGACCGTATTCATTGTGGATGACGACCCAACGCCCACCCCTGACGATGACGACACCATTTACCTGGATGCGTATGAGCCGAATAACACGCTGGCTGAATCGTACACCACGTCGGCGGGAACAAAATTGTGCAATATTACGTTGTGGCCGACCGGCGATGTGGATTATTTCCGTTTTACGGGCAAAGCTGGCTCGTATTATGATGTGTTTACGACTGACCTTGACGCCGGCATTGACACGAATTTACAGGTTTTTGACACTCAAGGGGTTTTAATTGCCAGTAACGATGATTTTGAACCGGGCCAGCGCCGTTCGCAAGTAACGATTGTAGCCGATGTGGATGGGTTTTATTATGCGCGGATTGACAACCGCGATCCATCGGACCCGACTGACAAGCGGTATTGTTTTGAAATAAGGGAACTGACTCCGCCAACGCCAACGCCCAGCCAAACGCCGATTCCCGGAGACAGTGACTGCGAGTTTAACAGCACGATTGAAACGGCTTGTACGATTGGGTTGGACCAAACGTACCATTTTGATTTTGTGCCGGTTTATGGCAGCTTGCAGGATACGGATATTTTTCGCATTTGGATGAAGCCAGGTATTGAGTATACGTGTGAATCTACCATCCCACCGGGGTCTTTTGCTGACACAAACATGATTTTCCTGGATGCTTATGGAAATAGTTTTCAACCGAATTTGGGAAATGACGATAAAGCATTTGGCGATTTGGGCAGTAAGCTGTCTTATCTTTCCACGTACACAGGTTGGCTGCATGTCATGATGGGGCCGGTGAATGTGCCGCCGTATGAGGAGGCGCCCCAACATACGTATGATTTGATTTGTACGGCAACGATTGCCACGGCGACGCCAACAGCCACGCCGACGCAGGCGTATACCGGCGGTGGCGGCGGGTTTTCGCCGCCTGTGTCTACGCCAACGCCGATTGTGTTCCCTACGTTTCCGCCAACGCCAACGCCTATTGATTTGAGCGGATTGAATACGCCTGCGCCGCCTACGCCGCCTACGGTGCAGTTTCAGGCTTTGCCGACTGCCACGCCTTTAAGCGGCGGTGGGACGACGTCTACGATTAATGTAACGATTTATTATGACGCGAATGAGAATTTTATGCCGGAATTGACGGAGGGGGTGGTGGATACGGCCGTTACCCTCTACGAAAATTCATCTGGTAATCTAATTGCCTTTGGGTACACCAACGAAGCGGGTCTAATCCACTTTGACTCTATCTCATCGGCCGGGGCAGTGCAGGTTGTCGTGCCATTTTTGAATTACACGCAAATTGTCACCGGGGAGAGCGCCGATATCCTGGTGCGCATTGCGCCGCAGCCGCTGCCAGTTGGTATTCCGTAAGCGAAATTTCCAAAGTTTTCTCGTAATTACTAAGGTGACAGTCACTTTCTCCAGAGGCAATCGTCATGACAAATCGCCATATTAAGTGACTGTCACCTCTCAAGCTGAGTAGTTACATTTTCTCTTTGTAAAGGACTGTCTATGTCGTCAGAGCAGCCAAATGTCTCTCTGAAAGAACTCCTGGCCAATAATCGCGGCGCTGCCGTTGTTGCCGCTTTGATGGTGATTGGGTTTGTCGTTATGTTTGCCATTGTGCTGACGCTGCTGCTCCGCGACAGCGCGGGAGAGGGAGACGCCACGCCAACGCCTTTTGCCGATTCGGCCCTGGACAGGGCTAATGAACCATTGGTTGTCGGGATAAGCGATTCGGATACGATTTCGGTGACGCTGGATACGCCGGCAGCACTTCAGATGGGGGGCCGCTCTTTTGCGGTTCAGTCGCAGGTAGTCAAGGAGGATCGTGTTTGGTCGCCCACGTTTGAGGAACCGGATACGGCCGTTTGGATTTACGGAACCATCATCAACTATGTCATTGGGCTGCCGGATACGGAAGAAAACCGGGCTATGCTGGAACAACTAACCCCCAGCGACCAAATGATGCTAACAACGCGCAACGGCGCTGCTTTAACGTTTGCGTTTAACAGCCGCGAGCAAATTCTAGTGGGGAACCCTGATGTGTACGCCCAGCATACGCCGGGGTTGACGCTAATTTTAGTTGGCTCGGAAGGGGAAGAGCGGTTGGTGGTAAACGGCCGTTACATCGTAGATGAATCCGGTGGCGGCAGTCAGGGCAATCAGGTTGAGCTGGGCGAAACAGCCCAGTTAGACAACCTGCAGATAACCGTAACCGGCGCCGTTTATCTTTTAGATCGCCCCGAAGCCCAGCCCGGCTTTGCCTTTTACCTGGTTGATTACCAAATACAAAACAGCGGCCTCACCGCGCTAGACACGTCCAAGCTGCACATGACCCTGCATGATGAAGCAGGCAATCAATACGCCATCAGCCCGGCTGCCGGGCAATTAGGCAGCTACCCGGCGCTTAGCGGGTTCCTCAATGCCGGACAGGCCGCGCAGGCTACAGCCGGTTACCAAATTCCGCTGGGACTGAACAGCGCCAATGTGTTGTGGTCAGTCACCCATGAAACGAGCGGTTCCCAGCTTCAGGTAACCATTCCGTTTAGCGGCGGCTCACAGGCATATCAGAACGCGCAAGCGACATTAACGAATGCGGCCGTTTCGCTAGATTTAACCAGCCTGATTTTGACCGGCAAAATCACAAATCCGGGCGACCAACCCATCGTTGTTTCCGAAAAAGATTTGTCGCTGCAAACAGGCGACGGTTCCGTTTATTTACTGCTCTCCACAAATCCCGCATTTCCCTGGACGATTGCGCCGGGGCAATCTGTTCAGTACATGGTGACGTTCCAACGGCCGGTCATTACTGACACTGCCATCTTTACTGTGCTAAATCAACCCTTCCAGTTAAACAATTTACGTTAGCAGCGGTCACAATTTCTCCGTGAAACGTGAAGCGTGAAACGTCTTTAGTCTTTAGTCTCTAATCCCAAATCTCTAATCTCCAGCATAGGCAATAGCCGTCTCAGAATTGGAATTATGCTAAATTAGCGGTCTCCCATCACTGACCCAAAACAGGAAACTGCTCGCTGCCAACCACTTCCCCATTTTCCACATGTGGAATGCCGCTGTCTATCAGTTGATTGCCAAAATAATCAGTTACACGGAACGTGTACGGCCCTGGCCCCATACCAGGCCCTGTTTGAACGAAGTAATTATACGATAAACGCTCAACATTATGATATGCGCCGTCAGCCCAATACTCCAAACTAACGATTGGATTGCTGTGATTGCGAATTTGAACGGCCGTCCACCATTCATTACTTCCATCCTTAAAGTGATACACAATCGGGTCGGGTAACGGATAACTAACCTGCTGCCAACTAATCGGTACCCGGCCATCAGCCAGGTTGGCTATTTTGGCAAACGCCTCCCGGCTCAGATCAATATGATTAATGGGGCACTCCGGACAACGGTCTACAATACGGACAATAACCGTATCATTTGGCCCTGTTACCTGGACATATGCGCCGCACATCGCAGAATCAGCGTATTGCGCATCATTCATCGCCGCCACCATCATATTTTCAGGCGACGCGGGGAAGGAGCAATTGCCCTCCCCGGTAGCAGAATACCAGGTGCCGTTACCCTCATGAACCTCGCCAAAGGGAACCGGTTCAAGGGGGGAAAAAATGATGGGCAAATAGGCATACGAATCAGTCGTTTGCATAGATGGCGCTGCGGCTGCGTTGAAATTCAAAATGGCTGCGGGAATGAGGGCGAGGTTGATGATGAAGAGTAAGAACAGAATTGGTTTAAGTTTAGTCA
>JANTHP010000043.1 GCA_024762395.1 Anaerolineae bacterium | reverse complement strand
TGGCCTGCGGCGCTTTCTGCCGCCCATCACGTGCTGCTTTCGCACGGAACGGCCGTGCCCGTCATTCGCCAAAACGCTCGCAATGCCGAAGTTGGCATCGCCCCCAACTACGAACCCGCCTATCCCCACACCAACAGCCCCGAAGATGTGCAGGCGGCGCGCATTTGGGACGGCTACTACATTCGCTGGTTTAACGATCCCATTTTTGGCCGCCATTATCCGGCCGACATGGTCGCTTATTACACCCAAAAAGGGTATTTGCCAAACGGTCTGGACTTTGTTCACGACGGCGATATGGAAACCATCGCCGCCCCGATTGATTTTGTCGGCGTCAACAATTACACCCGGCAAATTATAAGCGGCGACGTGTCGCTGGATACATTCCAAACGGCCGCTGTTCCCAATCCCGGCGCGGAGTACACGGAAATGAATTGGGAAGTGTATCCCAATGGCCTGTACGATGTGCTGAACCGGCTGCACTTCCACTATGGCGCGCCCAAAATTTACGTGACGGAGAATGGTTGTAGTTATGGGGACGGGCCGGATGAAAACGGCCGTGTCGCCGACACCCGCCGTATCAACTTTCTGCGGCAATACATAACCGGCGTGAACCGGGCCATCGCCAACGGCGCGCCGGTTGCCGGCTACTTCGTCTGGTCTTTCATGGACAACTACGAATGGTCCCTGGGATACAGCCAACGCTTCGGCATCGTCTACGTGGATTACCAAACCCAAAAACGCATTCCGAAGGACAGCGCCTACTGGTATCGGGATGTAATTTCGGCCAACGGTCTCGAAAGCTAGAGCTAGAGGACAGAGCTAGAACACATTCTTCCTCTAGCTCTCGCTCTATCCTCTAGCTAATACATTATGACAACAAACTGGTACAACAACGCTGTATTCTACGAACTCTACATTCGCGCCTACAAAGATAGCAACGGGGATGGCAACGGCGATTTTCGCGGCGCGATTGAGAAACTCGACCACATCAAATCGTTGGGCGTGGACTGCATTTGGGTCATGCCCCATTACCCTTCGCCCTTGTTGGACGATGGCTACGACGTGTCCGATTATTTGGGCGTTCATCCTGATTATGGCGATTTGGATGATTTCAGAGCCTTCCTCGATGCTGCCCACGCGCGCGGATTAAAAGTCGTCACCGACATTGTGATGAATCACACGTCTGACCAGCATCCCTGGTTCCAGGCGGCGCGGCAGGACAAAAATTCCCCTTACCGCGATTACTACGTCTGGAGCGACACCGGAACCGAGTACGCCGATACGCGCATCATCTTTCTCGATACCGAGCCGTCTAACTGGACCTATGACGACGTGGCGGGACAATACTTCTGGCATCGTTTTTACAGCTGCCAGCCTGATTTGAACTACGACAATCCTCAAGTCCATGAAGAGATGTTCAACGCCATCCGCTTCTGGTTGGATTTGGGCGTTGACGGCTTCCGTGTGGATGCCATCCCCTACCTGTACGAACGCGAAGGCACCAACTGCGAAAATCTGCCGGAGACGCATGATTTTCTAAAGAAAATGCGGCGCATGGTGGACGACGAGTATCCCGGCACGCTGCTCATCGCCGAGGCCAACCAGTGGCCGGAAGATTTACTGCCTTACTTTGGGACGCCAGAGGAGCCGGAGTTTCAGGTTTGTTTCCATTTTCCCATCATGCCCCGGTTGTACATGGTGTTGAAGAAAGGCGACAAGACGCCAATCGTAGACATCCTCAACCGTACGCCGGCCATCCCGCCGGGGGCGCAGTGGATGACCTTCCTGCGCAACCACGATGAGCTGACGCTGGAGATGGTAACGCCGGAAGAACGGAAATGGATGCGGCAGCAGTACGCGCCCAATCCCCGGATGCGGCTCAATCTGGGCATCCGGCGGCGGCTGGCGCCGCTGCTGGACAATGACAAGCGTAAATGGTTTTTGCTTAATGCGTTGTTCCTCTCCCTGCCCGGCGCACCCATCATTTACTACGGCGATGAGATTGGCATGGGGGACAATATCTGGTTCCCCGACCGGCACGGCTGCCGCACACCGATGCAGTGGGATAACGACCGTCACGCGGGATTTTCCACCGCCAAAGAAACCTATCTGCCCGTGCTGTGCGATGAGACTTACGGCTACCAACAGGTCAACGCGGCAGCGCAGGAGGCTGATCCGGCGTCTTACCTGAACCTGACGCGGTTTTTGATTGGGACGCGGCAGAGCCTGGCGGCTTTGCGCAGCGGCCAGTTTGTCTGGGTGGAGACGGGGAACGACGCGGTGCTGGCGTTCCGGCGGCACGTGGATGGTACGGACGGGGTGCTGTGTGTGTTCAACCTGTCTGACCAGCCGCAGACATTTATACTGAGGCGGCCGCGGGTGGATGTGTTGTCCCGGCCAGAGGTGAAAATGCGAGGGAAGGTGGGGTTACGGCCGTATGCCTGCCACTGGTTTAGGAATTGATGCGATGACAGAGCAAAACTGGCCGCCGCGAATTGTGGTTTGCGTGGGTACGGCCGTTCTCCGCGACAACAAAATCCTGCTCATCCGTCAGGCAAAGGGGACATCGCTGGCAGGGCAGTGGAGCATTCCGTGGGGCGTGGTCGAGCAGGGCGAAACACCCGATGAAGCGGCGTTGCGGGAGACGTTGGAGGAGGGAGGAGTAACGGCCGTCATCACCGGCCTGCTCGGCCAACAAAACTTTACCTGGGAAAATATGACCGCCCTCATTTACCTGTGCCGCCACATCTCCGGCGAACCGCAGCCCGACGGCGGCCAAGAAACAGACGCCGCCGCCTATTTTTCCCTGGCCGAATTGGATACGTTAAACGACCCCATCGAACCCTGGAGCGACTGGATGGCGCGGCGCGTTCTGCAAGGCAATACCCATTTGATACCGGCCGAACCGGACAACCCGCAGCGCCCTAAACAGGCTTTTTTCTAATGAACGATATAAAACAAAAAATCAAAACAGAATTAAACGCCATTGAATCAAAACATAAAGTGGAAATCTTATACGCTTGCGAATCGGGCAGCCGTGCCTGGGGTTTTCCTTCGGTCAACAGCGATTATGACGTTCGCTTCCTCTACCTGCATCCCAGAGAGTGGTATTTGTCGGTTGATGTAGAACGCAGACGAGACGTTATCGAACAGCCGATTAACGACAGCCTGGACATTAGCGGTTGGGATTTACGCAAGGCGTTACAGCTTTTTCATAAATCGAATCCGCCGTTGTTGGAGTGGCTGGGTTCCCCTATTATTTACGAGGAGAAGTACACGGCCGTCCAGCGAATGCGCGATCTAGCGGCAACCTACTACAACCCCATCGCTGCCAGCTACCATTATTTGCATATGGCCCAGGGCAACGACCGCGATTATTTGCAAGGGGAGCGGGTACGGGTGAAGAAGTATTTCTACGTGCTGCGGCCGATTTTAGCCGTCAATTGGCTGGAGCGCGATTTGGGCGTTGTGCCGACCGAGTTTAGCGTCCTAGTTGACCGCCTGATTGACGACCCGGCGCTAAAACAGGCGATTGCAATGCTAATAACGGACAAAAAGGCCGGTCGGGAATTGGACGACGGCCCCCGCATCCCCGAAATCAGCGATTTTGTAGACCGGGAGCTGGCCCGCTTGAAGGAGAAACAATTTCAGAAGGCGTTGGAGAAACGGCCGATTGCCCCCCTCAATGACCTGTTTCGATCCGCTTTGAACGAGGTTTGGGGAGCATAATAACAAGGAAATGAGAATGAATACATGGAACCCGCCCCAGGTCAATCTAAGTTCAGTCAAAACCGGCGATATGCCCGGCGACAAAATTCAAATCAATCAGTCGCACATTGACAAGGCCACCACCATTTTCCCCCATCTGCTGCGAGAACTGGAAGGGCGCAACGGCCGTCGGCTTGTCGTTTCCGTTTACGGCGGTTCGGGCGTGGGCAAATCTGAAATCGGGTCTGTCCTCGGCTATTACTGTAACCAGCAGAATCACCCCGCCTACATCCTGTCGGGGGACAATTACCCGCACCGGATACCCAAATTCAACGATATTGAGCGCCTGTCCGTCTTCAGAAATGCCGGCTTAAACGCATTTGCCAGAAGTAAACAGTTCTCCAACGACAGGATGAAAAAGCTCCAGCAAAAATGGCCTGACATGGCCGACATCAATCCCCAGACTTTTACCGGTGAAGAATCAGCCTGGATGAACGCCTATTTTAACGCCGGAAGAGAAGCGTTGGCAGCTTATCTAGGCTCCGAGAGGGAAATTGATTTTTCAACAGTCAACCACATCATCCAATTATTCAAGAGCGGCGAAAATAGACTCAATTTGAAGCGGATGGGCCGAACAACAGAAGACATTCGCTTTGAAGCAGTTGATTTTACCGGCATTCAAGTGTTGATCATCGAATGGACGCATGGCAACAACCCGCTGCTTGCAGGCATTGACTTCCCCCTATTTTTATTCAGCACACCGGCCGAAACCCTGGCGCATCGCCTGGCACGCGGCCGTGATAAAAACACCGACACTCCCTTGATCAGCCTGGTATTGGCAATTGAACACGAAAAATTAATAAGCCAGGCCGGCGCTGCCAAACTGATTCTTTCCAAGAATGGCGACCTGATTTCACTGGCAGAACTGCAAAATTGGTAAACCCCGGCCTTTGCGGGCAAAAAAACGCCAAAGAGGCGATGGAAATGATTAGGGTGTGGTTCAAATACTTAGGCCAAAATGACAGTCACGGGGCGAACGGACTTGGTTAACCCTAAATCATGCGTCCCGTGACTGTCACTTCAAGTAAATGAAACGTACCCAAATGATTAACGGCGACGGCCGCCGGTGAGCAGCATCACATAATAAAGCAGCGTGCCAATCGCCGCCACAGCCGAGGCCACATACGTCAGCGCCGCCGCATCCAACACCTTCTCTACCCCTTTCATTTCGTCGCCGATTAGAATACCGTTGCTAACCAAAAGCTGTTTGGCCCGGCGGCTGGCGTCAAACTCCACCGGCAGCGTCACCAGCGCAAACAGCACGCTGGCAGCGAATAAAATCACACCCACCCAGGCCAGCGTCGTAAATTGCAGCAAAAAGCCGCCGAAGAAAATCCAGGGGCCAAGCGTGCTGCCAAACTGCACTGCCGGAACCAACGCGCTGCGAATGTTCAGCGGAATGTAAGATTGCGCGTCCTGAATGGCGTGTCCCATCTCATGGGCGGCAACGCCGGCGGCGGCCACGCTGGGCGTCCGGTACACATCCGGGCTGAGCCGTAAAACCTTGCTGCGCGGATCATAATGGTCGCTGAGAAAACCCTTCGTTTCCTCAATTGCCACGTCATAAAGACCCTGAGCATCTAGCAAAGCGCGCGCGACTTCAGCCCCGGTTACATTACGCATTGTGCGCACGCGCGCATACTTGTTAAACGCGCTTTTTACACGGGATTGCGCCCACATGCCCAGCAGCAAGCCGGGCAAGGCAAAAACCAGATATAAAGGGTCAAAAAACATCGTTTATCCTCCTAAAACAGGACGCGGAGTTACGCAGAAGGGCGGAGATGCGCGGAGAGAGAAAGAAAAAATCTGCGTGAATTTGCGTCCCGATTTCATTTATTTGATGGCCGGTAACTGCCCATGTTGTTTCTCTTTGGAACCGTAACGGGGACGGGTTTGGCGGCTCGGCTCATTTTTTCGTGGTATAGACGCTGCATCAACCGCAGCAGATATAAGCCGGTTACGGTTGACGGCAGCATGACGAGCCAGTGTTTGATGATGAAAGTTCCCATTACAATTCTCCTTGAATTTGTATTTCCTGTACGAAGATTTTTGCATATCGGCGCGTTTACCGTCAAGATTTTGATGTCGTTTCCAATAAATATCTTACAATTGGCTGCGTAAGATGACGCGCAGATGAGAGGCAGGTATAGTATCTGGAAAGGGTTCGTTCAAAATTAACTTGGGTGGCGCAGTCGGGAGACCGGCCACAGCAAACTCAAAAGTTATTAACGAGCGAACTCTTATGGAATTACTTTATACGAGGAGGAAGCATGGAATCACTCGGAATCAATTTGGGCTATTTATTGATGCAGATTGTTTGCTTGGGGGGCGTTTTCGCATTGGTGCTGTTTGGGGTATGGGCTTTTATGAAATTTGTTCAGCGAAAGTAACTACTAAGCCTCAGAGGTGACAGTCACTTAATATAGCGATTTGTCATGACCATTGCCTCTGGAGAAAATGACATGAAAAATCCTATTCAACCTTTTCTTGAATTTCAAGACGCTCTCATCCTCGATGGCGGGTTGGCAACTGAACTAGAAGCGCGCGGCTGTGACTTAAGCGACGAATTATGGTCGGCGCGGCTGCTGTTGGATGACCCCGGCATTATCCGGCAGGTACACCTGGATTATTTCTGGGCCGGGGCTGATTGCGGCATTAGCGCCAGTTACCAGGCAACGATTCCGGCGTTGATGGCGCGCGGCTTAAGCGAGGCCGAAGCGATTGACCTGATTCGCCTCTCCGTGCGGCTGGTTATGGAAGCCCGCGACCAGTTTTGGGCTGATCCGGCCAATCGGGCGGGGCGGCTGCGTCCCCTTGTGGCTGCCAGTGTGGGGCCGTATGGCGCGGCGTTGGCCGATGGCTCCGAATATACGGGCGAGTATGATTTGGACGAAGACGGCCTGGTTGCATGGCATCGCCAGCGCTGGCATATTTTGGCCGAGAGCGGGGCGGATATGTTGGCTTGTGAGACAATTCCTTCGCATAGCGAATCGAGGGCGTTAGCGCGGCTGGCAGGGGAGACGCTGGATATGCCGGTTTGGATGAGTTTTAGTTGTGGCGACGGCCGTTCCCTGCACGACGGAACCCCCATTGCCGAAGCTGCCGCCCATTTAGACCCTATCGAACAAGTTGTCGCCATCGGCATCAACTGCACGCCGCCCAGCTACATCCCCAGCCTTATCCGCGAGGTGCGCGCTGTGACTAAAAAGCCCATCGTTGTTTATCCCAACTCCGGCGAGGAATACGACGCAATGCATAAGGTGTGGCTGGGTCAATCGGTTCCCTCTGAATTTGGCACGTTTAGTCGGGAATGGCGCAAGGAAGGCGCGGCGCTTATTGGCGGCTGCTGCCGCACCGGGCCGGCACATATTCGGCAGATTGCGGATAGGATGAGGCGGATGAAGAGGTGAAGGGGTGAAGAGGTGAAGGGGTGAAGGGGTGAAGAGGTAACTCGCTTGCTGGAGGCATATGTGGTTGAACTGAGGAGTGTTGCTTTTTTAGAGCCTGAAGCGGCTTATGGTCGTTTAAGTCCCCGATTAGATCGCCGTGTGCGTCAATGTTTGGTTGCTCTGGAGAACGGGTGCGCTGTTTATTTGCCGAGAAGATTTGTCAAATTTTTTAGCATAACCAGGCGTTTACCAGATTAAATTTGACAAATCTAAGGGTACACCTGAATAGTTACGAACAGAAACTCATGGGAAGTGAGATGTGATGTATTGGGGCGAATTGGCGGCGGTGGGAACGGCCGTCATGTGGTCATTAACGGCCATTTTTTTCAGCTACAGCGGCCGGCGCGTTGGCTCTGAAGTCGTCAATCGCAGTCGGTTGTTGTTTGCGTTTCTGTTCCTTGCCATTTCCCATCGGGTTTTGGAGGGCAGCTTCTTTCCGCAGCAGGTGGAAGGGTTTCGCTGGTTTTGGTTTAGCGTTTCCAGCATTTTGGGGCTGGTTCTGGGCGACACGTTCCTTTTCCAGGCCTACGTGCTGATTGGGCCGCGCATCTCCATGCTGCTCATGGCTACCGTTCCCATTTACAGCGTCATTTTTGGCTGGCTGCTTTTTGGCGAAACAGTCACCGGTATTGAGATGAGCGGTATTTTATTGGCGGTAGCCGGTATTGGCTGGGTGGTAACGGAGAAACGGCCGGGGCTGACGGTTGTCGAAAATAAGCATTACAAAGCCGGGGTTTTCTTTGGTTTGTTGGGCGCGTTGGGGCAGGTTGCCAACCTGGTCACTGCGCGGTATGGGTTGGTAGATGATTTCCCCAGCATTTCGGCAACGATTATCCGTATTTTGGTAGCTGTTGTCGTCATGTGGGGGTACGCGCTGCTGCGGGGGAAAGTGCGTTACACCTTTGGCAAGTGGCGCGACCGCAAGGCATTTCCGGCGATGGTGGGCGGCTCTTTTGTGGGGCCGTTTTTGGGCATTTGGCTCTCGCTCATTGCTATTTCGTTGGCGCGGTTGGGTATTGCCTCCACATTGATGGCGCTGCCGCCGATTATGCTGATTCCGTTTGAGTATTTTGTGTATAAAAAGCGCGTGAGTTGGCGGGGGACGGCAGGGACGATTATTGCTCTGGCCGGCGTCGCTTTGATTTTTTGGCCGCAGTAACCGGCCAGCCTTCGGCCCCAATCAAGGGGACAAACGCGACGGCGCCATAATCTTTCTGGCTAAAGTTGTTTTGACCCAGACGAATAATCTGTTTGAGATGTTGTTGGCGCTGGCTGCTGCCTACAGGCATGACCAATCGCCCGCCAATGGCTAATTGATCGCGCAGCGCTGCCGGGATGATGGGGCCGCCGGCGGCAACGACGATGGCGTCGTAAGGCGCATGTTCCGGCCAGCCCAGTGTGCCATCGCCATGGTGCAGGTGAATGTTGTCGTAGCCCAGCCTGTCCAGGCAATTGCGGGCATAATTTATCAATTCCTGGCGGCGTTCTACAGTGTAAACTTCACTGGCGATGCGGCTGAGGACGGCGGCAGCATAGCCGGAGCCGGTTCCGATTTCCAATACCCGGTCGCTTGGGGCCAGGTTTAACAGGCTGGCCATGAGGGCGACGATGTAGGGCTGGGAGATGGTTTGGCCGTTGGGGAGGGGGAGGGGGCCGTCTTTGTAGGCGTAGGCTTTGTAGGAATCGGCGACGAAGATTTCGCGGGGGACGGTGTTCATGGCGTTGAGTACGGCCGTATCCTCGATCCCGCGTTCTTTCAATTGAGCCATTACCATTGTGGCTCGCATGACAGAAAAATCATAATCATCGTTATCCATAATGTATTGATACCATTGCCAGACGGTGGATGCAAGTAGGCTTTTTAGCGTCAAATAAATTGCTAGTGGACAACACGTTTACGATTAGCGTATAATCATATTGATTTATTAGATTTCCTCCCGTATTCAGTTCCCGGATTGATTCACAGGTTGGATAGTTTGTTTAGGAGAGTTAAGAACGTTGAGCAAGAAACTTTATGTTGGTAACCTGTCTTTCAATACGACGGAAGACGAAGTCCGCGCCCTGTTTGAGGCGCATGGTTCTGTAGAATCAGTTGCGTGGATCACCGACCGAGACACTGGCCGGTTCCGTGGGTTCTGTTTTGTGGAAATGGATGATGCCGGCGCCACAGCGGCAATTAGCGCGCTGGACGGCCAAGATTTTCAGGGCCGGGATTTGCGTGTGAATGAAGCGCGTCCGCGTGAAGATCGTGGCGGTCGCGGCGGTGGTCGCGGTGGTTATAATCGTGGCGGCGGCAATCGCGGCGGCGGTAATCGCGGCGGCAATCGTGGTTATGGTGGTAGGGATAATCGTTGGTAATTGTTGAAACGATGATCATGATATAAAAAACGGCCGTTTTCCGCAGGGAAACGGCCGTTTTATTTTCCGCTTTACCAGTTTTCTCATGAATGCGTTAATCGCTCTAACCGGGCTGACAGCTTTTGTAATTTTCCCCATTCTTTTCTGAACACATAAATTACGGCCAATGATTGCAGCCAGGGAACCGCACAGTCGGGATCGGCGGCCAATTCCTCAAATACAGCCAGCGCTTTATCATCGGTGCGCCGTGCCTTTACATAGATCATTGCCATTTGCTGTAGATAAATTGTCCGCTCGTGGCGTTGGCGTTTCTTGTCATCCGGCTGCCCTCCTTCCTTTAATAAGGCTGCTACCCGCCGTACCTCATCAATTAATTCTTCACTGGTGATTGGTTTAATCAAATAGCCTTTAGCGCCGGCGGCTATGGCCCGACGCAGCGTTTGTTTATCTCGCTCGGCTGAGATTACAATGCAGCCTACGCCTGGTTGATATTTGAGAATTTCCGCAATGGCTTCCACCCCGTCCATTCCAGGCATACTGATGTCCATCAAGGCAATATCTGGCTTGTGTTTGCGGGCCATGTCAACGGCTTGACGGCCGTCATGGGCGATGGCGACTAATTTGGCCTCAGGAACAAGCGTGAGCATCAGCCGCGTACTGCGCCGCGTTTCCATCACATCATCGGCAATCATCACGCGCAGCCGAGCTGGTTGATTGGTTAAATCCCCGGTTCCATTTGGCATAACAGACCTTCCTTGTCAGAGGTCAGGGCTGCTCAATTAAACAGCCCGGTACAGCACAGGCGCTAGATTGTTCGAAGATGAGTTTTTGTAACTATATAGGTCTGTTGAGGTCTGAGCTTGAGAAAGACCGGTTCCCTTCGACAGGACGTTCGGCGAGCTCAATCGAGTCGCTCAGGGAACCTGCCTGTATAGTTACGAGCTTTTTACTAGTACTATAATACTAGTATACTGCAAAAATGAGCGCAGAAAAAAGTAGGCAGCGTCACACTCGCAAACTTGACGCTCGCATCGTATAATAGTTTTAATGTCGTTTGTTATGATGAGGGAAAACATCAATGACCAACCTATCCAAACGTTTTATCCTTTTATCGTTACTCCTGTTGACGCTTTTTTTGACACCCCGCAGCAGTTCTGCACAGACCAAAAATTTTTATTGGGAACGGTTTGACGTTGATATCACCTTGCTGGAAAACGGCGACATGCGCGTTGTTGAAACGCAGACGCTCAACTTTTCCGGCGCGCCTTTCACCTACGGTTACGGCTCTATTTTTACCGGCAGCAATGGCAATAACGACGCCATCACCGACATCAGCGTGCGCGATGAGAACGGCAGCTATTCCGAATCCGGCAGTAATGCGCCGCGTACTTTTGAGGTGGATTATGGCTCTGATGAGGTGACGATTAATTGGTATTTTGAGCCAACCGTCGGCCGCCGCACGTTCCAATTTATCTACACAGTGGTCGGCGGCGTGCAAGTCGGTTCATTTGAGGAGGGGGACGGCGACCAAATTTATTGGAAAGCGATTCCGGCCGACCATCCGTCCTGGATTGAAGCCAGTACGGTGACGATTCATTTGCCGGAGGGGGTACGGCCGCAGCAGTACACGGGAACGAATGATTATCTTGTGGCTGCTTATCTGGATGGTAATGAGACTAATGGTGTGCGGATTCAGGTGAGCGACGACGGCCGTACCATCACCTACACCCTGCTGCAATCCATAGCCACCAATGAGCAGCTTGAAGTGCGCGTCCAATTCCCGCATGGCCTTTTGGATATCCCTGTGCCGGACTGGCAAGCGCGGGCCCAAAATGCTGATCTTGTTAGCCTGGTCATCGTCGTCATTGCCCTGCTTATCCTGGTTGGCGGGCCGTTGTCCGGGCTGCTGCTCTGGTATGTGCGTGGCCGCGACCCGGAAAAGGGCATTGTCGTTCCCGATTACATCACCGAGCCGCCCAACGATTTGCCACCTTCCGTTGTCGGAACGCTGGTGGACGAGAAGGCGGATATGCGCGACATTGTTTCTACGCTGCTTGATCTCTCCCAGCGCGGTTACATCATCATTTCGGAAGAGGATCGTAAACATTTCTTTACCCGAACGGATAAACCGGATGATGATTTACGGCCGTTTGAACGCCAATTCCTCAAAGATATTTTCCGGGGTAAGGAGAAGCGCTCCCTGACCAGCCTGCGTTATAAATTCCACAACAAGCTGCCTAAATTGCGTAAATTACTGTATCAGGAATTGGTAAATGACGGTCTGGTTCCCAATTCGCCGGAAACGGTGCGGAATCGGTACGGCTGTTTTTCCGGCCTTGTTTTATTGGGGGCGATTGTTGCTTTCTTTGCCCTGCCGACGATGTTAGGCAATTTGGTGACGACTTCTGTTTGTCCATCTTTCGCGCTGGGGCTAACGGCCGTTGTCTTTTTCATCATTTCCCGTTACATGCCGGCTAAAACCCAACGCGGCGCAGAAAGCGCCGCCCAGTGGGAGGCGTTCAAAAATTACCTCAAAAACATTGATGAATACCAGGATTTGGCCGAAGCGGGCGATATTTTTGAGAAATACCTGGCTTACGCCACCGCTTTTGGATTGGAGCGTTCCTGGATTCGTAAATTTGCGGCCGTGCCTACGACGCCTATGCCCGGCTGGTATCGGCCGTATCCTTATTATGGGCCGGGACAGGGGGTAGGACGGCCGTTGGGCAAACCCGGCGGCGGCGCACAAGCTCCCAGCCTGGAAGGTATGTCCGGCAATCTAACCGGCGGCTTACAGTCCATGTCCGATGGCTTAACCCGCATGTTAAGCTCAACCAACACCATTCTAAAAAGCACGCCGCCCAGCAGCAGCAGCGGCGGACGCTCCAGCGGCGGGTTTAGCGGCGGATTCAGCGGCGGCGGCTTTAGCAGCGGCGGCGGCGGCAGTCGCGGTTTTGGATAAAAAGGGCTTGTTACCTGAATAACCCTCATCCCTCATTGCGTGTCACAGGAGTTTTTTATGGGACGAACAATTGGCATCATTTTATTAGCCGGCGGCGTCATCGTCGGCATTATCATCACCGCTTTGATGGGCGTGTATTACAACGAAGGCAGTCTGTCCGGCGGGGCGGCGACGTTGGGCTGGGTTATCGGCGTGGCCGTATTGGTGCTGCCCCAGCTTGGCGTAGGCGGGTACATGTTGTGGAAAGGGGAGCAGGAAGCGAAAATGGCCGCTGCTGCCAACAAACAGCGCGATCTTCTCAACATCGTTAAGACACAAGGGCAAGTTGCCATCAGCGATTTGGTCATCGAGATGAAATCTACCCGCGACGAAGTGGAGCAAATGCTGCGCCAACTGGTGGGCATGGGCCTCTTTTCCGGCTACGTTAACTGGGATGAAGGTATGTTATACTCGCGCCAGGCCAGCGAACTGCGCCAACTCACGCGATGCGAAAACTGCGGCGGCGAACTGGAATTGGCCGGTAAAGGCGTTATCCGCTGTCCTTACTGCGGGACTGAATACTTTTTGGATTAATTGCGTATAGAAGATTGATTAAATCTCAAATCGCCATAAAAGGAGACACAAACATAATGAAGGATATAGTATCTGACCTGTATGAGAAAATTACCGGCGAATCCACCGGGCTGGGTAAGCTGTTGGAAAAGATTCCCGGTCTGGATGGCTACATGGAACGCAGCCGCCGCCGCGAAGCCGACCAGCTTTTGCGCGAAACCATTTCGGCTCGTTTGGAGGAAACTCGTTTGCAGTTGGGCAATGTTCATCATGAACTCAGCCGCGACATCATCAAGGCCATGGATTTTGCCGAACCGTTGGGCCGCGCCGACACGCGCCTCATGGGGCTGATTGGCAAAATCAAGGACGCCCCGCAAGGGTACGCCGGCTTTTTTGATGCGGTTAAGGTCAAGGAAGATGATTTGGCGCAGCTTTACGCCTTTGATGAAAGTATGCTCAATCATGCCGATCAGATTTCTGCCGGCGTGGCGGCATTGGAAAAGGCGGTTATGGATGATGGCGATATTGGCGGCGGCATTCGTGATCTGACAACGGCCGTTCAAGAAGCCAACGAAACCTTTGCATCCCGTAATGAAGTGTTGACAGGAATCGAGTAAAACGTAAATGGTCGTCACGTTTTACGTTTCACCTCATAGGAGAACAGAATAATGGCCCGTATTTTTGATCGTGTAGCAATAGAAACCTGGTTGAGAGATGAGATTGTCCAAAAATTCCCGCGCGGCGGTTTGGGCGACATTAGAATGGGTTCGCAATGTATCGTAAACCCTGGGGAAACGGCCGTCTTCGTGCGCGGCGGTGAACCATTGGGAACCTTCACCCCCGGAACCCATACCCTCACCACCAAAAACATCCCCTGGCTGACCGATTTAGTCGAATCCGTCGCTTTCAGCGGTAAAAACATCTTCACTGCCGACGTTTACTTCGTCAAAACCACCGACATGACCATGAAATGGGGCACAGCCAACCCCATCATCATCGAGCACCCCCAGCGCGGCCCCGGCGCCAGCGCCATCGTCGGCAACGGCACCTACGTCGTCAAAGTCAAAGACCCCTGGCGTTTCATCAACGCCATGGACGCCTTCCGTGACAGCGTGCGCCTGGCCCAGATTAAGCAGCGCCTTGACCCCATGATGGGCGTGATGATGCAAGACAAGCTGAGCGAACTGGCAATTGCCAAAAACCTCGGCCCGGCCCAGCTCCAATCCTTCTCCAAAGACCTCAACGATTTGCTTGTCGGCTTACTTCAAGAAGAATTTGATGCTGTGGGCATGGTCTTGGTAGATTTCAACATCCGTTTGGCCCTGCATCCCAAATCGTTGGAAGTTGTAACCAATATGGGATATGGAACCAGCTACGTAGCCAAACAGCAGGCCGATGCCTTTGTGGAAGCGGCCAAGAATCCCTCCGGAGGCGGCAACATGGGCGAAATTGGTTTTGGCGCGATGGGGATGGCGGCTATGCAGTCCATGCAGCAGCAACAGCAGCCCCAACAATACCAGCAGCCAGTCCAGCAGCAGCCAGCCGCTGCGCCGGCCGCTTCCGGCACGCCAGATGTGATGACGCCGGCCCAGGCTGCTGCCATTTTGCAAGTGGCTGAAGAGGATGTGATTGCCGCTATTGAGGATGGGGATTTGAAAGCGCGGAAAATCGGCCGCGCTTACCGCATCAGCAAAGCTAATTTGGATGCATTTTTAGCGGGGTAAGGCGTGTGGTGGCGAGGTGGCGAGGTGGCGAGGTGGCGAGGTGGCGAGGTGGCGAAGTGGCGAGGTGGCGAAGTGGCCTTGTCCCCCTGCAACCCCGCAACTTCGCAACCCCGCAACTTCGCAACCCCGCAACCCCGCAACCCCGCAACCTTTTTACTCTAATCGTAAACTGCCGGGCAGTGTTACCATGAACTCGGCTCCTCTGTCCGGCAGGTTGGCGACGGCCGTTTGCCCCCCGTGCATCTCAGCAATTGAGCGTACCACTGATAACCCCAATCCGGCCCCCGGCTGAAAATCTGTCTTTTTGCTCCGATAATACTTATCAAAAACAAAGTCCAGGTCTTCTTCTGGAATCCCCGGCCCATCATCCTGAACGACAATGGCAATGCCGGTTGCGCGAAAGTGTAAACAAATATCTACCTGTGTGTTAGAGGGGGAGTATTTGATGGCGTTGTCTACTAAATTCAGAATCATGTGATACATGCGTGTCGCATCGGCCAGAATGGGATAAGGGTCTCCTTCCTGACAATTTTTGATGGCAATAGATTTGGCTAATGCTGATCCCTGCACATCGTTCACCACTCTTTCTGTGATATGGACTAAATCGCAAGGTTCCTGGGTTAGCTGAATCGCATCTCGTTGGTCTACGGTTTGCAGGAGCTGTTCAATCATCACCAACATGCGGTCGGTGGCGGCGATGATGCGATTGATGTAGCGGAATCCCTTCTCATCTAATGGTTGTAGTTTTTCCAACAACTGCGCCCAGCCGGTAATGGAGGTTAGCGGACTTTTCATGTCGTGAGACAGGGCGTGCATAAAGTCGGAGCGTTCCATTTCCAGTTGTTTGACGTAGGTGATGTCTTGCATAACGATGATTGTGCCTAGTTCGTCAAGGTGTTCGACGGTGGTGAGGTAGGTTTTTTCGCCGATGACGACTTCCTGAGTTGCTCCTACGCCGCTGCTGATGGCCTCGAATAATGAGGGCATGTGGGTTTCCAGGATGGTGTTGGCGGCCTGGTTGGAGATGAGGACCTCACCATGTTCATCTAAAATGATGAGAGGTTGGGATAGGGCTTGTGCGGTGGCCTGGATGGCGGCGCGTTGGCGGCTGGCTTCGGCAAAAAGGCGGGCGTTTTCGATGGCGGCGGCGATGGGGTTGGCAAAGGCTTCCAGTCGGTGCAGGTCTTCGTCGGTGAAGGGGCCGTTGGCGTTGTTGAAGAGGGCTAATACGCCCACAACTCGATTGCTGCGTAACGGAATACATGCGAGTGATTGGGGGGAACGGCCGTCTAACCCATCTACAGTTATATCAAACTCAGGCCGGGACTGAACATCATTGCAGAGAACGGCCGTGCCGTCAGCCGCTGCCCCGCCAATCAAACCTTGGTTAAGCGGCGCCATCTTTCCATTAGAGTCGGTATTTGTTGTTAGTAAACGCAGTATCTTTTCCCGATCATCCAGCAGCCACAGTTGCACCGTCTCCACCGGCCAATACTTGTTTACCTGTTCTACCAAAACCGCATACACTTCATTCAAATCCAGAGAAGCCGAAACCGTGCGCGAAACCTCAGTCAAAGCCGATAACTCTTGAACGCGCTGGTCTAACTTCTGGTCGGTTGCTTCGTACAAACGCGCGTTTTGGATGGCAATCGCGGCCGAATCGGCAATGGCGGATAGCAGCCGTTCATCCCGTTCGTTAAACTGCTTGCCTGGTTCCCGGTGAACGGCAGCTAACACGCCAATCGTCGCTTTTCGCAGCGTTATCGGCACATAAACCAGCGCCTCAACCAGGTAATTTGTTTTCATCTTAATCTGGCCTTCGCCGGGTTGGCGGCGGGCGCGCAGCGATTTGCCTGTACGAATCACCTTGCTCACCAGATTGTCCGTGTTCATTGGCAGTCGCAGCCGCCGGACTCGTTCATCTTGCATACCGCGCTCTGCTTCCAGGAACAACGCGCCGCTAAACTCATCCACCAACCAGATGCCCGTTCCGCCGGCCGAAGTCAACGTCATTGCCATTTCGGCAATCTGGTTGAGCACTTCATCCAAGTCAAGCTGCGATGTGATGGATTTGGCAACTTGCAGCAGGGCATCCTCAAGATGGAGTCGGGGGCCAAGAAGCGAGGTGGGGGAATACGGCCGTTTAACGATATGTACCGTGAAATTGAGGCGGCCAAGCGTCAACGAATCACCATTTGCCAGCGCGTATTTCTTGTCAGGCTCAATCGTCTCATTATTGCACATCGTGCCATTAGTGCTGCCTAAATCCACAACAAACAAATCCGACTGGGTAGGCTGCAGCATGAGATGTTGGCGCGATACACCCAAATCTCCGGCATTAAAGCCACTCAAATCAACCAGATTAGGCGCATCAATACTGCGTCCCAAAATCACCTCGCCATTAATTTCCAAACCAAAACGGCGTGTATGGTCCGTTGCCAAATCAAAACGAACCCGCCATATAGGCCGGTCGCCAGTTTCATCGTCACCAATCTTTTGAGGAATGGGGCGAAAGGTAACATCCGGATCAATCGTACCTAGATCGGGTAAAAAGCCACTTTGAAACTTATCTGTACGTTTCTTTTTTAGGTTTTCTGACATGTGAAATCTCTATCATTGCGCTTTTCTATCCTCTTCCTGATGATGCGTGTTATGTGGACTGCGCAAATTATGTAACGATCCTATTTATGGAAATCTGTCTAACTTTGGCATAACACGTGACTCGGCACAGATGATGCTTCCATTCTTGCGACATGTAAATTGTACATAACATTGTAATCCAACTGTACGCCATAAGTAAACAAAAACATGTTAATTTTTAGGGAAAAAGAGAAGATAGTTTGTAACTGTACAGGTGATTCCCCCACCTGCGTGGGGCGGTCTCTGCGGAGACAAGAATCCACAGGCTTGGATACCCGACTTCACGGGTGTCACAGTCGAGAGATACCTGAACAGTTACGACGGTCTTGGTTTACGCAACATTACGCGCCCCGTGACCGTCACTTTTACTGGCGAGGGGCAGCGCTTCCTGAATGGCTGCTGCAATTTGTTCTGCCACAAAAGGTTTTTGAACCCAGGCTACAATGCCCTGACTCAGCGCTGCTTTATCCTGTTCATCAAAAGGGTAACCTGTAATAATGACCATTTTGATGCTGGGATCGATTTCTTGTAGACGAGTATACAGCTTGGCTCCGCTCATTCCAGGCATTACCATATCGCTAATAACCAGAGCCACCTTGTCACGATGACGTTCAAATACTTCCAGGGCCTCCATGCCGCTGTTAGCCGGCAGCGCCCGGTAATTAAACGTCTTCAAAATATCGCATACCGCTTCCAGTGTGTTTTCGTCATCCTCAACGACCAGAATCGTTTCGCCCCGTCCTTCTTCGGTTTGTTTTTCTTCTGCAATTGGCGGCAAAGCATCTGCTAACTTAAATGATGGTAAATAGATAGTAAATGTCGTTCCTTCCCCGACCACACTTGCTAAATCTATAAATCCACCGTGCTGTTTAACGATGCCGTATACCTGAGCCAGCCCTAAACCGGTTCCTTTTCCGGGTTCTTTTGTAGTGAAAAACGGCTCGAAAACATGATTTAAATCTTCCGGTGGAATGCCGTCGCCTGTATCCGAAACGGTCAGCGTCACCCATTGCCCCGGTTCCATATCCAGAAGCGGCGGTTCAGCGTCCGGTTCAAGTTCCAAAGTGCTTAATTGCATGGATAATGTCCCGCCATCCGGCATCGCGTCGCGGGCATTGACGGCTAAATTCATTACAGCTTGCTGCAGCCGGGTGAGATCGGCGCTTATTCCGTATTCTTTCTCGTCGTAAATCAGGTCTAGTTTGATGTTTTCCGGCAGCGTGCGTTTTAACATTTTTAACAGTTCTTTGAGGAAATAGACGAGATTTACCGGCCTGCGTTCCATGACTGATTGACGGCTGAAATCTAAAATTTGGGAGATGAGATTGGCAGCTAGTTTTGCCTGTTTGAAAATGACTCTCATGCGGGGGTCTCCGTCTGAGGCAAAATCGGGTAATTTTAGCAGCATTTGGGCATAAAGGATGATGACGGTCATAATGTTGTTGAAATCATGAGCGATACCGGCTGCTAGTTGGCCTACCATCGCCAATCGTTCTTGTGCTTGTACGTATTGCTGCTGTTTGCGCGCGGCTGTAATTTCCCGCAGAACCAATACCCATCCGCCTGATTCGTCGCCCGGTTGCAGCGGATGTGCGGCCGCTTCAAAAATGCGTTGTTCCCGGCCAATCGTTAATTCATGCCATAACATGCCGGACGGGGGCGGTTCCATCAATTTGGCTAAGGATTGTCCGGCGAGGCTGGTTAATGGTTTTCCGCTTTCGATTTGCGCTAACGATTGCAGGTATTTTTCGGCGGCCGGATTGGCTAATTCAATATGGTGGTCTGCATTCAGAAGGACAATGCCGTCGTGTGCCGAATCCAGAATTTGTTGGACGCGGCGGGCCTGACGCAGTGTTTCCTGGTGTAAACGGGCGTTTTCGAGGGCGATGGCGGCCGCGTTTGCCAGCGGTTTTAACCGTTTTGCGTCTTCATTTGAAAATTTACCGGGCATGTTGTCGTCTAAGCGAAGCAGTCCTAAGACACGGTTTTGCAGCACGATGGGCACGACCATGTGCGAGCGGATCCAATCCATGCCGCTGATGCTAATCCAGCGGGGGTCTTGGCGCGCGTTTTGAATGATGATGGCTTTTCGCCTTTGCACGGCTTGTTCTTCGATTGGCAGTACGTGGATGGGCTGCAGGAGGTTGACGATGCTATCTTCACCGCCAAATGTTTCGTAGCCTTGCCAGCGGACGCTGCGTAAGGTGCTGCCTTCCAATAAAACGATGTTGGCGGTTTTGAAGGGAACGACTCGGCGCACGCGCCGTAAAATTTCATCGAGAACGGCCGTTGGGTCGGTTTGAGAGGTTAGTTCTAGTGTGATTTCTGTTAATGTTTCGGCTATCAGACGCTGCTCGTGCTCGGCCGCGAGTAACCGTTCTCGCTCGGCTTCGGCTTTTTGGTGGATGGTGATGTCAATGCCTGTGCTGACGATGTATTGGATGTCGCCTTGTTGATTACGGAGTGCGGTTGTGGACCAGGCAATGAGATAGCGTTCGCCGGTTTTTGACAGCCAATGGCATTCATACGCGCCGGGATCGCTGCCTTCTTTTATTTGATCGAAAACTAATTTGGTCAGGTTTATGCCGCCAGGGGTTAGAAATAAATCCCAGATGTATTTCCCCGTTACTTCGGCGAATGTGTAACCGGTTATGTTTTCGCAAGCGCGATTGAAGCGTATGATACGGCCGTCCAGGTCAAATAGCGCTACTAATGCGCCAGATGTTTCTAAAATGGCCGAAACGAAATTTTGCTCTCGCCACGAATCCGCCAGACTGCGATCCAGGCTGCGCATTAAAAAGGAAATGGAAAATACCAATACAAGGCCGAGTAGTAGAAAAACTGCGCTGCCAACGAACCAAAATCCTATGTCGGTTAAGGGGGCTGGCGTAAATGACCAAAGTCCGGCGTGTTCCGCGGCATGAACGCCCAGGACTGTGACGGCGCTGATGCCCAACATCCATAGGCTGCGCCGCAAATCGTATAAAATGGCTGATAAAGCGGCAAAAACGAGCAGATATAAACGGCCGTTACCTGCAAACCCGCTCCGCATCAAGGTCACTGCGCCCAAAATGTACACAACAAATAGAACCATATTGGCCCGCAGTTTGAAACTTAGATTTCGGTTAAAAGTGAGAATGCCCATTCCCCCCACAGCCAATATATAAATGCCTATGGCCGCCGCTGGCGCAATGAGACTATCTCGCCATTGATTGAGCCGGGCGATGTTGTAAACGCCCATGATGGAAATGACGGCCCAAACGATAAACGTTCCTCGCAGCGCCCCGTCCAAAACACGTTCCCGCCATTCAACCAGAGACAATGGCAAATCATTCGCTTTTGGGGAACTGAATGGGTCGTGGTTGTGCGCGTTTGTCAAGTTTGTGTTCCTTTGTAGGCGGCCGGTTTTTGGTCAGCCAGGACGGGCATTTTGGCTCGGACGTCATCTACTTTAGCCAGGTCAATTGTTGCCGTTAACAATAATTCGGCATCATCTGCTTCAATGAGTGTTTCGCCCCAGGGGCCGATGATGGCGGAATGGCCGAGAAAGGTCGTTTCGCCGGTTTGACCTACGCGATTACAGGCAGCGATGAATAGTTGGTTTTCGATAGCCCGCGCCCGCAGCAGGGTGCGCCAATGAGCCAATCGGGGGTAGGGCCATTCGGCGGGCAGGAAGATGATTTTGGCCCCGTCGAGCGCATAAGCGCGAAATAGTTCGGGAAAACGCAGGTCGTAACAAATAGCCAGGCCGGTTTTGCCCCAATTCGTTTCGATGAGGGCACGGCCGTTTCCCCCCGTTAAATAATCATCCTCAGCCATCAACCCAAATAAATGCACTTTGTCATACGCTCCCATCACATGGCCGGACGGGTCGTGGAGTACGGCCGTATTCCCAAACCGCCCTTCCCCCAACGCAGACAAATTGGAGCCGATGATATGCAAATTAAACTTGCGGGCTAAAGCGGCCGTTTCCGCAAAAACCCCCACCTCAATTCCCGTCGCATATCGGGCCGCATTCTCCAAATCATAGCCCGTGGCCCATAACTCCGGCAAAACCAACACATCCGATCCCCGCCGCGCCGCCTCAGCCGCCAGCCGCCGTACCGCCGCCAGATTCACGTCCTGTCGGCCCAATTTCACATCCATTTGTCCCAACGAAATGACCAATTCTGCCATGCTGCCCTTCTGTCCTAAACTTTTGCCATTATACTCGCTAAACGACCAACCATCACATCAAAATTAAACAATTTCAAAAGAGAGCGCTTGCCCATTCCCGATAGTCCCCAATTGACAAGTGACATCTTTCACCTTGTCCCCATGACATTTGTCACTGACATGGTTTTTTGCAAAGGATTAGTATAAGTTTAAATATAATTGTGACATAATTCACAAAATATCAACCAAACTACTTTATTAACACTGTTTTTAACCCATCCTTACATCAGCCTGCATAGCGCAAACGAGCCATCCGCTATGAATACCGTCAAGTCCTGGAAAGGACTGTTAGATTTGTCTCAACTTCATTTGATGAGCCGGTAAAACGACCTTACCTTATAAAGGCGGGTCGTTTCCGTTTATCCAACCCAACATCCATACCCAAACATCCGGCTCAATTAGTCGGCAAACAGCCAGGAGGTGTAATTTGACCGTAGACGCTTCCCTCAAAGAGGTATCCTCATCGGCTGCCACCGTGCCCAGACGAACTTTTTTGCAAGAAGTCATCGAAGACACGCCCGGCAGCGACCCCCGCTTCGAAATGTGCATCCAATGCGGCACGTGCGGGGGATCTTGTCCGTCTGGCCCAGACATGGAATACAGCCCCAGGCGTATTTTTGCCATGATCGAGGCCAATATGCGCGAAGAAGTGCTGAAGGCCAATACGTTTTGGTACTGCGTCTCCTGCTATTACTGCATGGCCCGCTGCCCGCAGGAAGTCCACATCACGGATTTAATGTACACCCTCAAGCGCAAAGCGATTCGTGAAGGGTACTGCCGCGAATCCAGCGCCAGCGACGCCCCCGATTTCTCGGAGTATTTTGTGGACGCGGTGCTGAAATACGGCCGTTCCTTCGAACTAGGTCTGGCCACCCGCTACCACCTGCGCCACCACCCGCTGGGAGCCGTCAAAATGGCAACCGGCATGGGGCTGGACATGCTGCGCCGCGGGCGAATGGACTTGACGCCGCGCCGTATCAAGAACCTCGACCAACTACAGGCCATCATGGCAAAAGCAGAAGAGATCGGCCGTGTCGAACGCGAACAGGGAGGCATCCGATGAAGAAATATATCTACTACCCTGGCTGCTCTCTGGAAAGAAACGCCAGCGCCTACAACGATTCAACCTTGGCAATAGCCGAACCATTAGGCATGGAATACCAAGAAGTAGACGACTGGAACTGCTGCGGCGCGGTCGAATTCATCGCCGTAGACAAAATGCAGGCTTACGCCCTGACAACGCGCAATCTGGCCCTGGCCGAGCAGCAGCTCAGCAATGGCGAGCAGATGGTCGCCCCGTGCAGCGCCTGTTTCCTTAACCTGAGCAAATGCGACGCCTATTTGACCGCCTCGCCAGACCTGGCCGGCAAAATCAACCAGGCGCTGGCCGCCGGCGGTATGCACTACACGCCTGGCCGCGTCCACACCCGCCATTTGCTCGATGTCATTGTCAATGACGTGGGCTACGACGCGATAGCCGAAAAAGTCAAAAAACCGCTGTATGACCTGCGGATTGCGCCTTATTACGGCTGCCTTATTGTCCGCCCCGGCTTTTTGGATAAATTCGACGATCCCGAATATCCCACCAGCCTGGACAATTTGATGCGGACGCTGGGTGGGACGGTTGTGGATTTCCCCATGAAGGCCCACTGCTGCGGCGGCCACATGACCCAAATCAGCGACGAGATCGCCTTAAATTTGATCAACAACCTGCTGAAAAATGCCGCCGATTATGGCGCCGACGTTATCGCCACCATTTGCCCGATGTGCCAATTGAATTTGGACGCTTACCAAAAAGACGTTAACAAGGCGCTGGGAACCAACTACAACATCCCCATTTTGTACTTTACCCAGTTAATTGGATTGGCAATGGGCTTATCGGCTGACGAGTTGGGCTTTGGCAAGGAGATCATTGACGCCGCCCCGGCGCTGGCCAAGATTGGCGTGAAGCCGCCCAAGAAGGCGCGCAAGGCACGGCCGTCCAAAGAAGCCCTACCTATGCCCACCATGCCGGAGGAGGAGTGAGCCATGAGCAAAGAAAAAATTGGCGTATACGTCTGCCACTGCGGCACCAACATCGCCGGCACGGTAGATGTGGAAGATGTGGCTAAATGGGCCGGAGAAGAGCTAGGCGCAGACGGCGTGGCCGTCTCCCGCGACTACAAATTCATGTGCTCCAGCCTGGGCCAGGA
>JANTHP010000042.1 GCA_024762395.1 Anaerolineae bacterium | reverse complement strand
ATGCACACGTTGGAATCTCAAACTTTAGACAGCCTTGATGATTTGGCACAAGCTTATGGTGATCGCAGCATCCTCTTTATTCAAATGGACGATCCTGAAACGGCTAAGCAAGACCGGAACCGAGCGGAAGCATATTTCGATGAAATAGATAGTGCTATTGATGCTCGGTTTAAACTGGTTGCTGGACAAGGATTTGTTGCGGAAACCGGTAGTGGCGAAGGAGAAGCGCAGTGGTTGGCTATGGGTAAGCAGCATCTTTGGCGGGGTATCTGGCTGTTCCGGGACGTTGAGTATCAACAAGTAAGTGAAACTGAGCGGGAAACGGTTTTAGAAAAAGCGACGGAAAATTTATTTTTATCAATCGTTTATTTTAGCCGCTATTGGTTGGCATCATTCGATCGAGAGCGGGCGGTTGGGTATTTGACACGCTTTCTACCCGATGCAGGAATTAAGCTGGCATGGGCGCAAAAGCAAGTTCAGGCTGTTGAGCAAAAATATGCAATTCAACTGCCTACGCTGCACGATCTTGTTAATCAAACGCTTCTGTTCTAAAACGAATGCAAGCCTTTTTCGATTCACATTTTGAATAGGAGGCAGGGCTGATCCCAATAGAAATTCAGTCTTACTCACCAAAAAACACATCCCCTCTAAACCACACTTCAGGTATAAAAGCCTTTGGTGTGGTTTCTTTTATTGCCCGAATTATGCGAAGAACTTGAGAAGGGGCTAGACAAGGGCTTTCCCGACTGCTAAGATATGGAGAGTGCAAATCCATAGACAAGTGGTTACAAAATTATGCCAGCGTGCCAGAAGCCCAAAATGATCGAGAAAAACCAATCAAAACCTCATTTGTGAGTAATTGAATGGCGTTCTGTTGTGCTGCTGGCTTTTTGTAAGGAGTCAGTATGTCTTCTACAACCCCGCTCATCCTTGTTTCTTCTCCAACCTATCGGGAAGATGATTGTTATGCGCCTGATGATCCGGTTCGTTGTTTTGGCGTCCCAATGGGAGAAGATGACTGCTTTGCGCCAGACGCGCCGGGTGAATTCTATGCCTTAAATGGCAGTGAAGATGATTGCGCTTGCGCCAGTGCGCCGTTTTCGGCGTTGGCGGCAGGTGGGGGCGAACCGATTCGTTACAATCAGACCGCCGATCTGTTTTCGATGCCGCTTTCGCAGGAATTCCGCCTGGTAATGAGTCCGTTTGCCCCTGGAGGCCCGGCAGTGTTGAACCGGGCGGCGTGGGAACGATTAGAAGCGTTTACCGCGCCAGGACGCTTGACGGAAGATGTGGATCGCGTTTTGATGCAGCAGCGGCTTATTCAGCCGGCCGGATCGCGTCTGGTACGGCAGCAGGCCCAACCGCAAACGTTGACGATCTGGCTGCATGTGACTAATGCTTGCGACCTGGATTGTCCGTATTGCTACGTGCGTAAATCATCGGCCCGGATGAGTGAGGCGGTGGGACGCAGAGCGATAAAGGCGGTGTTTGACACGGCCGTTTCCCACCAATTCCGTCAGGTCAAACTCAAATACGCCGGCGGGGAAGCCACCCTGCACTTCCACATGATTCGCACCCTGCACGCGCTGGCAAAAAAACAGTCGGCCGAAACCGGCATTGGGCTGACGGCCGTCATCCTGACCAACGGCGTCAGTTTACGACCCGACGACGCAGCCTGGATCAAAGAAAACAACATCCGGATCATGGTTTCGCTGGACGGCGTAGGCAAACTGCACGACCAACTACGACCGCGTAAAGGGGGCGGCGGCACATTTGACCGGGTTGCCCATACCATTGACGATCTGCTTTTGCCGCAGGGAATACGGCCGTACATCACCATGACCATCACCCGCGCCAACGCCCACGGCGCCGCCGACCTGGCCCGTTGGGCCATCGTCGAACGGCAGCTGCCCGTCAACTTCAACCTGTATCGGCAAAACCTGCTATCCGCTACAAGACAAGAACTGGCCCTGGAAGAAGAAACCATCATCGCCGGGTTAAAAGCGGCCTACGCCGTTATCGAACAGGCATTACCCGACCAGCCAATCCTGGGTGGACTGTTGGACAGGGTACAGGCTGCTGCCCACACTCACACCTGCGGCGTGGGGCAAAATTACGTAGCCATCACCCATACTGGCCAACTCGCCCAATGCCATATGCGCCTGGACGAATCAATCCCATTCCCCAGCGATTTATTGGCGGCTGAATGGTCATCAACAATCCACAATTTGACAGTAGACGAAAAAGAAGGCTGTCGTGATTGCGCCTTTCGCTATCGCTGCGCCGGCGGCTGTCCGCTGGAAACGCACCGCGTAACCGGGCGTTGGGATGTCAAAAGCCCTCACTGCCGCATTTACAAAACACTGCTCCCGGATGTGTTGCGCTTACAGGGCTTGCAAGCATTAAAAACGCACGGCTATCTTAGTTAACAAAAAGCTAAATGCCGTTAATATCATTCTCTCGCGAAGTAAAAAACAGAATACTATGACTCCTTCATCGCTCGCAGACGTTCCGTATATAGACCGACACAGTCAAACCTTACGCCATTGGCAGCAACTGAATGATGAATCCACCGAAACGGCCGTATCGCCATCCCACGTACTTTCGCTGCTGGAATCATTAGCCGATTTCCATGGACGGCCGTTCCTCACCCATTGGCAAACCGACCTCCCCGCCCCGGCGCGGGCGATGATGCTGACAAACGCAGACGACAACGGCCGTTCCCACCTCATCACCGTCACCGCCAACGGCCGTGTCACCCTCTACGCCCCCGCCGACGACAACCAATGGCAGCCGGCCGCCTCCGCTCCTCTTCCCGCCGACGCCGGGCCGCCCGTCGCCATCGAAAACATCTACTTCGATTACGAACAAATCGAAATCCCCCACATCGTCACCCGGAACCGGGACGGCCGTTCCGGAGACCAGCTTTACGAACTTGTATTCACCCCGCCCAACCACCTGCAACTTAACCTGCGCACATTGCGCAAAGCCAGCCACCGCCTTGCCGCCGCCTATCGCACCGGCCCGGAACAGCCCGACGGGCTAACGGCCGTCATCGCCACCCGCGAAGCAGACATCCCCGCCGCCCTTCGCCCCACCGGACACCGGTATCAACTTCCTCTCGACATCAGCCCCGTCGCCCTGGCCCACACCGCCGACCGGGTTTGGGCCGCCGACAATTTAGAACGCATCTGGTGTTGGCAGTGGGACGGCCGTACCCTCGCCCCCGATCCTGATTGGCCCGAACAGGGATTAGCGCTGGACGGCCAGATAACCGCCCTGACCCTGTGGCCCGCCGCCGACAGGCAATGGCTTCTCCTCGCCGCCACAGACACCCGGCAGATAGTCATCATAGACCAAAACGGCCGTTTCGCTGCCCCCATCCCCACCCGCCGCACCGTTACCGCCCTGACGCCGCTGCCCGAACAAGGCCAACTGTTCGCCGCCGACACAAGCAGCCGCCTGTGCCTCATCCAGCCCATCTGGCCGCCGCTGGCCGCCGCCCCGCTGCCAGACTTCTCAGCCGTCATCGCCCGGCTGCCAGCAGCAGAACAAACGCATCTTTTACAAGATTGGCTCGCCAACGGCAGCCGCCATCAAGCTGCCGCCGCCGCGCGCGCCGCCGCCGAGGCCATTTTAGCGGGCGACTCTCGCGCCGCCGATTTGTTAGCGCTCGTTAACCACCGCCAGCCGATTCCCGTCCTCGCCGCTGTTTTAGAAGCCATAGAACCATTTGCCCTGGCGCAAACAGATGTCGAGTCCCCCCTGATTCGAGCCGTTTTTCAGTTGGCGCGCGCCCTGTATCCCCACGCCGACGTGCAACTGCGCCGGTTGATTCATTTGCACACCGCCCGGCTGGCGGCCCATTTTGGAGAGGCCGTTCACCGCGATCCCGATTATGCCTGGCTCAGCAACGCCCGCCGTCATGGAGAAGAAACCCAAACACAAACATACTGCCAACAAGCCCAAACGGCCGTTACGCCCACCGAAAGCATCGCCGCCTACCGAAACGCCCTCGACCTGTACGCTCGCCGCCTCATCCACCGCCGCCAAATCGCCTGGCTGTTCGCCGCCAACCATACCATTCGCGCCCTGGCCCCGCTGCCCGAACAACGCGCGCTCATCGCCACCGGCGCCGGAGACGTTCATCTCATCGCGCTTGACCGGCGGCGGCATATTGAGACTGTCAATTTACCCTGCAAAGGCATTCCCCGCCTCATTCTTACCGGCCAACTTACCCCAGACGGCCCGGAGATGTTCGCCATCGCCACCATCCAGGGTAATTTGTATACCGGCCCCCTTCAAGAGGACAACTGTCTCGCTGCCATTACCGACGCCAACCAGTTAGGCTGTCACATTTGGGGAGCGGCGTTTGTGCCACCAGCGGCTGGCCAGCCGCCCCGATTGGTTGTGAGCAGCGATAACGGCCGTCTCCACCTCTTCCGGCAATCAGACAATGACCAATGGGTGGAACAACAGACAATGTCCTCCAACATCTACAAGGTACACGCCTTGACGGTAACGCAGGTTACGCCCCAGGAACCGCCGCTGATTCTGGTCGGCGGCACACAAGCCAATGGCGGCGGCGCGTTGTGTTTGCTCTCGCTAGACGGCCGTTCCCGTTACCCCGCCATGACATTTTCCGGCCCGGTCATGGACATCCAAACCGTGCGTGGAGCAAAAAGCGGCGAAAAAATGCTCGCCGTCGCCTGCCGGGATGGATTCATCCACCTGATGCGCCCATCCGGGAGCCGGCTCTGGTCGTACCGGGCCGGGTTAGCCGCCCGCTCGCTGGCTGTGGGCGATATGGACAACGACGGCCGTGATGAAATCATCGTCGGCAGTGAAAACAACGGGAACGCAATCCTGATTTTCAACATATCCGGGGCCATCCGCTGGCATATTCCCACCGAAAAACCTGTCGTCCACATTGCCGCCGTTCCCCCCACCGGCGCAAAACCGCCCCAACTGCTTGTCGCCGACCTGAACCGCACGCTGCGTGTCATCGAACTCAATCCGCCCGGTTCGCTTTTGGCAGAAGCCGTAACTGCCCAAGCCGAGGCGTGCCGCCGCCAATGGGCCAGCCATCAAGGCATCACCGACGCCGACTTATCCTTCCGTTGGCTGACTCGACCGCCGACGGATGCGCTGCGCGGCTACGCTTTCCTGCTTTGCAGTCGGGAAGCGGGCGCGGGTGCAGCAGACATGCTGGAGCGTCTGCTTCAGGCGCAGGTAGACGACAGCGCCCCTGTTGTGCAGCACGCTTACGGACAGGCGCTCATTCAAACCGCGCTCCACGCCGACAAGGAAACGGCCGTTACCGTCATCACCCATTTGCAAACGTTAGCCAACCGGGGACGGCCGCTTTTTCCGGTGATTGTAGCCGCCTTGCGCGAACTGGCTCTGGCCGATGCGGCGGCCAACGAAGCATTAACCCGATGGCTCCCCTTTTTCACCGCCGCTGCCGCTCAACCGGATACGGCCGTCAAACGAGCTGCATTGTACGCCGTGCGCGCCTTCGGCCGTGTCAATGATGACGCCGAGTCGGCCTTTTGGCAGCTTTTACCAGCGTTAGCGGCTGAAACGGACGACGGGCCGAACCAGGAAGATGCGGCTGCGCTGCTGCGCGACATGGCTGCCGGCAGCAATACGGCTTTGTGGCTCCTGGCTCACCAGGCTGTTACCCAGACCGACAGCGCCGATTTGCTTCGTGTTTTGGGACGACTCGATTCTCCCCTGCTTAACGATACCGGATTAGCCGCCATGCTTGGTGGATTGGGAGACATGATGTACGTTTCTGAACCGGAAGAGGCGCGAAGACGGTTTTCCTGGCTGGCGGAACGGGTAACGGCCGTAACCTGGGACGGCCCGGCAGCAAACACGCCTCTCATGCGCGCCTACCAACTGCTGTCCCAGGCGATGAGATTGGCCGATTACCATGCCTGGCAGCAGTTTGTGATGTCGCCGCTGACCGGGGTGGATGTGTTGTTGACGACATTGATTGAAACGGCGGATGAGGAAAACGGCCGTTTCACCGACCGCGTTCAGGAAATCCGGCAGGCCGTCAAGCAAATCAACGCCGCCGATCCTGCCGTCAAAGAACTCAGCCGCCTGAGCGACAAATTACGGCGAATGGCCGCCCAACTGCTGCGCCCGGCCCCAACCGATGCCGCCGATGCACCTTACGCCGTCAATTCGCCGCTGGCAATCGGACTTGCCGGCTGCCTGTGGCAGTGGGCCAACGAGGAAGATGGCATCCTGACCCGGCGGCTTAACGAGCTATCTGGCCCGGCCAAACCGGTTATGGGCGTCACCTATGTCATCTTAAAACCAACCGAATTACAGCTAGAAATTACCATCGCCAACCCGGAAACGGACGTGTTTTTTGACGATTTCTGTCTAAAAATGCGTAACGCATCTGTCACGTGCAGCGAATTTAACTTCCCGTGCGTTGCCGATCCCGACCGACCGACCGATGGGCTTTTTTTAGACGCGCAGCAGTCTTACACATTCCGGCTGCGAGTCTTTTTTGAGGAGGAGCGGGAAACGGCCGTTAAGCAGCTATTTCAGCGCGAACAGCCGGCCAAATTATCCCTGCCAGTTCGTTACCTGCGCCCGCCCAGCAGTTGGATCGAAACAACCCTGACCGAATCATTTACCATTCAACCCATCGCCCAAACCACGCTGGACTACCCAAGAGAGCTGCCGCGCGCCTGGCAAACCGTACAACCGCAGCTAAAACAAGCCATGAGCAGTCGCAGCTTTTCCCTCATCCACATTGAATGCACTGCATTTGCCCGCGACAGCATCTTGCCTTTTCTCAAACAACAAGCGCCGGCCCATGCGCCTAAACCGGTTATAGATTTACGCCGCTGGCTGTACGAACGGGAATATATTGGGCAAGAAGAAGAGCAAATCAGCCACGACGCCTTGCTGCATTGGCTCATTTTGAAATTAAACGGCGCCGATGAAGCGGGCGTTTCCCATTACCGGATGGCCGCGCCGCGCCAGGTTTTTCATCAAATTGGCCGCGGCTCGCACGCTCCTAAACTCATCATTTTTAATAATTGGGATCGCTTTCTCATCAATCTCGCCCGCCGGCATGACAATCTGAACGGCCTGACCAACGTCTTGTCTTTTTTACAGAAGTGGGCGGCGGCAAATGAGATACGCCTGGTTTTTATCGGCTCTTATTTATCGGGGCGCATCACGCGCCGGCTTTGGCCCCAATTAACGGCCGCTATGCAAGTTGTGCGCTGTAATCCCATCAACCTGGAAGATGCAGCGGCGAAGGAACAGTTGGAACGCGCGATAGGGCGGATTTTGCAGGAGCGCGGCCTAACCGATCTTTTTGCCAAGTTCCCCGGCACGGCCAATGTGCGCGAGCTGGTGCGCTTGTGCGGCGGCTTTTTGCACTTTTTGGACGGCGTTGCCATTCCCGCCTTGACCCGATTGCAGGAAGACGCACCCACACATTTTCCGCCGCTGCAGAAGGCGCTGGTGGATTATGTCAATGAAACAAACTTTTTCAGCATGTTGTGGCAGTGGCAGACGTTTGGCGAACGGCTGGCTTTACTGCTGGCGGCGAATGGCGAAATCCCTATTCTGGAGAAGAATTGGGTGCAAACGGGGATGCTTCTAAGCCGCAGTTACCATGCACGTCGTCCCAGCGGGGCGCTGGTGAAGGCGGTTACGCTTCCGGCCAACCGGCGGCTGGATCACAATGACGTGCAGCGGATTCGTTCTAACATTCATTTTCGGCGCAGCGACGTTTGGATTCGCGGTTTTAATCCGCAGCGGCCGGCGCTGCCGGAATGGGGAGACACAGGCGTTTTGCTGGTGAATTTGCTGCGGGCGCTGAATGGTAAGGAAGTGATGTCTTCGTTGGCGCGGAGCGGGCTGTTGTATCAACGCCGCGCGCCCAAGCTGGGTAATTATTTTGATGTGGCTGTCCCGCTGTACCGGGGCTGGCTGGCCCGAACAGATGCCTGGGCGCACATACTGCAGGCGGCGCAGGAAGCTGCGCTGCCCTGGTATCCGTCCGGGCTGGCGCAGGACAGGCGGCCGGGGGTGGCGCAGCCGGGTGTTTTGTTTGCGGGGCGGGAAGCGCGTGCGGCTTATGCCGATGTGCCGCTGCATCGTTTGCCTGTGATTGATGGCGAGCTGTCAGTGCGGACACGGCCGTTATTTCTTAATCTCTATGGGCTGCAAGCGTCAGATGCGCGTAAAGCCCATGCCCGGTGGAACAGTTTGGTAAAGTTGGCCCAGGCTGTTAACGATTGGCTGGCTGTGGCCGGGGACGCCGATGGCGCAGAGGAGATTATCCGGCGTTTGTTTGAGGGGCTTGGGGAGTTGTTTGACTTGAATTACCAAACGCATCCGGAAGAGGAACGGCCGTCGGGCGCGCTGCCCATCTATGCCAATTCACACTTTCACCAAAACGGCACGGCCGTTCCCTGGGTTGTGGCCGAGTTGAGCGGCGATTCCCACGCCCTGCGTAAACAGGTCTTGTGGCTGGTCGTCCGCAGCCGCAGCAACCTGGATATGAGCCAACTGCACCAATGGGCCAGGAATAAGGTGGGCGAACTGCACCGTAAAAACGAACCGGATTTAGGCGAAGCCGCGTACACGGAAGCAATGGAAAGGAGTATTGTGTTCATTTTATCCCTTGCCGGCAAGCAAAGCGATGAACGCCAACGACTTGACCAGGGCGGCCCGCACATGATTTTCCTCGACGCCGGCGCTGTGGCTGACATGGTTGTCCAACCAACGCCCCTGAAATCGCTCGTCTCCTATGCTTACGGCATGACTGGACGGCATTGTTTTACGCCGTATAAGTTGTTTGGCAGTCTGGATGGCGGTTCCAACCTGTTTGTGGGACGGGGTAACGAGCTGCAAATCATTCTCAGTACGCTGGATAAGGAAAATCATGCTATTTTGGGCAGCCGTCGTATCGGCAAGACATCGCTCCTGCGCGAGATTGAGTACCGGTTGAACAAACAGGGAAACGGCCGTACCCCGCTTACCCTGCTCTTACGCCTGCAAGACAACAGCCACGATACAGACCTGTACAATCAAATACGCTGGGCTTTGGAGGATAAAGGATTGAGTAAAATAGCCCGGCCGTTATCTCGTCCGCCCCAACCTGGCTATGAAGCTCTGCGCGATGTTATGCACCAGCTCTACCGGCAGACCAATCATCCCGTTATTTTGCTCATGGATGAGGTGGACGGCCTCTATTTTTGGGATCAATCCCATAATCAGGAGCGGCTTTTCCAGTTTTTGCGCAACGATTTAGCGCAGTCCACACCCCGCTTGAGTACCTTGATTATGACCGGTTTTCGTCATATCTACCTCAACCGGCTGGCGCATGGCTCCGTTTTCTACAATTTCTGCCGCTTCCACAACCTGGCCGGCGTTGAACCGGATGCGATTAACCGGCTGGCGTACCTACTTAAAGAGTTCAATATCGAGTTTGATGATGAGCCGGATGTGATTAATTTAATTGCCACTGGGACGTATGCCATTCCCTATTTTGCCCAGCGTGTTTGTGACCGGCTGCTGCAAAGCGCCGACCGCAAACAGCCTCGGGCCGATGGCAGCATCTGGATTGGCCCACCCGATGTGGAAGCGGTTTTGGCTGGGGACATTCAAGGGCTGCTGAAGCAAGAGTTGTGGAATGAGTTGAATGTTGATCCGCTGCTCAACATGACGGCGAAAGGTCGCAGCCAGGATGCCGGAACGCAAACAAAGAAGCTGAAGGCTGCTCTGCTGGCAGTAATTTTGAGCCGATATGAACATCTGGCGATGGTCGATTATGCGTTTTCTTTGCCGGGGACACGGCCGTTTGTTTTCACCACCGCCGATGCCTTGAGCGATTTGGAGGGGTTTTACCCCGGTCAATCAGTCATTGCCGAGCCGGAACTGGAGCGGTTGTTTCAGTCTTTAACGATGACGTTGGCGCTGGCCCCGGCGGATGAGGCGCGTTGGGCCTATTATTTCCCCAACAACATCTTGCCGCACGTGCTTTTCTTTTATGAACGACACGGCCGTGCCGACTTGATTGCCGAATTAGATGATTTAATGCAAGCGTTGTAACTACTCAGCCCCAGAGGTGACAGTCACTTAAAACGCAATAAGTTGCGACCAGCGCCTCTGGAAAAAGTGACTGTCACCTGAGTAGTTACCAAGCGTTACAATAACAGGAGTTGTAGTATGGACACGCCCCAAGATCGTATTTTCACGCCATTCCCCGATCCCTGGCTGCCGGAGAAGCAAGTGACCTTTGCCCAATTTGTACAGAAACTCCGCCAACCTGGAAGCAGCGGCTTTCTCATTCACGGCGGCCCCGGCAGCGGCAAATCGGATTTGCTGCGTTATTTGAACCGGGAATTTGAAGAAATACCGGGGACGTTGATCATCGGCCCCGTGAACATGGCGCCCTACCGGGAACAAGCGCATCCGCATTCCGTTTTACATGATTTGGCCGATCGCATAGCGGACAGCGTGGCGCGGGTTATCCCCGGCGTTTCTTCTGCTGCAAGAGAGAGCGGACAAGTTTCTACAGTCTCTTTACTGCGCGATATTGGCCAATCATTGACGCGGTTAAATGATAATGGCGTTGGCCGGACAATTTTGTTGTTAGATGATTTTGACGCTATTCATTTGGGTGCGGCTATTAGTCTGGCGAACCGGCTGCGCGAGTTGTACGATGAACATAAACGGTATTTTACGTTTGTTCTGGTGGCGGAAAGTGATTTGGAGGAGCTGAAGAATGCCGAACATGTTTATTCTCCGCTCAAAAATGTGACGACGTCGTATTTGCTGTGCGATTTGACGCGGCAGCAGGTGACGCAGCATGCCCGTGATTTTGCGCAGGAACACGAATTGGCGCTGACGGATGAGGATTTAGAACTGCTTTGGGAGCGGACAGAGGGTTACCCGGCGTTGGTGAATGGGATTTTGCGGAAAATACGGGATGAACGAAGGAATACGGCCGTTTCTTCCCAGCCGTCTCATTATTCTGTCAGGGATGCTGTTACCTTTTATTTGCGCCATTACCGCGAGATTGAGCCGTTCCGCACGGCCGTACGCACCATTGAAGAGTTGAACAATATGAATATGCGCGAATACAACCCGGTCTCAGTTTTGGATAAGCTTTGCCAGGGCAGCGTCCCGCAGTTGACAGACCGGGGCGCGCGTATGCTATTGGCGATGGGGATTTTAGGCTGGCGCGGCCGTTCCGGTCGTGAGTATCTGACCTGGCGCAACCCGTTTGTAAAAGCATTTTGGGAAAGCGAAACGCCTGGTCAACGATTGATCGCTAACTGGTTGGCACGGCCGTTCTCCTTTCGTGAAAGTCAGATTAGCGCCCAGGGTTCCGTCGCTGTCAGCCTTTTCATGGACATGGCGCCCTGGTTGAAAGCGCCGGAGGGGTTGTCTTTTGATGAGCAGCGGGGAACAGACGCATGGCGGGAAGGTCTGCGTGATTTGCCTAAAGATTTGCCCGACGGCCCCTTCCAGTTGTGGGGTGAGCAAAAACGTTTGACGAACATCGGGTTTGATTTGAATTTATTCCGCGAGCGCACGGTGCATGAATCGTTTATGCCTACATATGAGGCCCGCGCGCAGGAGATTCAGCTAAACTGGCCCGTTCAATTGGCCCGCTTTGGCGATGTTTTATCGCCAAAGGCGCGCCAACAGGCTGAAAACATACTTGAACAGGAATGGCGGCGCTGGAGCAGGGTGCGTTTACAATTGACGCGCGACGGCGCAGTCCACGTTATCCTCATTCGGGATGTGGCCAACCCGCTGCCGCTAATGCAGATTTTGGATGAACTGCTGGGATTGGACCAGGAGTTGGATGGCGGGGAGTTGGTGGAGCTTTCGGTGCAGTGGGAGTTGGCAACGGCCGTTATCGGAGCTTTTATGCGTCAAATAGGTCATGAGAGCCAACAAGATAATACAATTTTGGATATTCCGGTATTAAACTTGGTCTGGAAAGGGCCGAAATCAAAACCCAAAACCGGCGAAGTATACCCGCTGCGTGACAGGTACGTCATTTACATGCTGCGCAAACTGTGCAACTGCCGCTGGGATGGCTTGCCGTCGCCGGATGAACGAGACATTATCTTTGTTAAAAATTTGCAAGCTTTATCCCAGGAAGAACAATCCATCCAAGACCACCAGGCATACAATTACGGCCGTGAACTCGCCTGCTTGCTGGAAGGCGTGATGATCGAACGAGAAAAAGACAGCGTGGGACATTTTCCAGCATTGAAACCACGAGAAGTACGTAAATTGTTGGAAGATGACTTATCTAGCTGGGAAAACGAGCTTTGTCTGGCTTCTTTGGATAATGCCCTTCTGGTTTACCAGGCGCATCATAAAATCGGCCATGATGAAGATGGGCCAAATGAGGCGGCGAAGCGCCAACCAGAATCGGCCGACAGCGTTTGCCAGGTATGCAATGATTGGGAAGAGCGCGTCATCGGCAACTTGCACTTCCCTAAACGCGCCGTTCCCTATGAAGATTACTGGCGCTGCCTGACGTTGGGGCTGCAATACATCATCGAACTACGCTGGAGCGCCCAATGGATTGCCCGGCAGACGACAAATGACCTGGAACGTTTGGCGGGATTGATGGAGAAGAAGGTTGGGAAACGGCCGTCTGGCAAAATCCAGCATTTGAGCAGCTATCTAGCCTTAACGACCCGCCTTCTAGCCCACTTACGCGATGCCTCTATCCCCATGTTCATGAGCAGCGCCGACTATGCCGCCCAAAAGTACCAAAAAATGATCGAAATCAGCGGACTGCTAGAAACCATCCAAAGCGCCGAGAAAAACATCGAGGCAATCAATGCGTTCATGTATCATCACGAAGAACAAGAAACCCAATCCAAAGTCAATAAATTGGGGATGGTCTTAGCCGTTATCGCCGCGATCATCGCTTTGCCCTCCATGTGGATTGATTTTGGCAGCACAAACGCAAACGAATCCTCGATGTGGGCCTATCTGAGCCAATGGCCGCTTGTGCATCACCTTTTAGAGAAACTGGGCTTGACAGTCAGTAGTGGAGCTTTAGTCTCTTTGCTGATTGTTACAGCGCTGATTTTAGTCTCGCTTATCCTTATCTTTTGGCCGCGCCGGAAACGTTCCTGACAAAATTGTCCGAATTGTCAAAATAATATGAGGGGGGTTGTTCCTAAACCGGATGGTATTTGTCCAGCGTTCAATCCTGTCTCCCTTAAAATGAAAGTATGTAGACGGTTAACCGCTTTTCACTAAATTAACCGGACAAAAGCGTTCACGTTGACTGTCAAAAGGAGATAGTTTATCGAAGTAATGACAACGTTTTGGCGGAAGTGACCGGTGAGTTTTGTAAGCTGGTCACTTCCCCGGAATGTTTGTAATGATTCGATAAAAGGAGACAGTGTAAAGATGATTACGAATTCATTCAAAGGGATTGCTTCTATCATACTCACCGTTGCTTTAATTGGGCTTGTGGCCGGTTTGTCCATAGCCGGTTCCGATCTTGCCAATCCCTGGACAAGCCAGGCTGCTGCAGCTCAACGGCAGGCAGAAACCGCTCATGAAACGGAAAAGAACGCCATTGACCGCCATTATTACGCCCAAGAGCGCGAAATGCAGGCCAGAGCGCAGGAAATCCGCATCAATGAGCAGATTGCTTATCAGCAGCGCATGGATGCCATCAAGCTGAAACTGGCTGACATTGGCGGTAAAGTTGCGATTGGATTGTTGGCTTACCTGGTTGTGTTGTCTGTTTCGCTGTTTTTCTGGAACCGTTTGCAGCAGATGCTGAAGCGGCAGGAAGCGGCGCTCAAGCGCAGTTCGCAGCAGTACACACCGGTTTATTTGCGCCCGCGGTCAACTTCATCACGGAATGGAAACGGCCGTGTCCATTATCCCGCGCCACAGCGCACAATCCCCGCCCGTCCCCACGTAAACGCCTGAATCCGTTCTGTAGTGAACACAGTGACTCGCACCGAAATTTTGTCTTCAGACCGGCGAAAGCTAGAGGAGAGCAGGAACCGCGCTACTTCAACATAGGAATATTTATCCCCCGCTCCTTAGCCACATCAATCGCGCGTTGATAGCCCGCATCCACGTGCCGGGCCACACCCGTCCCCGGATCAACCGTCAAGACCCGTTCCAGCCGGGCGGCGGCTTCCGGCGTACCATCGGCCACAATAACCTGTCCGGCGTGCAAACTATATCCAATGCCCACGCCGCCGCCATGATGGTAACTAACCCATGTTGCGCCGCTAACAGCGTTAATCAACGCATTCAGAACAGGCCAATCGGCAATGGCATCCGAGCCGTCTTTCATACTTTCCGTTTCGCGGTTGGGGCTGGCCACCGAGCCGGCGTCCAGATGGTCGCGGCCAATCACAATCGGCGCTTTCAGTTCGCCGCGGGCAACCATTTCATTGAATTTCAACCCGGCGCGGGCGCGCTCGCCATAGCCCAGCCAGCAAATACGGGCCGGTAAACCCTGAAATTGGACTTGTTCCTGCGCCATCTTAATCCAACGATGTAGTGATTTGTCTTCCGGAAACAGTTCCAGGATGGCGCGATCGGTAGCGTATATGTCTTCGGGGTCGCCGCTAAGAGCTACCCAACGGAATGGGCCTTTACCTTCGCAGAATAACGGCCGTATATAAGCCGGTACAAATCCAGGATAACTAAAAGCCTCTTCCAACCCCTCGTCATAAGCTCGTTGGCGTAAATTATTACCATAATCAAATACAATCGAGCCTTGCTTTTGGAACCCCACCATCGCTTCGCAATGTCGTTTCATAGATTGAGCCGATAGACGTGCAAATTCATCCGGGTCCTCATCACGCAGCGCGCGGCCCGCCTCAAAACTAATGTGATGCGGGTAATATGCCAGAAAATCATGCGCCGACGTTTGGTCCGTGACCATGTCAGGAATACGCCCCCGCTCCAACAATGCCGGGAACACATCAGCCGCATTACCAATCAAACCAATAGAACGAGGCTGCCGCTTTTCCACATAATAATCAACGCGCTTCAGCGCATCCTCCATATCTTCGGCAATCTCATCAATATAATGATGTTTGACCTGTCGCTGCGCCCGCCATTCGTCCACTTCAACAATCAGGCCGACGCCTTCATTCATCGTAATCGCCAGAGGCTGCGCGCCGCCCATCTCACCCAAACCGGCGGTGAGTATCCATTTGCCTTTGAGCGACGACCAACCGGCCTGTTTGGCCGCAGCCGCGAAGGTTTCATAGGTGCCTTGCAAAATGCCCTGCGTGCCGATGTAAATCCAGCTTCCGGCCGTCATTTGGCCGTACATAATCAACCCTTCGGCTTCCCATCGGTCGAAATTTTTCTGGGTAGCCCAATGGGGAACGATATTGGAGTTGGCGATAAGGACGCGGGGGGCATCGGTGTGGGTGCGGAAGACGGCGACCGGCTTGCCGCTTTGGACGAGCAAGGTCTCGTCGTCTTCCAATTCGCGCAGCGATGCCAGGATGGCGTCGAACGCTTCCCAATTGCGGGCGGCGCGCCCACGTCCGCCGTAAACGATCAGGTGATCGGGGTCGTAGGCGACTTCGGGATCAAGATTATTTTGGATCATGCGGTAGGCAGCTTCTTGCAGCCAGCCTTTGCAGTGGAGTTTGGTTCCAGTCGGTGCGTGGATTATTCGAGACATGATATTTTCCTCTGGATTAGGAATCAGAAGCAACGCGGGGTCTGAAATTCCCTATGACCGCTCATTGTTCAACGACTCCTTGGGTAACTACTAAGCCTCTCTAGTGTAGGCCCCACGAAGGCGGGTATCCATGCGGTGGATTCCTGCCTGCGCAGGAATGACAGGGTGAGTAGTTACCAAAACAGATAGGGTTGCTTTGCGCGATTATATGTCGCTCGTTTTACATGTCAAGACAGGACTGCGTATGTTATAATTGAACGACTTACGGCTGGTATGGAGGCCATTCCCAAAAGGTTTTAAGAGGAAAACAAGACTGATTTCCGCTTGACCAGGAAGGCTTTGTGTTGGCAGAAGCGATTTTGGCAAGAAGCGGTCCCTAACAGATTGCTAACTTTCTTGGATTGTTATGAGCGGTGAATGTATTTTAATCATAGATGACAGCAAAGAGATCGTGAAACATTTAGCTGATTCGGTCTTGCCTACTTTTGGGTACACAACCCTTTTTGCGTATGATGGCCTGTCTGGTTTGGAGCTTATCCGACAGCAAAAAGCAGATTTGATCATGTTGGATTACAACTTGCCCGGTATGACGGGGATTGATGTATTGCAGCAGATGGCTCAAGAATCAATTAGTACGCCTGTTGTGTTGATGACTGGCTATGGGTCGGAATTGAGCGCTATTGAGGCCTTTCGTTTGGGGGCAAAAGATTATCTCATTAAACCATTTACGCTTGATGAAATTGTCGAGACGATCGACCGCGCCTTGGTGGAAACACGGTTGCTGCATGACAAGGAGGAGTTGGCTGAACAGGTGCGCCGGATAAAAGTTGAAATGAACCGGCAAACGCACGAGATGAATACGCTTTTCAGTATCGGGAAAGCCATTACATCTTTGTTGAGTGTGGATAAGGTATTGGAGCGAGTGTTGGAAGCGGCAACGTATTTGACGAATGCCGAGGACAGCATCATTTGGCTGCCGGATGAATCGGAGAAACGTTTGCAGGCGTATGATCGGACGGGACAGGATGGACGACCGCCGCTTCCTGAGCTTTCGATGACGGATTCGCAAGTGGGGGAGGTGATGCAGACGGGACGGCCGTTGCGCCATTCTACTTTTTCCGGCCAAGGCATCAAAGTCAAAACCGGTTATTTTGCCCGCGCTATTTTATACGTGCCCCTCAAACTGCGAAGCGTTACCATGGGCGTGTTGGGCGTCAGTAATTACGACGCGCTTCGCTCCTTTAGCCGGCGGGATGAATTCTTATTATCCTTTCTGGCTGACTATGCGGCGATTGCCCTGGAAAATGCCCGCGTTTTTCAGGCCGCCGATAAAGCGCTGACGGCGGGGATGGAGGAATTAAATACCCTCATTGATATTACCCAAACCATCACATCATTGTTAGACCTGGATGAAGTTTTACAAACGACAGTTAAACAAGTGCATGATAGGTGGAACATTGAAGCCGTTTCCGTCTGGCTGCTTGATGAGGCACGGCAAGACCTGCGCGTATTAACCAATGTAGGGACGTCAACGGAAAAATTGTCCCATGTTGTTGTTCCCGTTGGCAAAGGTTTTGTAGGTCATGTTGTAAAAACGGATAAATGGATTTATACAAACGATGTTGTATCCCATCCCGTGCATTATCACGAAGCGGATGAATTAACCGGGTTTGAGACGCGGACATTACTGTGTGTACCTTTGCGATTCGGCGGCAAAGTCATTGGCGCCATGGAACTGCTCAACAAACTGGACGGCGATTTTGATGACCAAGATGTAGAGCGCGCGCTCATGATTGCCGCGGCCGTGGCCATTGCTGTGACGAATGCATCTTTGTTCAAGAATGCTGAAACGCGCAAACATCATTTGGAAGCGACATTGGAACACACCAATTATCCGATTTTGATCATGGATAAAGCTGATAACGTCGTTTTACTCAACCGGGAAGCGCGAAACCGGTTAGGTTTGACGAAAAGAAGTGTTGGACAGCCAGTTACAGAGGTGGTCCAATCTCAAGAACTGATTTCTTTGTTGAACCGCCCAATGGAAGAAAGCCGTCTTAACCAGAGTGAACTCGAACTTTCCGATGGCACTGTTTGGCTGCCGCGTGTTGCGCCGATTCCCGATTTAGGACGTATTCTGGTGTTGCAAGAGATTACGCGATTGAAGGAATTAAACAAAGCCAAAGACGAGTTTGTTACAACAGTTTCTCATGACATGCGCGCGCCATTGAATACCATTGCCGGCTTTATTGGTGGGTTGGAAGATGTCGGCCCATTAAATGAACAGCAAAAAATGTTTGTGGAGCAAACAAAAAAGGCGACGGCGAATATGGCCGCCCTGGTAGATGATTTGCTGGAACTGGCGCAGGTTAATGCCGGGTTGGACCATCAGTTTGAACCTTGCGATATTGTTCTTATCGGACGGGACGTTACAGGCGAACTGCTGGGCCAGGCTTTGGCTAAACAAATTTCGTTGACATTAACGGTTGGCAATGAAGAAAGTTTTGTGCTTGGCGATGCGTCCCATTTGCGCCGCGCGTTTAGCAATTTGGTAGATAATGCACTCAAATACTCGCAAGCGGGGCAGCAAGTTGATATCGCCATTAGAACGGAATCAAATACAGTTTTAATTACGGTCCAAGATCAAGGGATAGGTATTGCCGAAAATGATTTCCCTTTTATTTTTGATAAGTTTTATCGGGGAAGAGGGAAAACGGATGTGGTTGGTACAGGGTTGGGATTGGCCCTGGTAGAATCAATCGCCCGCGCGCATGGCGGGAAGGTATGGGCTGAGAATAGAAATGAAGGCGGCTCTACTTTTTATTTACGCTTGCCCTTGATGCCGTCGGATAACATCTTAATAAATCGTGGATAAGAGTTGACAAATTTCATTAGCGCTTCGTCTTACACGAACGCTATAGGAAAATTTGTCAACTCTCCCCCGGAATATTGAGAAGATGCGCCGTCGGCGTAAAACGGCCGTAATCACAGGATAAATCATGCTTGCCAAAGTCATCAGCTGCGCCATCGTCGGGCTGGAAGCCGATATTGTCGAAGTTGAAGTAGACATCATTCGCGGCGCTCCCGCCTTCAATTTGGTGGGCTTGCCCGATGCCGCCGTGCGCGAAAGCCGCGACCGCGTCCACTCAGCCATTAAAAACAGCGGCTTTCAATTCCCCGGCGGCAAACGTCTCACCGTCAATTTGGCTCCCGCCGATTTACGCAAAGAAGGGCCGGCCTACGATTTACCTATTGCCGTTGGCATCTTGGCCGCTTCACAGCAGGTGTGGCCTGACAAGTTGGAAGGCGGTATTTTTATTGGCGAGTTGTCGCTGGATGGCACAACCCGCCACACCAAAGGAATTTTACCGATGACGGCGCTGGCGCGGACGCAGGGCATCGAGCGCGTTTTCGTGCCCGCCGTTGACGCTGAAGAAGCCGCCTTAATGCCTGATATTGAAGTCATTCCCGTCGCCAGCTTGGGCGATTTGGTGGGGCATTTGACGGGGCTGCGGCCCATTGAACCGTTGGCAGTTGACCTGGAAGATGCGTTCAGCCAGGAGCCGGTCTACGCTGCCGATTTTGCCGACATCATGGGGCAGGAACATGTTAAGCGGGCGATGGAAGTGGCGGCTGCCGGCGGCCATAACATGCTCATGTCAGGCCCGCCCGGTGCGGGCAAAACACTCATCGCTAAATCGCTGCCCAGCATCTTGCCGCGCATGTCGGTGGATGAGGCGTTGGAGGTGACGAAGATTTACAGCGTTGCCGGATTGCTGCCATCAGATACGCCGTTGATTCGGAATCGGCCGTTCCGCGCCCCCCATCACACCATCAGCTATGCCGGATTGGTCGGCGGCGGCGCCTGGCCGCGCCCCGGCGAAATTTCATTAGCCCATCGCGGCGTGCTTTTTTTGGATGAGCTGCCCGAATTTGGAGCCAATTTGATTGAAGTGCTGCGCCAGCCGTTGGAAGGTAATCCGCGCGAGGTCTCCATCTCTCGCGCCAGCGGCACGGTGACGTATCCGGCCAACTTCATGTTTATTGCCGCTCAGAATCCGTGCCCTTGCGGCTATTTTGGCGACCCGACGCACGCCTGCACCTGTTCTAACGCGATGATTACGCGCTACCAAAAGCGCATTTCCGGCCCGTTGATGGATCGGATTGATTTGCATGTTGATGTGCCGCGGGTGGATTTTGAGAAATTGACGGCTAAACAGCGTAATGAATCTTCGGCCAGCATTCGTGAACGGGTGGAAATGGCGCGTAAACGGCAGACGCAGCGGTTCCAAAACAGCGGGCTGTATTGCAACGCCGATATGGGGCCAAGTGAAGTTCGTGAATTATGTCAACTGGATGAAACCGGCCAGCGTTTGATGAAAAGCGCGATGACGCAGATGAGTCTCAGCGCCCGCGCCTTCCACCGCATCCTCAAGGTGGCGCGCACGATTGCCGATTTGGCCGATGAAGACGATATCCAACCGGCTCATTTGGCGGAAGCGCTGCAATACCGTCCCCGGCAGACGTGATAACATTCGTACATTCGTACTAAATGCTTGCGAACGGCCGTTTCCTGGTATATCGTTAAGGTGCAAATCAGGACAACCCCCAATCAGTAACTGCGGAGATAAAAGTGGCCCAAAATCGCGCCCGATACGAAAAAGCCCTCAACAAAGGATTCGAATACAACGCCGATGAAAATTGGCAAAAAGCGATGGGCGCTTTTCGCGCCGCCATCGCTGAATTCCCCAAAGCGCCCATGCCTTATGTTGGCCTGGGCGAAGCCTGCTTTGGCCTGAAACAGTGGGATAGGGCTTTGGATTGTTACAAATTAGCTGCCCGCTACTCCGGCGGCGACCTGTCTTACCTGCGAAAAGTGGCCGATATTCAAGAACGAATGGGCCAGTTGACTGAGGCCGGACGCACCTACATGGCTGCCGGTGAGCTGCTGCTGCATCAGCGGCAGTACGATGAAGCCATCAGCATGTGGCAGTTAGCCGTCCGATTAGAACCCGGCTTGCTGGCTGCCCACCGGCGGCTGGCGATGATTTTCCAGCGGCAAAACAAGCTGCGGGAGGCTGTGAGAAGTTATCTGTCCATCGCCCGCATTTTGCAGGAACGGGGGAATAATCGCAAAGCGCTGCAAATGTGCCAGGCGGCGCTGCGGATTGACCCGGAAAATGAAGATGTTCTTGTTGCCGTAAAACTGATTCGCGGTGGCGAAGAGGCGTTTGCCGAGCCGGAACCGGTTGTGGAAGAAGAGCCTGTCGCCGCTGAATCTGAGGATGGTATGACGCAGATGGTGCGCCAGATGGCCAGTGTGTTTGCGGCGGAACAGGAGGCCAAGCAGGCGCAGCAAGCCCAGCCAGCGCCCGCCGGCCCGGTGGAAACGGCGCGCCGTTTGGCCCAGAACCAGTTGGCGGAGGAGATTTTCCGCGAAGAGGATACGGCCGTTAACGCCAAATTAAGTAAGTTGGAGCGGGATGCGTTAGTCGGGCAGGCGATGGATTTTGAAACGCGGGGACAGGTTGGCGACGCCGTGAGCTGCTATGAGAAAGCGATTTCCGGCGGACTGCGCTTGCCGGCCGCTTTTTTCTCGCTGGGGTTGTTATATCTGCAGCAAAATCGCAATGAGGCGGCCCGCCGGGCGTTGGGTATAGCAGCGAAGGATTCTGCCTATCTGGAGGCGTGCAAGTTGGCGTTAATCGGGTAGTTTTGTAAAACAGTTTGGCAAAGGGCGCTGACGCGGTTTACCAAACCGCGCTACGCTACCCCGTATTGTTGAATGAGACCCCAACGGCCGTTTATGCGCCAGTTGGGGTCTTTTTGATCCAATTGGGCGGGGCGGTTGGCGTCTAGGCCGACCATAACTGGCGATTTGAGGGTTCGCAGGGCGATGAGGGGCGTGGGCAAGTAGTTGACGATGCGGGAAAATGGCGTAGCGATGGGCCAGTGGCGGTCGCCCAGCAGACGGCGGTAGTTGGCGTCCCCTTTGCTGATGAGGAGCGCGGCGGCGGCTAATTCGCGGTCTAAATCGGGCGGCATTTCCCAACCGGGTAGAGGGGATGTCCAGTAAGGATGGGTGTGGAGTTGGAGACGGCCGTTGCTCACGTGTCCTGCCAATCTTTTCCCCAACGCCTGTACCGAATTCGCCTCATCCCCTGCCAAAAACGCAATCGTCGCCGTCACATCCTTAATCGTTGCATCGGAGACAAACGTGGGATGATTTTTCAGGTGAAAACGAACGCCGCTGTTATGGGTGACGCTTAAAAAATAGTCGGCCAATGCCAGGTCGCAGACTAATTCAAATCCGGCGTTGTCAATGATGAAGTCTAGTCTTGTAGTCTTTAGTCTTGTAGTCTTTAGTCGCGTGGTCAGGTGGTCGGCGACGGCCGTTGTGTCGTCAACCAGCGTGTGTTCTTGCTGTGCTGCGGCGTCTGTGTGGTCGGGTTTCCCGCCTTCATCTGAAGGCCATAGGCTCAAATCAGCCTGATTGCCCCATAAATCAACGGCCAGCAGCTTGCCGAATGCTTGATTGTTCCAGCCTTGTGCCAGCCAACTGTTTAGGTTGTCGGCCAGAGCGCGGGCGGCGGGCAAGGCTGCCGCCAATCCGTGTTGTTTTTGGTAGGCGTAGGGGTCAATCCCGATTTGATTGGGCTTAAAATAGCCGACGGCTTCCATCATGCGGCGGTAAAAGTAGGTTTCGGCAAAGAACCAGGGCGGGGTGAGCCAATTTTGACCTTCGTAGACGGCCGTGTACCTGTCCCAATTATCATTGTCGGTTAAGGCGCGGATACGGCCGTTTGGCAGCTCGTCAATCAGCCGGTTTATCCGTTCAGCTATATCCGGCGGAAAATCATTCTCTGCCAGCGCCCGCCGGGCAATATCCGGCAGGCGCACAGTGATGGTGTTGTGGGCAAAAGAGCCGATTTCGGCGCCGCGCAGCGGTAGGGGCAAGGGTAATTTGGGTTCGTTAGATTGTGTCATGCTTTTCTGTGTTTTCAGCGTTCATTCGCGTCCCGTTTTCCGTGTGTTGGGAGAACATCTTCAATTCAATGCGTTCCGTCCAGCCCGTATCGCGCCAAAAATGGATGGCGTTTTCATTTTCGCCAAAGACGAAAAGGTGGCATTTTTGAATGCCCGCATCGCGCAGTGCGGCCAGGCAATGTTCAATTAACATTCGGCCAATTCCCTGGCGGCGATAATCGGGGTGAATGGCCAGGTGGTGGATGAATCCGCGACGGCCGTCATGCCCCGACAAAACAGCGCCAACCAAAGTCTTGCCGGCCAACGCGACAAAACTTTGACCGGGATTGCGCTGCAAATAAGCGGCAATACTTTCCCGCGTATCGGCCGAACTCAAGCCAACCCCTTCGCTGGTTTGCCACAAGGCCAGAACGGTGTCGTAATCGTCAATCGTCAGGGGGCGAACGGCCGTCTTGTTCATACCCTCGTCGCCACGATCAGGCCATCGCCAATTGGGGCCAATGAAGTAATCCAGTTCGGCGATTGGGTGATAAGCTGCGTAAATTCCCGGATGGCAGTCGTGGCGGGGGATTGGTCGGCTTCGTCAAAAATGCGGCCCGACCATATCAAGTTATCAACCAGCAAAACTCCGCCCGGCCGAATCTTTTCGGCAATAACCGGCAGCGCGCCCGGATAGCCGTCCTTGTTTATGTCCATAAAAATCAAATCAAACGGCCCGGCCATCTCGCGCAGCGCTGCCACTGCTTCGCCAACGGTGAATTTCACCAAATCATCCAAGCCTAAACGGCCCAAATGCCCTTTGGCTTGATTGGACAGTCCTGCGTGCCAGACGACATGATGCACCAGTCCGCCCCCATTTTCGCGCACGCCGCGCGCAAACCAGGCTGTCGAGTAACCAAAGCCCGATCCCATTTCAAAAACCTGTTTTGCGCCAATCATGCGTGTCATTTGGTAGCAAAAGTGGCCGGATGCGGGGCTTATGATGGGGAAATGATGTTTTTGGGCATACGCTTCCATCGCTTGCAGCTCCGGTGGGCGCGGTGGAACCAGACTGGCTAAATAAGGTTGTAATTGTTCATCGTAAGAGATATTCATTGGTAAGTTTGTTTGTAACTATTCAGGTGTCTCTCGACTGTCATACCCGCGAAGGTGGGCATCCATGTGTGTGGATTCCTCCTC